>CALUIF010000223.1 GCA_944320635.1 uncultured Bacteroides sp. | reverse complement strand
AACATCCCGCAGTGGCAAGACAAGTACAAGGTGGCTTTTGCTTTGCTGAATAAGGATACGGACAAAGTCGCAGCTCTGTTTATCGACACACAGGCCAAACCTTGCGACTGGATAAAAGGCACTCCTACCTCCTATGTGTTCACCGGAAAGGCCGTTGAAGCAGCCCCCGGAAAATATACATGGGCCATCGGCATAGTCGATGCAACCCGTCAGAATGAGATAGGCTTGCAGCTCGCCGCACAAGGAAATTTCACGGCCTCCGGCTGGCTGAAGCTGCAAGATGTGACTGTAGAGTAACTTGCAGATGATACAGCTATGCATAAGCTTCTGATTCTTTTATTCGGATTGTTGGTCGGCTCTCAGTCCGTACGTGCCGGCCAGGTATGGCTCGAAGCCGAAAGCTTCGGCAGCAAAGGCGGCTGGGTTACCGACCAGCAGTTTATGGACTTCATGGGTTCTCCTTATCTGTTGGCTCATGGCATGGGCTGTCCGGTGGCCGATGCCACAGCGGAGGTGATATTTCCGGAAGTCGGGACTTACCATGTATATGTACGTACTTACAACTGGACTTCTCCTTGGCATAAAGGAGAAGGACCAGGAAAGTTTAAGCTGAAGGTGGGACGCCGCTTGCTTCCGGTAATCTTGGGGAGCAAGGGCGATGGCTGGATGTGGCAATATGCAGGTAAGGTATCTGTCAGGAACAGGAAAAAAACACTTCAAGTGGCACTGAAAGACCTGACAGGCTTTGATGGAAGATGCGATGCCATTTATTTTACAACCGAAGCTTCCATGCCTCCCGTCGGGGGAAGAGAGTTGGCCGATTTCCGCCGCAAGTTGCAGTGCCTGCCTCCGGCTCGTGTTCTCGATTTCGATTTTGTTGTGGCCGGTGGAGGCATTGCCGGCATGTGTGCGGCGGTGAGTGCCGCACGTCGTGGATGCAAGGTGGCTTTGATAAACGACCGCCCTGTGTTAGGAGGAAATAACAGTGCGGAGGTACGGGTACACTTGGGCGGTTTCATTGAAGAACAGCCCTATCCGGCTTTAGGGCGGATGATACGTGAGTTCGGCCATTCGAAAGGCGGGAATGCCCAGCCGGCTTCTTATTATGAAGACGAGAAGAAGCTGCAATTCATCTTGGCGGAAAAGAACATCACTTTGTTTGCTAACTATCATGTCAATGCCGCACAGACCCACAGCGGGCAGATTCTCTCCCTTACGGCACAACATATAGAAAACGGTACGGAAATCACCCTTCGGGCGCCCTTGTTTGCCGATTGCACCGGTGACGGCACATTGGGCGTTTTGGCCGGAGCCGATTACCGGATGGGGCGTGAAGGCCGGGAGGAATTCGGAGAGTCGCTGGCTCCGGAAAAAGCTGATAAAATGACCATGGGCGCCTCTGTGCAATGGTATTCGACGGATGCCGGACACCGGACAAAGTTCCCTGAATTCCGTTATGGCATAGACTTCAATGAAGCCAATTGCGAAAAAGTAAAAATGGGAGAGTGGACTTGGGAAACCGGCATGAACTTTGACCAGATAACCGACTTCGAGCGGATACGCGATTACGGCTTGCTGGTGGTGTACTCCAATTGGAGTTTCCTGAAAAACAAGTTAAAAGACCGCGACGCTTACCGCAACCGCTCATTGGAGTGGGTGGCCTACGTAGCAGGGAAGCGGGAGTCGCGCCGCTTGTTGGGCGATTATATCCTGAAACAGGATGACATTCAAAAAAATGTATTTCACGAAGACGCTTCCTTCACAACCACTTGGAGCATCGACCTGCATTTCCCCGACCCTAAGAATCTGCAACATTTTCCGGATGCTCCTTTCAAGGCAGCTACCAAGCACATCTATATCTATCCTTATGCCGTGCCATACCGCTGTTTATACTCTCGCAATGTTGACAACTTGTTTATGGCCGGGCGGAATATTAGCGTTACCCATGTAGCGTTAGGCACAGTGCGTGTAATGCGTACCACCGGCATGATGGGCGAAGTGGTGGGGCTGGCGGCATCACTTTGCAAGAAGTATGATACAACGCCGCGGGGTATTTACCAAGATTATCTGGGCGAGCTGAAAACGCTGATGAAGGAGGGGGCTGCCAAGCCTGGCTATCTTCCCGACAACCAGCACTTCAACACTGGCAAGAAGCTGGATTCACCACAAACCATTAACAGATGAAACATTGTATGAAAACATTGTATATTCCTTTCCTGCTGTTTCTCCTCTTATTTGCAAATCCTCGGGGAGGCAGCCTCTATGCAAGCAATAGTCCCTCTCATGGTATGGATGAGTTGGACCTGTACCTGTGCATCGGCCAGTCGAACATGGCCGGGCGTGGGCCTTTACTTCCCGAACTGATGGACGAGATGGAGAACGTGTACCTGTTGAATGGACAGGGCAAGTTCGAGCCGGCCTGCAATCCTCTGAACAAGTATTCCACTATCCGCAAAGATTTATCCTTGCAGGCTTTAGGGCCGGCTTATTCCTTTGCGCGTAAGATGTCTAGCCTTTCGCCACACCCCATAGGGCTGATTGTGAATGCCCGTGGAGGAAGCAGTATAAACTCTTGGTTGAAAGGAAGCAAAGACGGCTATTACGAAGCGGCCTTGGAACGCGTGCGTATGGCTCAAGCACAAGGAGGAGCCTTGAAGGCCGTCATCTGGCACCAAGGTGAATCTGATTGTCAATCTCCGGATGAATATCGGACGAAGTTGTCTCTTTTGATTGAAAACCTTCGTGCCGACTTGGGCATGCCCCATTTGCCGTTTGTTGTAGGTCAGCTCTCACAATGGAACTGGACAGGACGCGAGGAAGGTACAATGGCTTTCAATGTCATGTTGTCCGACCTATCTCGGACCATACCTTGGACGGCTTGTGTGTCTTCCCAAGGACTTGATAAACTGAAAGACGAGTCCGATCCTCATTTTGGAACGGAAGGACAGCTCATTTTGGGCGAGCGATATGCCGATGCCGTGTGGGGGCTGTTTTGGAAGCAGGCGGAAGAACGTGCCCGAAAGCTTGTGGCTCAAATGACACTGGAAGAGAAAATCGATTATATCTCAGGCCCCAAGTCTTTTTATATCCGTGCCATCCCCCGACTCGGCATTCCCGAAATTCATTTGGCCGACGGACCGCAAGGCATCCGCAATAATACGAAAAGCACACTTTATCCGGCCGGTATTCTCTCGGCCGCCACGTGGAACCGTGAGCTGGTCGAAAAACTGGGGCATGGCCTTGGCTGTGACGCCAAAGCACGCGGCATTGATATTTTGTTAGGTCCCGGCGTCAACATCTATCGTTCTCCCTTGTGTGGACGGAATTATGAATATTTTGGTGAAGATCCCTACCTGACGAGCGAAACTGCCAAGCACTACATTATAGGCGTACAGAAAGAAGGTGTCATGGCCACCATCAAGCATTTTGCCGCCAACAACCAAGAGTGGAGCCGACATCATGTAAGCTCGGACGTAGATGAACGCACCTTGCAGGAAATCTATTTCCCCGCTTTCCGGAAGGCCGTGCAAGAAGCCAATGTAGCCGCCGTCATGGACAGTTACAACTTGGTAAACGGAGTTCATGCCACCGAAAATGCTTGGATGAATATCGACGTCCTGCGCCATCAATGGGGCTTTCAAGGCATTCTGATGTCAGATTGGTCTTCTGTTTATTCAGGTGTAGGTGCTGCCAATGGCGGACTGGATTTGGAGATGCCCGTAGGCAAGTTCATGACGAAGGACGTGCTGTTGCCGGCCATAGCCAACGGCATCGTCACTGAGCAGACCATTGATGCTAAAGTGTGCCATATACTGCAAACTCTAATGCTGTTTGGCGCCTTTGACCATCCGACCGCAATAGTAAAAGTAGAGCAGGAAAATGAAGTGTCGAAGGCCACAGCTTTGGCTTTGGCGCGCGAAGGCATTGTGCTGCTGAAGAACCAAGACAATATCCTGCCCTACCGCAAGGGGCGTACCTTAGTACTCGGTCCCAATGCCGATGTGATACCTACCGGTGGCGGAAGCGGTTTTGTTACTCCCCATTCCACGACTTCTTTATACGAAGGACTGACCATGTTGTGGGGCGAAAAGCGTGTGCATCTGCTTTCGGACAGCCTGCTTTATAAGGATATATCGCCGGATATCTATACAGACAGCCTATGCACAAAGCTTGGTTTCAAGGCTTGTTACTACAATTCTGTCAATCTGAGTGGGGCAATCTTCAAGCAAAGAGAAGAAGCCTCCATCAATTATGCCTGGAAGTACGGGGCTCCCTTCCCGGGTCTTCCCGATGATAAATACTCGGCTTGTTGGACAGCTGTTTATCGTCCTCGGACGAGTGGCACCGTACAATTCCAGCTCGCTGGAGATGACGGATACCGGCTTTTTGTAAACGACCGCCTACTGACCGGTGACTGGGGCAATCATTCCTATAGCACCCGCAATGCCTTCATGCAGGTAGAGGCCGGGCAGGAATATCGTTTGCGGGTGGAATATTTCGATAATGCAGGAGAAGCCACTATACGCTTCCACGCCGGTATGCTTGATGAGGCTCTATTGGTTTCGGCATTGAAGCAGGCCGATAATGTGATTGTATGTGTGGGCTTCAATAGCAGTATTGAAGGCGAAGGCTTTGACCGGCCTTTTGCTCTGCCTTATGGACAAGAATATCTGATAGATAAGGTGACAACCCTGCACGATAAGGTAACTGTGGTAGTTAATTCCGGCGGGGGCATTGATTTCAGAAATTGGGGAGCAAAGGCAGAAGCTGTCCTTATGGCCTGGTATCCCGGACAAGAAGGCGGACAAGCTTTGGCCGAAATCATTACAGGGCGCATTTCGCCCAGTGGAAAATTGCCCATCACCATTGAGAAACGGTGGGAAGACAATCCGGTCTGTGCCTCCTACTACGATAACCGGAATGTTCCGCATAAGCGGGTGCAGTATGCCGAAGGAGTCTTTGTAGGCTATCGAGGGTATGAACATACTGGTACGCAGCCTCTTTATCCTTTTGGCTATGGCTTGTCTTACAGCCAATTCCAATATAGTAACCTGACAATCCGGAAAGTCGGAGATAATCTGGTACGCGTTGCGTTCGACCTTAAGAATACGGGCAAAGTCGATGCGGCCGAGGTGGCGCAAATCTACGTCGGTGATGTGTTGGCTTCCGTACCTCGCCCTAAGAAAGAACTGAAAGGCTACGAAAAAGTATTCTTGAAGCGGGGAGAGCAGAAACGCATATCTTTGTTGCTGGATGCAGAAGCTTTTGCTTATTACGATGTCTGCACACAGCAATTTGTAGTGGAAAGTGGTGATTTCGACATTTGGGTAGGTTCGTCGTCCGCAGTGTTGCCTTTGCACGGACGGGTAAAGTTATAAGCCTTCCTCAAAATGATTTGTATCATTAATGATGAATTATGATTGAACAGTGATGAAGAAAAGAATTTGGTTAATAGTATGCTGTTGGGGGCTTCTTGTAGGGGAAGTCTGCGCGCAGATTGCCCCTAAAGAAGAATTTGTGTCCAATCTGATGGCGAAAATGACTTTGGAAGAAAAAATCGGGCAATTGGCTCAATGTTCCTATCGGGGCAATTTCACGGGACCGGGTGGAGCTGCCTATTCGAAAGAAGATTATGTGAAGGAGGGCAAAATAGGTTCAATGCTCAATGTGATAGGTGTAAAAGAAATCCGCCGCTTTCAGGAGTTGGCTTTACAATCCCGTTTGGGCATTCCACTTATTTTCGGGCTGGATGTCATTCATGGTTATTACACCGGTTTCCCTATTCCGCTGGCCGAGGCCTCCAGTTTCGACTTGGATTTGATAGAGGAAGCGGCTTCCTGCAATGCCAGGGAAAGTGCAGCCGATGGCTTGAATTGGGTGTTTGGCCCCATGGCCGATGTCTCATGGGATGCCCGTTGGGGCAGAGTTATGGAAGGTGCCGGCGAAGACCCCTATTATGGCGCTTTGGTAGCGGCAGCTCGTATTCGTGGATTGCAAGGGGAGAGCTTGGCCGATACGGGCACGGTGATGGCGTGTCTGAAGCATTTTGCGGGATATGGTGCTCCCGTTGCCGGCAAAGAATATAACAGCGTCGACATGTCGTTGGGGCAGTTTGCCAATTTCTACATGCCACCCTACAAAGCAGCTATTCAAGCCGGGGCGGCCACGGTGATGAGCGCCTTCAACGATTTCAATAACATACCCTGTACGGGCAATGATTTTTTGCTCAATCAGTTGTTGAGGAAACAATGGGGTTCCGGGGCTTTGTAGTGTCCGATTACAATTCGGTAGAAGAACTGGTTAACCATCGTTATGCAGCCGATAAGAAAGATGCAGCCGCCAAGGCTCTGAATGCCGGGCTTGATGTAGAAATGGTCAGTACTTGTTACCTGACTTATTTGAAAGAGCTGATAGAAGAAGGTCGTGTACAGGAAGCTGTTCTGGATAAGGCCGTACGCCGCATCTTGGAGAAGAAGTATGAATTAGGTTTGTTTGAAGACCCATTTCGCTATTGCAATCCACAACGTTCTGCCCATGTGCTCAATTCACCGGCTATACGAGATGCTTCCCTACGTATGGCCGAACGTTCCATTGTATTGTTGGAGAATAAAGGCGAAGTTTTGCCCCTGTCAGCGAGGGTGAAGTCCGTTGCCTTGATTGGTGGCTTGGCTAAATCGGCCAATGATATGGCTGGTGCTTGGGCAGCTGTTATCGACCGTGGTAAGATTGTCACGCCTTATGAGGCATTGGTAAAGCGTGGCCTGACGGTGAATTATGCCGAAGGCTACAACCTCAGGAACAATACCCTCGACGACCTTGAGGCGGCAATAGAAGCTGCCCGGAAGTCGGATGTGGTGATTGTGGCCGTAGGCGAAAGAGCTTCGCAAAGTGGGGAAAAGGCTGCCAAGGTAGACATCAACCTGCCCGCAAGCCAACAACAACTCATCGCCGAGCTGAAGAAGACTGGCAAGCCGGTCATCGCATTGGTTATGTGCGGGCGTCCGCTCATCTTCAATGAAGTGCGGAAGCAGGCCGATGTCATACTATGCACCTGGTGGCTGGGCAGTGAGGCCGGTAATGCCATCTGCAACGTGTTGTGGGGGGCATACAATCCATCGGGCAAATTGCCCATGACCTTCCCGGCACATGTGGGGCAGATACCCATTTATTACCAATACAAGAGCACTGGCCGCCCTTCTACGCTTCAACAAACTTATGTGTCTTCCTACATCGACTTCTCCAATGAGCCTGCTTACTCCTTTGGCTATGGCTTGTCGTACACCACGTTTGAATATGCCGGGCTGAAGATCCTTCCGGGCAAAAAGTCGGGCGAGCATGCCGTGGTTTCGGTAAATGTGCGCAATGTCGGCAAGATGACAGGCGAGGAGGTGGTACAACTGTATGTACAAGACAAGGTGGCTTCCATCACCCGTCCGGTAAAAGAACTGAAAGGATTCAGAAAACTCTGTCTGAAGCCCGGCGAAAGCCAAACCGTAACTTTCTCTATTACGGACGAATGCCTGGGCTTTTACGACAACAACATGAGGTATGTGGTAGAGCCCGGCGATTTTATTGTGATGGTAGGCAAAAGCAGCCGGTCGGAAGACCTTTTGCAAGCCATTTTTACCCTTGAATAGAGAGTAAGGAAAAAGTAAGAAAAGACGGATAAAATATTTTATACTTTGTGCGGTATTAAAATGTGCATTTTAGCGGGTACTTGGAATTCAAGCTTGATGTCTTTTATCAGGCTGATAATTACTCGATTAACAGTTTATTACAATTTGTTGGGAGTAAACTGTCAGTTTATCCGTAGTAAACTATCAGTTTATCCGTAGTAAACTATCAGTTTATCCGTAGTAAACTGCCGGTTTATCCGTAGTAAACTGCGGTAAAATCAATTCAGTTCCTTATTTTAGTTAGAAAATAGAGTGCTAATACGCAGAAAAATGATTATTTGTGATTACCTTTGAAGGCTTATCCTTTAGATAGGTACATCCATTGGAAAATTTTAATAACCACTTATAAAAACAGAATACAATGAAGCAGATACTCAGAAAGGCGGCATCATGCCTTGTACTGACCGCATGGGCTTTGAACATGTTCGGACAGGATATTTTGAGAATCTCAACCGAAAGCACCGATTTGGTTTTGCGCGTAGGCGAGAACCGTCGGCTCTATCAAGTTTATTTAGGACAGAAACTTGAACACGAGGCTGACTTGAAGCTGCTCGATTGGCCAGTTCATGCCTCTTCAGACGGTAGTGCCGTGAAGCGAGGTTGGGAAGTATATAGCGGTTCGGGCAATGAAGATTTCTTTGAACCGGCCATCGCTGTGACTCATTACGATGGAAACCCTTCTACCTGGTTGTACTATGTATCTTCTTCCATCCGTCGGGTGGAAGGCGGTACGCAGACCGACATTGTGCTGCGTGACGACCGTTACCCCCTGGAGGTCACGTTGCACTACATTGCCTATTACGAGCAGAATGTAATTAAGACTTGGAGTGAGATACGCCATCGGGAAAAAAGTCCAATAGTGCTTTCGGCCTATGCTTCGACCATGCTTTACTTCAATCGCCCCGCCTATTACCTCACGGAGTTCAGTAGCGATTGGGCGAAAGAAGCACAGATGAGTACATCGCGCCTCACACCTGGCAAGAAGATACTGGACACCAAGCTGGGCAGCCGGGCCGCCATGCACATGCATCCGTTCTTTCTGCTGGGGCTGGATGAGGCTGCAGCCGAAGATAGCGGGGAAGTCTTGGCAGGCACCTTGGGCTGGACAGGCAATTTCCGCTTTACATTTGAGGTGGATAATGTGGGCAATCTGCGCGTTATCCCCGGCATCAACCCTTATGCCTCCTCCTACGAGCTCAAACCGGAAGAAACCTTTACCACGCCCGAATTCATCTTCACCATGGGCTACGATGGGGCAGGAAGTGCCAGCCGCAACCTGCACGACTGGGCACTCCGCTACCAGTTGAAAGATGGTATGCAGTCGCGCATGACGTTGCTCAACAACTGGGAGAACACCGGTTTCCGCTTCGACCAAGATAAACTGGCCGGCTTGATGCAAGAGGCCAAGCATTTGGGGGTAGATATGTTTCTGCTCGACGACGGCTGGTTTGGTAACAAATATCCCCGGAAGAACGACAAAGTCGGTCTGGGTGATTGGGAGGAAACGCGTGACAAGTTGCCTGGAGGAATTCCGGCACTCGTAGAAAGCGCCCACCGTGCAGGGGTGAAATTGGGTATCTGGATAGAGCCTGAGATGGTGAATCCCAAAAGCGAGCTGTTTGAAAAGCACCCCGATTGGGCCATCCATTATCCTAACCGGGAAGTCTATTGTTACCGCAACCAGCTGGTGCTCGACCTCAGCAATCCGCAAGTGCAAGAGTATGTTTACGGGGTGGTCGAACGCATCTTGCAGCAGAATCCCGATTTAGCCTATTTCAAGTGGGACTGCAACAGCCCCATCACCAACATCTATTCTCCCTACCTGCGGGAAAAGCAAGGGCAGCTTTACATCGACCATGTGCGTGGGCTGTACAAGGTGTTGCAGCGCATCAAGAAGAACTATCCACATGTATCCATGATGCTTTGCTCGGGGGGCGGTGCCAGATGCGACTATGAGGCCTTGAAATATTTTACTGAGTTTTGGTGCAGCGACAATACCGACCCCATCGAACGCCTATATATCCAGTGGGGCTTCTCGCATATCTTCCCGGCCAAAGCCATGTGTGCTCATGTGACGAGCTGGAATAAAAATACCTCCATAAAGTTCCGCACCGATGTGGCCTCCATGTGCAAGCTGGGCTTTGACATAGGCCTGGACAAGCTGGGCAGTGATGACCTGCGCTATTGCCAGACGGCTGTGGCCAATTGGAAGCGGTTACAGCACGTCATTCTCGATGGCAATCAATACCGTTTGGTCTCGCCTTATGCAGGCAATCACATGGCAGTAAGTTACGTGTCGGACAGTCAAGAAAAAGCTGTCCTGTTTGCCTACGACATCTATCCCCGCTATCAGGAAAAGATTTTTAAGGTAAAACTGAAAGGACTAGCCCCGGATAAATATTATAAGGTAGAAGAGATAAACCTGATGCCGGGTAGAAAATCAGACTTGAAGGCAGACGGCATGACCCTCTCCGGCGACTACTTGATGAAGGTTGGACTGGATGTATTCAGCACCTCATCGCTGAAGAGCCGTGTGGTAGAACTCACGGAAGTGGAAGGTTGAGATAGTTGCCAGTACAAAAAGGGTGCTTCGAAATGCAAAGGAAGTTCATTTCGAAGCACCCTTCCTTTTTGCTTGCCTTTTTTACTCTTTCTGCTTGCTGTATGCCGAAAATTCACAACCAAATTGCTCTACCAGCGTATTGCCCATCTCATCGGCTTCTTCAGTGTATTTTATGCCGATTATCGCCATTTATTACCATCCTCGTATCTGCGGCGTATTTGCTCCGCTCTTGCTCCGCTCCAGCTCCGCTTCTATAGGAGCGTAGGAAAAGCGGAGCAAGAGCGGAGCAAAACCGTCTCGGGTACGACCCGGATACAGCCCGAATACGGGGAAGGTACCTGTGACCTCTTCTCCTCCTCTTCCGGGGCTTGCAGGAGCGTGCGGTTGGGGCGGGTGAAGGTGGAAAATCGGGCGGAGCCGGGGCAAAAACGCCCGTTCGTCATTTTTAAACCTCCATAAGGGAAGATTTCCCATAGAAATTCGTAACTTTGCCAAGTTAAAATTTCACGCGTACTTTTTAATTCAAAAACTTATCATGTCTGAAGCTAAAAGAATCAAAACAGCGCTGGTTTCTGTCTACCATAAAGAGGGGTTGAACGAAATCATCACGAAGCTGCATGAAGAGGGTGTGCAGTTCCTTTCCACAGGCGGCACGCGCCAGTTTATCGAATCATTGGGTTATCCCTGCCAGGCGGTGGAAGACCTCACTACTTATCCTTCCATCCTGGGCGGGCGGGTGAAGACGCTGCACCCCAAGGTGTTCGGCGGCATCCTTTGCCGCAGGGGGCTGGAGCAGGATATCCAGCAGATAGAGAAATACGGCATTCCGGAAATCGACCTGGTTATCGTCGACCTGTATCCCTTCGAGGCCACGGTGGCAAGCGGCGCCAGCGAGGCCGATGTGATAGAGAAAATCGATATAGGTGGCATTTCGCTTATCCGTGCGGCTGCGAAGAACTATAACGACGTGGTGATTGTGGCTTCGCAGGCACAGTATCAGCCTTTCCGCGATATGCTGACGGAGCACGGCGCCACTACTACGCTTGAAGAACGCCGTTGGCTGGCCAAAGAGGCTTTTGCCGTGTCTTCCCATTACGATTCGGCCATTTTCAACTACTTCGATGGCGAGGAAGGCAGTGCATTCCGCTATTCTGCAAACGACCAGAAGACGTTGCGCTATGGTGAGAATCCCCACCAGAAAGGCTACTTCTACGGTAACCTCGATGCCATGTTCGACCAGATACACGGCAAGGAAATCTCGTACAACAACCTGCTCGACATTAATGCGGCAGTCGACCTCATTGACGAGTTCACGGACACCACCTTTGCCATCCTGAAGCACAACAACGCCTGCGGCCTGGCTTCGCGCCCCACACTGCTCGAGGCTTGGAAAGATGCTTTGGCTGGCGACCCCGTATCGGCCTTCGGAGGCGTGCTGGTGGCCAATAGGGTGATTGACAAAGAGACGGCGGAAGAAATAAACAAGATATTCTTTGAAGTTATCATCGCTCCCGACTACGACGTGGATGCGCTCGAGGTGCTGGGGCAGAAGAAAAATCGCATTATCCTGGTGCGCAAGCCCTGCAAGCTGCCCAAGAAGCAGTTCCGCTCCTTGCTGAACGGGGTATTGGTGCAGGAACGCGACCTCAAGATTGAGACTCCCGAAGACTTGAAACCGGTAACCGATAAGCTGGCTACTCCGCAAGAGGTAGAAGACATGCTTTTCGCCAACAAGATTGTGAAGAATTCCAAGTCGAACTCCATCGTACTGGCCAAGGGCAAGCAATTGCTGGCAAGCGGTGTGGGGCAAACCAGTCGTGTGGATGCTTTGAAGCAAGCCATCGAAAAGGCCAAGAGCTTTGGCTTCGACCTGCATGGTGCCGTTATGGCGAGCGATGCTTTCTTCCCCTTCCCCGACTGCGTGGAGATAGCAGGCAACGAAGGCATCACGGCAGTCATCCAGCCGGGTGGTAGTATTAAAGACCAACTGTCGTTCGACTATTGCAACGAGCATGGCATTGCCATGGTGACAACGGGCTTCCGCCACTTCAAGCACTAATATATTTTTAATGAAGAATGATGAATGAAGAATGAAGGACCTGGTGACAACGCGATTCCTCATTCTTAATTCTTCATTCTTCATTCATCATTTTAAAAAGGATTCTTCATTCTTAATTTACAAAGATGGGTTTATTTTCGTTTACGCAAGAAATAGCAATGGACTTGGGCACCGCCAACACCATTATTACTGCCAACGATAAGATAATGGTGAATGAGCCTTCGGTGGTGGCTTTGGACCGCAGGACGGACAAAATGATTGCCGTGGGCGAAACGGCGAAGATGATGGATGGCAAGACACACGAGAACATCCGCACTATACGTCCCTTGCGCGATGGCGTGATTGCCGACTTCTATGCCTGCGAGCAAATGATACGTGGGCTTATCAAGAAGGTGAACAGTCGTCACCGCCTGTTCTCTCCCTCGCTCCGCATGGTTATTGGCGTGCCGTCGGGCAGTACTGAGGTGGAGCTCCGTGCCGTGCGCGACTCTGCCGAGCATGCCGGCGGGCGCGATGTCTATCTGATATTCGAACCTATGGCTGCTGCTATAGGCATAGGTATCGACGTGGAGGCTCCCGAAGGCAATATGATTGTGGACATAGGCGGAGGCACTACCGAGATTGCGGTGATTTCGTTGGGAGGCATTGTATCCAATAACTCTATAAAGACAGCCGGCGACGACCTTACTGCCGATATTCAGGAGTACATGAGCCGGCAGCACAATGTGCGCATCAGTGAGCGCATGGCCGAACGCATTAAGATAAACGTGGGCGCGGCGCTGACAGACTTGGGCGAGGATGCTCCCGAAGACTATATCGTGCACGGACCTAACCGCATTACAGCCTTGCCTATGGAGGTGCCGGTATGCTACCAGGAGGTGGCACACTGTCTGGACAAGTCCATATCGCGCATAGAGACTGCCATACTGAACGCTTTGGAGAATACGCCCCCCGAGCTTTATGCCGACATTGTGCACAATGGCATTTACTTGGCAGGCGGCGGAGCTTTGCTCCGGGGCTTGGACAAGCGTTTGACTGATAAAATCAACATACCTTTCCACATTGCGGAGGATCCCTTGCTGGCTGTGGCAAAGGGTACGGGAGTTGCGTTGAAGAACGTGGACCGCTTCTCATTCTTGATGCGATGAACGGTGCTCCATACAACGCTTTAATAGCTTTGGGCTCATGCGAAACCTGCTGAACTTTTTGGTGAAATACAATTACTGGTTCCTCTTTCTGCTGTTAGAGGTAGCCAGTTTTGTTTTATTGTTCCGCTTTAACCGTTACCAGCAGGGGGTGTTTCTTACTTCTGCCAATGGGGTGGCCGGGGCCATATACGAGGCGGCAGGTTCTGTCAGTTCGTACTTCCACCTGAAGGAAGTCAATGCGGACTTGCTGGAGCGTAATGTGTGGTTGGAGCGCAAGGTGGAATTGTTGGAAAGCGCATTTGCCAAACAAGGTATGGACTCAATGATGTTGCAAAGTTTGGAGCATCTGGCATTGGACAAGTATAAGGTTCGTCGGGCAAGTGTGATTAAAAACTCATTGAATAGGGTGGACAACTACCTGACGCTGGATAAGGGCAGTGCAGACAGCATAAGCCCGGAAATGGGGGTGGTGGATGCAAACGGAGTGGTAGGTATCGTGTATAAGACTTCGCCCCACTATTCGCTGGTGATATCGCTGCTGAACAGTAAATCGAACCTTAGCTGTAAGATTCTGGGAAGCGGTTATTTCGGCTATCTGCATTGGGAAGGAACGGATGCGCAATATGCATACTTACGCGATTTGCCCCGACATGCGGAGTTTAATGTGGGTGACACTGTGGTGACCAGCGGCTATTCGGCTGTATTTCCGGAAGGTGTCATGGTAGGTACGGTGACAGAGATGGCCGATTCGCACGACGGCCTTTCTTATCGGGTGAAGGTTAAGCTTGCTACTGATTTTGGTAAAGTGACTCAGGTGTGTGTCATTTCGCGTGCCGGGCAGGAGGAGCAGAAAACATTGGAGGAAACGGACTGATGGGTGTGAATTTTGTGTACAAGATAGGTTGGTTTGTCGGATTGGTGCTATTGCAGGTGCTGGTGCTCAATAACGTGCATATTGCGGGTTATGCCACGCCATTCTTGTATATTTATCTGATATTGAAGTTTGAAACGGGTACGTCGCGCAATGCTTTACTGTTGTGGGCGTTCTGTTTAGGCTTGGCAGTCGATATTTTTTCGGATACCTTGGGTATGAATGCTGCAGCCGTGGTGTTGTTGGCGTTTCTGCGCCCTTTATTCCTGCGCCTGTTCTTGCCACGCGATGTGCAGGACAGCATGGTACCTTCTTTGCAGACGATGGGAACGGCTGCGTTTTTTAAATATGCCGTTGCATGCGTATTGGTGCATCACGTGATGCTGTTTTCACTGGAGTTCTTTTCGCTGGCGCATATAGGTATGTTGCTGTTAAGAATGGTGACCAGCATGGCGCTTACCATAGCGTGTGTAATGGCTGTGGAAGGCATTGTGAAGAAATAAGTCGAAGTGAGGTGTTTTTTTAAATTCTGTAGGTAGCGATGGCAAAAGATTATGTGTTGGAAAAGCGGAAATATGTGATTGCTTTCATAGCCGTGGCTATTGTTTTGATTTATGTGGGCAGGTTGTTCAACTTGCAGATTATAAATGATACTTATAAGAAAAATGCCGATAGCAATGCGTTCTTGAACAAAGTGCAGTATCCGTCGCGTGGTGCCATTTATGATCGCAACGGCAAATTGCTGGTGTATAACCAACCAGCCTATGATGTAGTCTTTGTGCCCCGTGAGGTGACACAGCTCGATACGCTTGATTTTTGTCGCACGCTGAATATTACTCGTGAGCAGTTTGACAAACGGGTGGCTGATGTAAAAGACCGTCGTTTGAATCCGGGGTATTCTCGCTATACGCAGCAAACGTTTATGGCGCAATTGTCGGCAGAAGAGTGCGGAGTGTTTCAAGAAAAACTGTATAAGTTTCAAGGCTTTTCCGTGCAACGGCGTACCATACGCGAGTATGCTTATAATGCTGCTGCCCATGCGTTGGGCGACATCAGCGAGGTGTCGAAACGGGAGATGGAGCGGGACGATTATTACAACCGTGGCGACTACATCGGCAAGCAGGGCATTGAAAAGTCTTACGAAAAGTACCTGCGTGGCGAGAAGGGGGTGGAAGTGCTGTTGCGCGATGCACATGGACGTATACAAGGGCATTACCGGGATGGGGCGCTGGACCGTCCATCTGTTCCGGGCAAGAACCTGACATTGGGATTGGACATTGACCTGCAGATGTTGGGCGAGCGGTTGATGCGGAACAAAATAGGTGCGATTGTGGCCATAGAGCCTTCTACGGGAGAGATTCTTTGTATGGTGTCGTCGCCAACCTACGATCCGGGGCTAATGGTGGGGCGACAGAGAGGTGAGAATCATAACCGCTTGCAGAAAGATAAGCGCAAACCGTTGCTGAACCGGGCCATCATGGGCACATATCCTCCCGGTTCGACATTCAAGACGGCACAGGCTCTGACGTTTTTGCAGGAGGGCATTGTAAAGGAAGACAGTCCGTTGTTTCCTTGCTCTCATGGATTTATATACAGGGGGTTGCGCGTGGGTTGCCATGGGCATGCTTCTCCTTTGCCATTGGTTCCGGCTATCGCTACATCGTGTAATGCCTATTTCTGCTGGGGGCTGTACCGTATGTTTGGCGATGAAAAGTATGGTTCACCGCAAAATGCTATTACGGTGTGGAAAGACCACATGGTGTCGCAGGGGTTCGGTTATCGCCTGAATACAGACTTGCCGGGTGAGCAACGCGGGCTTATTCCCAACGCCCAGTTTTATGACAAGATATATCGTGGCTCGTGGAACGGGCTGACGGTTATCAGTATCTCCATCGGGCAGGGTGAAGTGCTGGCTACTCCCTTGCAGATAGCCAATCTGGGCGCAACCATTGCCAACAGAGGATATTATGTGGCTCCTCATCTGGTGAAGGAGATTGAAGATAATGAGTTGGACAGTTTGTACCGGACGCGGCATTATACTGACATCCTGCCGGAACATTACGAGTCGGTAGTCAAAGGCATGCGCGCTGCGGTGGCCGGAGGAGGAACGTGTCGCATTGTAGAGTCCATGCTTCCCGGCATGATGGCTTGCGGTAAGACTGGTACAGCGCAAAACCGTGGTAAAGACCACTCTGTATTCATGGGGTTTGCCCCGATGGACAACCCGAAGATTGCCATCGCTGTATATGTGGAAAACGGAGGGTGGGGTGCGACTTACGGTGTGCCTATCGGTGCTATCCTGATGGACCAATATCTGAACGGGAAGTTGTCGCCCCAGAACGAGGCATTGGCAGAGGAGTTCAGCAATCGGGTTATACATTACGATGATGAAGAGAGGTAGCGGCTCTTTGCGGGGTGGAAATGAATTTATGGTGTGTAGACATAGGATAAAAATATGATGCATAGACAAAGTATATGGAAAACGTTGGATTGGTGGACCGTCGGGCTTTATCTGGTGCTTGTAGTATGCGGGTGGTTCAGTGTATGCGGGGCAAGTTATGAATTTGGCAATCCGGAGTTTTTGGATTTTTCTACGCGTGCCGGTAAGCAACTGGTGTGGATTGTATGTTCGTTTGGGCTTGCTTTTGTGCTTCTGATGCTGGATGATGCTTTTTACGACACCTTTTCTTACTTGATATACATGGGACTGATGGTGTTGCTGGCAATAACGATATTTATTGCGCCCGACACAAAAGGGTCGCATTCGTGGCTTATCCTGGGACCTGTCAGTCTTCAGCCTGCCGAGTTTGCCAAGTTTGCTACGGCGTTGGCGTTAGCAAAGTATATGAGTGCCTATGGATTTACAATGCGTACGTGGAAGAATGCGCTGACATTGGCATTTCTTATCTTACTGCCCATGATGCTTATTATCATGCAACGGGAGACAGGTTCTGCTTTGGTATATTTGGCGTTTTCTTTGGTGTTGTACCGGGAGGGTATGCCGGGGGTAGTGCTGTTTGCCGGTGTGTGTGCCGTAGTTTATTTTGTAGTGGGCATTCGCTATGGGGCAGTGATGTGGGGTGAGGATATGCCTACTTCAGTGGGGCAGTACGTGGTGCTGTGGCTTATACTGCTGGCGGTTTCGGGTATGGTGTGGGTGTATACCCGGCGTTGGGATACTGTGCGCAACATGTTGGCCGTTATAGTGGGTGTGCATGTATTGGCATGGGTGGTGGCACGTTACATTGTTCCTTTTAATATGGTATGGGTACAGTGGGGAGTATGTGCTTTGACGGTGTGTTATCTGTTTTTTCGTGCTTTGGTGTGGCGGAAGTTAAGTTGCCTGCTCATAGGATTGTTTGCACTGGCTTCTGTCGGATTCCTGTATTCGAGTGATTATGTGTTTAATCAAGTGCTTGAACCCCATCAGCAGATGCGTATTAAAGTTGTGCTTGGGCTGGAAGAAGACCCTACTGGAGCCGGTTACAATGTCAATCAGTCAAAGATAGCCATTGGTTCGGGGGGCTTGACGGGCAAAGGTTTCCTAAACGGTACGCAAACGAAGTTGAAATACGTGCCCGAGCAGGATACAGATTTTATTTTTTGTACAGTGGGTGAGGAGCAGGGATTTGTAGGTTCTACGGTAGTATTGTTACTGTACTTAGCTTTTATTCTTCGGCTTCTGGTTGTAGCAGAGCGTCAGCCTTCTGCTTTTGGCAGGGTGTACGGGTATTCGGTGCTTAGTATTTTCTTGTTTCACTTGTTTATCAATGTAGGTATGGTGTTAGGATTGACTCCGGTGATAGGCATCCCTTTGCCTTTTTTTAGCTATGGAGGGTCATCTTTATGGGGTTTCACTATTCTCCTGTTCATCTTCCTGCGCGTGGATGCTGGTCGTGATAGGCGCTGATTTTTCCTATCCTGATACCGATGTCGCTAATGCCTTTTAATAGCGTGTCGGGCAACAGATGCGAGATTCGTATGCAATGGCGGCCTGCGTGTCTGATGTGTAGCTTTCCGGCATGATATTCTGTCTGATACAGCCCACCTATACCTTTCCCTTTCCACCTGCCGTATTCATCGGCAAGATTTAGCAATAAGGTGTCGTTGAGTAGCAGCAGGCTATCTCCCTCTGTACAAATGATGGAGATTGGCAAATCCTCGTATGGATAGTTGTTGCTGTTGCGTATTTCAATATCCAATGTGTAGTCGGCAAGCGAATCGGTTGGCGTGACGTTAAGGCTTATGGTGTCTTGCATTTTCCATTCTTCGTGGGCGAAAGAGTGGTATGCACGGTGCGTAGTATGACTGCTGCATCCACCCATTATGGTTGTGGTGAGTAGCCATAACCATAACGAGTGGCGTAGCAGATGCCGTTGTTTAATTCCGGGCAGTTTTATCATGTTGTTGTGCCGGTTCGTTTTGTTGTTTGGGCTTGCGGTTATTTCGTGGTTGTTTCCCTTGTGGCTTAGCTTGTTGTTCTTTGGCAGGGGATTGGTTTGGCTGATCCTTGCTTGTGGTAGCTGGCTGATTGTTGGCCGCGGTGTTTTGCTGTTGCTTTTTCTTCTTTTTCTTGTTGCGACTGTTGCTTTTTTTATTGCGGTCGAATCGTGTCAGACTTTCTTGCTCTACCAAGTCTACGGGTTTCTTTGGGGCAATGTGGCTCAGGTCCTCGGTCAAATTGTCGGGTTTGACACCACGTTTGTTCAGTGCTATGATTTCGAAAGCTCGTTTGCCACTGATGACGACGGTGTTGACCGGATTGCTTTTATCTGCGGTATAAGTTATTTGGTTGCTCAAGATGTCGGCTTTCAGGTAGAAGTAGGTGGCATCTTGCGTTTCGAGCGCAATCTCTTTGGATGGCAACCTTTTCTGTGCTTCTACGTAGCAGTCGGCTTCATAGTTCAGGCAACATTTAAGTTTGGCGCATTGGCCTGCCAGTTTTTGCGGATTGAGTGAAATGTCTTGCAGGCGAGCTGCACCGGTAGATACGGAAACGAAGGAAGTCATCCATGTGGCACAACACAGTTCTCGTCCGCAGGGGCCTATGCCACCTATGCGTCCGGCTTCCTGCCTTGCGCCAATCTGCTTCATTTCGATACGCACACGGAAAGCTTCGGCCAATACCTTGATAAGTTGACGGAAGTCAACACGTCCTTCGGCTATGTAGTAAAATATGGCTTTATTTCCATCCCCTTGGTATTCTACATCGCCAATTTTCATGTCCAGGTTGAGGTTTTGGGCTATTTGTCGGGCACGTATCATGGTGGAGTGTTCGCGTGCTTTGGCTTCTTCATATTTTTCCATGTCTACCGCTTTGGCTTTCCGGTAGATGCGCTTGATGTCGTTTTCCGATTTGATGTTGGCTTTGCGCATTTGCAAGGGAACAAGACGTCCCGTCAAGGTCACTACGCCTATGTCGTGCCCCGGAGTTGCTTCTACTGCTACAATGTCTCCTTTTTCCAAAGGAATTTTGTTGCTATTGCGGAAATATCCTTTGCGGGTATTTTTGAATTGGACTTCTACCAAGTCGCTTTCGTCATTGTTTCCTGGAATGTCGGCCAGCCAGTCGTAGGTGTTCAGCTGCTTGTCTTGCCTACCGCAACTTCTATAACATAGGTTTCCGCTTCCGTTATGTAGTTTGAAATCCATTGATCTAAATAGTTAAATTATAAATCGTGTGTCAAATATAGGATATAAATTCCAACATCGGTACTTTTGCTCTCTTAGTTTTTCAACAAAACTATCATTTTTAACGAGAAGTCGAAGAATACCATGCGTGGATTTACGTTTTGTTCGATATGTATCTGTGCTTCGCTTAGTTCGTGCATGATACCTGCCACATTGCGTTCGTTGACAAACGGGGCAAAGCGTGTGGCGAAATTTTTCTCGGAGCGTGTCATGTAGTTCATTTCTTTGCAGTGGAAGTTGGAAATAAAGCTTTCGCGTATCATGTGCTGGCAATAGGCCAGGAAGTCTTTTTGACGTTCTCGCCCGAAGCCGGCTACTTGTTCGCTCCATTGTTTCATTTCGCGTATCTTACGGGCATAAGAGAGGCGCATCAGGCTGACGAACAGATTGAAGAACAAGTCGTTTTCTTCGTTGAGGTGGATAGCTTCCAATGCCTTGAGAAAACTGCCGTTGGCCATGTGTGCTATAGCTTCGCTGTCCTGTGGCTGTATGCCATATCTTTGCTGTAATGCGCTGGCTATGTCTGCGTCGTTTATCTTGGGGATATTGAAACGCTGGGCGCGGCTTTGTATGGTAGGGAGAATCTGTTCGGGTGTTTCCGAAACCAGTAGAAATACAGTTTGCCGGGGAGGTTCTTCCAGTAATTTCAACAATTTGTTGGCACACGCCTCATGCATTTTTTCGGGAAGCCAGATGATGGTAATCTTATACCCCCCCTCGCTGGACTTCAGACTCAGCTTCCGGGTTATCTCATCACTTTCTTTTGCGTAGATGATGGCTTGTCCATTCTCTGTGTCCATCTTGTCGAGCCAATGCTCTAGGGCGAAGTATGGACTTTCCAACAGCAACTGTCGCCAATAGGGTAGGTAGTCGTCGCATACCTCTTTTTTAGCTTTGGCATTTTTTACGATGGGGAATACGAAGTGTACATCGGGGTGCACCAGTTTGTTCCATTTCACGCAAGAAGGGCAAGTGCCGCAAGCATCTGCCTGGGTGTGGTTTGGGCAGCACAGATAGCGTGCGTAAGCCAATGCCAAAGCCATTTTCCCTGCTCCCGATGGGCCACAAAACAGTTGCGCATGGGCAATGCGGCCTTCATGCGCTTCTTGCAGGAGTTTTTTCTTGACTTCCTCTTGTCCTATAACATCGTGAAAACTGAACATCGTTTTTATGAAAGGGTACCCGGATTAATAGATTTGTTTTGCCACTTCCTTTATACTATCGGCCGCCGATACGGAGTAGAAATGGATGCTTGGCACTCCATGGGCTATCAACTCTTTGCATTGGCGGATGCACCACTCTATGCCTACTTGTTGTACGGCATTATCATCCTTGCATTTCAGCACCTCTTTTGTCAGCTCTTCGGGAATGTCCACTTTGAACGTCTTGGGTATCCTGCTGAGCTGCGATAACTTTTTTAATGGCTTGATGCCCGGAATGATAGGGATGGTAATACCCTCCTTGCGCACCTGTGCCACGAAGTCGAAATATTTGCGATTGTCGTAGAAAAGCTGGGTGACGGCATATTCGGCACCTGCCTTCACTTTCTGCTTCAGCCAGTAAATGTCGGCAGACAGATTGGGCGCTTCTTCATGCTTCTCGGGATAGCATGCCACGCCGTATGAGAAAGGTGTATTGGTAATCTTCATTTCCGACCCGTCAACAAAGATGCCTTTATTGAAATTATTGATTTGTTCCTCCAGCTCTATGGCATGGCTGTATCCGTTGGGCTCGGGGATAAATATAGACTCATGCTTTGCCTTGTCACCCCGAAGCACCAGCAGGTCAGTAATGCCGAGAAACTGTAGGTCGAGCAACACATATTCAGTCTCTTCGCGTGTAAAACCACTACAGAGAATGTGGGGAACTACGGTGATATTATATTTATTCTGTATGGCGGCAGCTACGGCCACAGTGCCCGGGCGGCGGCGCAGGCGGCTACGCTGGAAAATGCCTTCGCCCAAGTCTTTGTAGACATATTCACTGCGGTGCGTGGTGATGTTGATGTATTTCGGATTGAACTCCCGCAATGTGTCTATATCCTGATACACTTTTTCAATGCCCGTACCTTTCAGTGGGGGCAATATTTCAAAAGAAAAAGCCGTTTGGTCGGTGCTGTTTATTAAGTCGATAACTCTCATTTCTTTTCCGTTGTATTTGTTCCACCAAGGGAAAACTTCGCATATTGGGACAAAAGTACAAAAAAGAAATGAGAGTTGGTGCAGTTGGGGGTGGTTATTCTCGTATGCAACGTACGGAGAGGGCTTTATAG
>CALUIF010000222.1 GCA_944320635.1 uncultured Bacteroides sp. | reverse complement strand
CATGCCCCGTTTGATATAGCCGTCGTTCTTCACCGCTACCTTGACGGCATAGACGAGGTTGGCCCGCTCGTCGCGCGTCTGTATGGTCTTGGGGGTGAACTCGGCCTGGTCGGATATCCAGGACACGATGCCGGGGTATTCGCGCCGGTCGTCCTCGCCCATGTCGGCATAGACCTTCACCTGCTGACCCAGCTTGAGGGTGGTGAGTTGCGGCGCGGTGACATACAGGCGCAGGTACATGTCTGTCAGGTTGCCCAGCTTGAACAGGGCGCGACCTGCCGTGGCCAGTTCGCCCGGCTCGGCATACTTGGCAAGGACGGTGCCCGTGGCGGGTGTGGTGATGAGGCAACGGCGTATCTGGTCTTCCACCTGTGCTATCTGCGCTTCGAGCATCCGTACCTGCCCGCCCACGCTGCGGTTGCCCTGCTCCAGTGTTTCGGTCTGGGCGGCAAGCTGCTTTTCCAGCACCGCGATGTTGGCATTGATGTCGTCCAGTTGTTTGCGGTTGGCGGCATTGGCGTGCAGGAGGTTTTCATAACGTTTCCGCTCGCGCATCTGTGTAGCTATTTGCTCGCGCAGGGAGGCTATCTGGCGGTTGACGTCGTAACGCCTGCTGTCCGTGGCTTGCAGGCTACCCAGCAGTTCTTCCCGCTTCAGGCTGAGCTGTAGCGTGTCGATGCAGCCCACGGTTTGCCCTGCCTCCAGGGTCTGCCCCTCGTGGACGTCGAATTGCAAGAGTTCGCCGTTGCCTTGAGCCGACACGGTGATTTCAGTGGTCTCGAATACGCCGGAAGCATCGTAATCGGTATGCGCCCCGGCACATGAAGCCAAGAGGAGACCGGCTCCCATGGTGTAATAAATGACTTTCTTCATATTCATAATGCAGTGTTTTTAGGAGTTGCTATGCTTTTGTTGTATAGGCAGAGGGATTATGGGTGGTCAATGGTTGGTAGCGTACTTTCGGTCGTAGATGGCTATAAGCAGGCTTATCTCATGCACTATCTTGTCTTGTATGGCTGCTTGCTCGGCATGGATGTCGCGCGTCAGGTCGGTACCGCTCAGGGTGCCGCCTGCCATCTTGGCTTCGGAAGCCTGGCGCACGGAGCGGCGCAGGGCAATGATTTCATCGTCGTACTTCAGTTGCTCCTCATAGCGGTCGATGGCAGCATCGTGCTGGGTCACGTCGAGGGCAGTGTTGAAAAGGAAGGTTTCCCGTTGGGTCTCCACAGACTGGATGCCGGCCTTGATTTTGCGCCGATTGTTCTTTTGGGTGTAAAAGTTTCCTATGTTCCACGACAGGCGTACGCCAGCCAGTCCGTAGAGTTGGAATTTATCTTCAAACATGTCCAGCCCGGGCTTGCCATAGCCGCCTGTGGCAAAGAGGGAAAGGCTGGGCATCAGGCCGGAAGTAAGCTGGCTGTCCTGTGCCCGGAGGTTGCGGATTTGTGCATCGAAAAAGGATAACTCCGGACGTTGGTTCTCCGAAGAATAGGCACGATTGCCAAGAGGCCGGGTCAGTGTCACGTCCTCGGGCAGCTCCTGGCCAATGAACTGGGCAAGCATCGAAAGGTAAGCGCGACGCGTGTGGCGCAGTTCCACTTCGTCTTGACGAGCTTTCAAGAGGTCGACATGCAGGGCATCGTAGTCGGCCTGATTGGCTATACCATTATCAATATAAGAAGCCACTTGCTCAAGGTGGCGCTGCAATTCGTCCTGCAAGATTTTGCTCTGATGGAGGCGGGCATCGGTCAGCAAGATGCCGAAGTAGAGTTGGTTGACCCTGTCGCGCAGGGTGTAGAGGCTCACGTCGAGATCGCGTTGCTCCACATCGGCCTGGGTACGGAGGGTTTTGCGCTGGGAGCGGATGGCTCCACCGTCCCAAATGGTCTGGTTCAGCGAGAACTCCGTCTTGTATTGGTCCTGGCTGAGTGAGGGTATTTCTACACCCGAAAAGCCTAAGGCATCCAGGTCGAGGGGAATTTTGGTCACATCACTTTGATAAGTGGCTTGCGCCGAGAATGCCAATTGGGGCAGATAGCCACGGGCGGCATTCGCCAGGTTGTACTCCTTGGTCTTTTCTATCAGCTCGTACTGGCGGATAAGGGGATAGTTGGCCTGCGCCTTGCGGTAGCAATCCTCAAGGGTGAGCTGTGCTTTGCCCGACACTGTGCATAGCAGCAGGAGCAGAAGGGGAATGAACTGTTTTTTCATTGTGTAAGCTATGAATGGTTATCGTCTTCACTGTTCGACAAGTCTGTCTACAAAGGGATAAAAAAAGAGGTCAGGGACGCAAAGCATCCAGTATCAGCTGCATGTTGTGTTCGCGGTAAGACTCTTGCAAGCGTGTCAAGAGAGCTGTATCCAGTCCGTGCACATCCCGGCAAATGGAGATGGCCGACAAGGAGGAGGCATCGATGGTAATAAGCAGCATCATGAAGTCTTCAAAAGAGATAGGGCGTATGTTTCCTTTCTCTATTTCGGCCTGTAACATTTGCTTCACACGGCCCAACCGGTCGGACACGGCCTGTTCCAAGGTGGCTATCAGCATGCCACGGTTCTTCTTGCTGGAGAGTATCTCGGTCAGCATGAAGTAAGGCATCTGTGGGTTTTGCGACCATAAGAAACGGTCGCGGGCATCGCGCAAATGGCGCAGTACATCTTCTAACGACAGGTTTTCTTGGCCAAATAGTTCATTGTAGGCGGGTATCATCAACTGCATCTTTTTCATTAAGATGGTCTGGAAAAGGTTCTCCTTACTCCGATAATAATAGTGCAGCATAGAGTGCGCCACCCCTGCCCGCCGGGCTATGGAAAGCATCTTGGCATTGGCATATCCCTTCTCCATGAACTCGGCCTCGGCAGCCTCAAGGATGGTTTGCTCAGTGTTTTGTTCGTTGTCTTTCATCGGTTTATCCAATTAGTCATTATTGTTCGACAAGTTTGTCGACACAAAGGTATAAAGATGCTGATGGAATGCAAGTAGATTAACGCTCATTAACGTGGAGAGAACGGAAAGATAGTTCAGAAGTCCCTACCTTTGTCCAGCTATGTTCAAAAAGAAACCTTTCCGTATATGGATATTGGGCGCTTTGCTTGTAGGCATTACCCTGACGCAGCACGTGCCCGGATGGGGAGACGGATATTCGCAATACGTCTATCCCACCATAGCCCGCCTGCTTGGCGGAATATCCCAATCCATTCCTTGGGCTGTAGGCGACTTGTTCATCGCCTTATCCATCGGGTGGCTCGTGGTATGCCCTTTCTACCAAAAACTTTGCAAAAGATATCCGTGGAGAAGCATCATCCTGCATGAAGCCGAATTCGTGCTTTGGATATACGCCTGGTTTTACCTGGCCTGGGGATTGAACTATGCGCAAAGCGACTTCTATGGGCGGACGGGTATTGCGCAAACTCATTATTCGGAAACCTCCTTCAAAACTTTTGCCCAACGCTATGTAGACGAGCTGAATGCCGCCTATACCGACATCCCTGCCACTTCGCCAAACAAAGTGGCAGCCAATGTATCGCAAAGCTACCGTCTTCCCCAAGGATTGCCGGGCATCCATCCGCTATTTATGAAGCATCCCAAAGCCAAAACTATGCTGTTCACTCCGCTTGCCTCGATGGTGGGAGTGACAGGAAGCATGGGGCCTTTCTTTTGCGAATTCACCCTGAACGGCGATGTGCTTCCGCCTTACTATCCGGCCACCTTCGCCCACGAACTGGCACACTTCCAAGGCATAGCCCGCGAGTCTGAAGCCAACCTGTATAGTTACCTGGCCTGCACCCGCTCCGATGCGCCCAACGTCAAGTTCAGCGGCTACCTGTCCATCCTGCCTCATGTGTTGTCCAACGCTTCCCGGCTGATGACCAAGGAAGAATACACCCATTTATATAAAGGGATACACCCCGAAATCATCGCACTGGCCCAACGCAACCAAAGGTATTGGGCAGAGAAATACAGCCCCCTCATAGGCCGGATACAAGACTTCCTATACAACATCTACCTGAAAGGCAACAAGATAGCGAGCGGACAAAAGAATTACTCGGAGGTGATAGGGCTGCTTATTTCGTATCAGGAATGGGAAAAACAGAAACCGGCATCTTAAAATTGAAAAGAAATGCGTAGTTTTGCAGGCAATCCATAAAACAAAACTTATGCAACATACACGGAAAGAACAAATGGAAGCTTTCGGGCGCTTCCTCGATATTCTCGACGAGCTACGCGAGAAATGCCCCTGGGACCGCAAGCAAACCAATGAAAGCCTGCGCCCTAACACCATTGAAGAAACCTACGAGCTGTGCGACGCTTTGATGCGCGACGACAAACAGGACATTTGCAAAGAACTGGGTGACGTACTACTGCACGTGGCCTTCTATGCCAAAATAGGAAGCGAATCAGGCGATTTTGACATTAAAGACGTGTGCGACCGCCTTTGCGAGAAACTCATCTACCGCCACCCGCATGTATTTGGCAACGCCAAAGCTGAAACTGCCGGCCAAGTATCTGAAAACTGGGAGCAACTGAAGCTGAAAGAGAAAGGCGGAAACAAAACCGTACTCAGCGGTGTGCCTGCCGCCCTACCCTCACTCATCAAAGCCTACCGCATACAAGACAAAGCGCGCAACGTTGGCTTCGACTGGGAAGAGCGCGAACAAGTATGGGATAAAGTCAAAGAGGAGATACAAGAATTCCAGGCAGAAGTAGCCGATATGGATAAAGAAAAGGCAGAAGCCGAGTTCGGCGACGTCCTGTTCAGCCTCATCAATGCAGCCCGCCTATACAAAATCAATCCGGACAATGCTCTGGAACGCACCAATCAAAAGTTCATCCGCCGATTCAACTACGTGGAAACACATAGCATAAAGCAAGGCAAGAACCTGAAGGACATGTCCCTGCAAGAGATGGATGAACTTTGGAACGAAGCCAAATCCATAGAGAAAAACGAATAGGAAACCACTAATGTAAAAAATGCAGGGGGCACAGACTCCAACATCTTTGCCCCCTGCATGCACGTGCTTAGCCATTCTCCCTACTTACCATCTTCCGGCTTTCTTGGATGAGGCTTATGCGGGTTGCCTTTTCCATGCATATTCTTCAACCATACGCGGTGGAAGCGCATTTCGGCCTGCTGCACTTCATAAATTTTTTTGCAAGAAAGAATCTTTCTGAACTTTTCGAAATAAGACTTCTCCAATTCGTCTGAAGCTATACGGGTGTTGTAAACACCTTCTAAGATTTCTTCATACTGTTCTTCCGACACATTCTCATTTCTGCCTTGACGCATCAGCTTCCAAGCTTTATCGTTCAACTGCTTCTTTTCATCCTGCAACTCAAAATAAAGCGGAAAGAATTTCTCAGCCTCGCTCTTTGTCAGTCCGGCCTTTTCGGCAATAAAAGCCTGTTGCTTGGCGCGGAACTCTTCCCGGGTCATCCGCTGCTCGTTTTCTCCGGAAGCCAACAAGACCAACGGACTGCACCCCAGCAACACGAATATCAAAACTATCAGTTTCTTCATATGTCAATCAGGTTTTAACTTGTTAAATCATTCATTCTCCTTCGGCATCGGCCAGATATACATACAAGGAATAGTCATCCATCATGATATTCTCCATGGCCATGTCTATGTATTCTATTTCCGCCTCTGCGTCTTCGGTCTCTGCGGAGGCAGTAGCCACGCTATCGGCGGGAGGCGTATAGTGTGACGAAGCTACCCGAATAATCAAGGCGGCACCTATGAACATGGCTGTCATGTAAAGCAAAGGCCTTACACGCTCCCACAGGGTAGTTTCGCGGGTAACGATATGCTCCTTTTCAGGAAGCCGGTCCATTACTTCCGAGGTCAGTTGCTCGAAGTATCCTTCAGGCACGCGAAACGGGTTTTCCGTCCCCAAAGTTTTTCTCATTCTATCTTCTTCTTTCATAAGCTGTCCTCCTTCTATTACCGTTAGACTATGTATTGGGTGAAAGGTTTAATAGTTCTCTTCTAAAAATTTCTCTATTTTCTTCACAGCATGGTGATAAGAGGCTTTGAGAGCGCCTACAGATGTACCGAATATTTCCGACATCTCCTCGTACTTCATTTCCTGATAGTACTTCAGGTTGAAGACCATGCGTTGCTTCTCGGGCAAAGACATTAATGCTTTCTGCAAAGTAAGCTGTAAGCGGTCGCCCGAAAAATAAGGGTCACTCTCCAGCCGGTGCACCATGTCCGATTCCGGATCATCCAGCGACACTTTGGCTTCGGCGCGCTGCTTGTTCAGGAAGGTGAGACATTCATTCAAGGCAATGCGGTAAAGCCAGGTAGCCAACTTGGCCTCGGCCCGGAAATAGTCGATGTTCATCCATGCTTTGACAAAGGTATTTTGAAGCAAGTCGTTGGCATCTTCATGCGAAAGCACCAGCCGGCGTATTTGCCAATACAACTGCTCGCTATACTGACGGACGACTTGCTCAAATCCCTGCCTTTGCGTGCTTTCATTTTGAAGAAGCGCCAGCACTTCTCGTTCGTTATAGGAAGGATTCATATATTTCTATCCGAATTTGTTCATTTTGGGGAAGCAAAGATACGGCAATTCGCGCATTTTCCCGCCTCTCTTTTCCACAAATATGTTCCCGTCTTTACATTTAGACGCGGTTTATTGTGAATGGTTTAACCGGAGAGGA
Organism: uncultured Bacteroides sp.; assembly: GCA_944320635.1. Classification (GTDB taxonomy): domain Bacteria; phylum Bacteroidota; class Bacteroidia; order Bacteroidales; family Bacteroidaceae; genus Bacteroides. The sequence continues at coordinate 13,801 of CALUIF010000222.1, read as the reverse complement.
GGAAAGAGAAGTACTAAATTTCTACGCACAGCATCTCGCCGGCCAGACCAGTGGCGGGAAACACGGCTTGGGCTTCCTGTAACAACACGACTTCGTCGTCATAGCGGGCCGAGAAGTGCCCGATAAGCAGGCGCTTCACCCCGGCAGCACGGGCTATGCCCGCCGCCTGCGATGCGGTGGTATGAAAAGTTTCGCTGGCCCTTGGCGCATCGGCCTCGGCAAAGGTGGCTTCATGGAAGAGCAAATCCACCCCCTCAATCTGCCGGACAATGCCGGGTTGGCAAAGGGTGTCCGAACAATAGGCATATTTGCGCGGAGGGGCTGCCGGTGTAGTGAGCCTATCGTTGGGTACGACAAGGCCTTCGGGCGTCACATAGTCGGCACCATTTTTTATGCGGTTCAATTCGTGGACGGGCACCTGGTAGAAGTCCACCATGTCGCGCACAATGTGGTTGGCACCCGGTTTTTCTGCAAACAGGAAGCCGCAACACGGCATGCGGTGGCATAAGGGGATGGTGGTCACCGTAAGCGAGCGGTCTTCATAGATCAGGGCTGCCTCGCGGGTATCGAATTCGTGAAAAAGCACCCGATAAGACATTTGCTTGCCGAAGAAGTCTAAAAACGGCGCAAAGACCTCCGCTACTCCTCGCGGAGCATGTACATGCAGTTCGGCAGTCCGTCCCAGCAGGTTGAGCGTAGAGACCAATCCCGGCAATCCGAAGCAATGGTCGCCATGCAGGTGGGATATAAACACGTGGTTCAGACGCGAGAATTTCAGACGCGACTTGCGGAACTGCAACTGCGCCCCTTCGCCACAATCTATCATAAAGAGTTTCTCTCGCACATTCAGCACCTGGCTGGTAGGAAAATGGCGCGTGGTGGGCAATGCCGAGCCGCACCCCAGTATGTGTAGTTCAAACTTCTCCATTACGCAATATCAGGAATCACACAGGCAAAGATACGAGTTATCCGGCAAATATCCAGCAAAAAAACAAAGAGAGGATGCCCCACCTTGGGGGAAAAACACCCTCTCTCCTATCCCCACGCCTTATAGGGACTTCTGTGTACTCATTACTTGCGTTCGCCCAACTTGGCATCCACATAGTAAGCGCCTGTAGCACCGGCTTTCTTCACCATGTCCACAATGCCTGCTGCGGTAGCTTCTTCTTCCACCTGCTCGCGCACGAAGCCCCACAGGAAGTCTTGCGTAGCCTTGTCTTTTTCAGCCGAAGCAATATCTACCAAGTCGTCAATCATCTTAGAAACGCGGCACTCGTGCTCATACACCTGCTGGAACACTTCCAGCGGCGTGCCAAACTCGTTGGGCACTACGTCCACCTTGTCCACAAGGGCTACGCCTCCGCGCTTTATCATGTAGGAAGCCATTTGGCAAGCGTGGTCGTTTTCTTCGGCAGACTGCTTTCTCAGCCATTGTGCCATACCCGCATAACCTTCTTTCTCCATATAGAAAGACATTGCCAAATACAGGTTTGCAGACCACAGCTCGGCTGTAATCTGGTCATTGATTGCTTTTTGTAATTTCTCGGTCATCATAACTTTTGTATTTAGTTAATTGAAATCATTACAAAAGTAGTAATTCCACTGATAAGTTGTACCGGCAATAACATTTTTTATGCAGCACCACCCCACAGACCATCCACAACAGGGCTGAGTATCTGTAACTGTTAACTAACACTAAAAATATCCTATATAAAGGTCACAACCTACTTGTTATTTTGCTTACCTTTGCAGCGTCAATCAAAATCAGAAACCCAAGCAGCATGAATACTCCGTTGAACAATAACCCGGTACGCTACAAAAACAAGATACACGACTTTCACGGTTGGGGAGCCGCTGCCTTAATCTGATTTCCTCCCTCCCCCTTTTCGTCCGGACAAAGCAATCGGAATCACTGTTTTACAAGACTTTAATTTAAAAGACCGACTATTTATGAGCAAAACGTCAAGGCTCATAGTGCTGTGTTGTGCAGCACTGTGCAGCCACCTTACGCATGCCCAGACCATAACCATGGGCATAGAAGACATGTTCCGTCTGGCGGACAGCAATAGCCAGAGCATAAAGACCTACCAGACCGGCAAACTTGCTGCCGACGAGGCGCTGAAAGCCGCCAAAGCCCAACGGCTGCCCGACATCAGCCTGTCGCTTTCGGCCAGCTACCTGGGCAACGGCAAGTTGTGGGACCGAGACTTCGGCCATGCAAAGAGCATCGAGATGCCACACTTCGGCAACAACTTCGCCATCGAAGCACAACAGGTAGTCTATGCCGGAGGAGCCATCAACAGCAGCATACGTCTGGCGGAACTGAACAGGCATATGGCCGAGCTGGACTGGCAAAAGAACCGGCAGGACATCCGCTTCCTGCTTGTAGGCTACTACCTGGACCTGTACAAACTGTCCAACCAGGTGCAAGTGCTGGAAAAGAACCTGGAACTGGCCGACCAAGTCATTGCCAACGTAAAAGCACGCCGCGACCAAGGCACAGCCCTCAAAAACGACATCACCCGCTACGAGCTGCAAAAAGAGATGCTGAAACTGCAGCTCAACCGCGTGAAAGACAACCAGCAAATCATCAACCACCAGCTGGCAACCACCCTGCACCTGCCGGAGGGTACCATCATTGCCCCCGACACCGCCCTGCTCAGCGCGCAAGTGCAAACCCTCAGCGAAAAAGAGTGGCAGGAAACGGCCTCGCAGCACAACCTGGACTTACAACAGGCCGAGACCGGCATCTGGATGAACCGACAGCAACTGAAGCAGGAGCGTGCCAGCCGCCTGCCGCAAATAGCCCTGGTAGCCGCCGAACATCTGGACGACCCCATCACCATCGAGGTGCCCGTGCTCGACAATAACTTCAACTACTGGTACATAGGCGTCGGCGTGAAGTACAACCTCTCATCGCTGTTCAAGAACAACCGCAAGCTGAAGCAGGCCCGGCTGAACATGCAAAGGGCGCAAGAGTCGCACCAGTTGGCCATGGAACAGGTAGAAAACGCCGTGCAGGCTGGATACGTCAACTTTCTCACCACCTTCAGCGACCTGCGCACACAAGAGACCAGTGCCCGGCTGGCCGACGAAAACTACAGCGTGACCAGCAACCGCTACCAAAACGAACTGGCCCTGCTGACCGACATGCTGGATGCCAGCAACACGAAGCTCGAAGCAGACCTGGAACTGGTCAACGCACGCATCAACGTGATATACCATTATTATAAGATGAAATACATCACCCATACATTATAGGAAAGAAGTCAGAAATCCGTACAACCTGACCTTGGCGGCAACGATGTCCCACGACCATCCGGCCGATATGCCTTCGCCTGCATGACAGCGACCCGTCGCTGGCACGATAGCGACCCATCACTGGCACGATAGCGACCCATCGCCAGCACGATAGCGACCCGTCGCCAACAAGGAGAACGTTAATCACTCATTATCAGCAACCTACAAAGAACAAAAATAACCCTTGACATAAAAAAACATTCACATCATGGCAACAAGAAGAGCACAGAAAACAGCTTACAACACCATCGTCATCTGCCTGCTGGCAGGCGGCCTTGCCTACGTCTGCTCACGCTTCATACACCCGGGCGTGGAATACACCGACAATGCACAGGTGAAACAACACATCACCCCGGTCAACACCCGCGTGCAAGGCTTCATCAAGAAAATCTGCTTTGAAGAATACCAACCCGTACGCAAGGGCGACACGCTGCTCATCATCGAAGACGCAGAATTCAGGCTGCGCCTGGCACAGGCCGAAGCCGACCTAGCCAAAGCCCTGGCCGGACAGAAAGCCACCAGCGCAAGCATCGCCACCACACAAAACAACCTGAGCGTAAGCGATGCCGGCATCTCGGAAGTGCGCGTCCAGATGGACAACGCCCGCCGCGAACTGGAACGCTACCGCAAACTGCTGGACGAAGATGCCGTGACCCGGCAGCAGTATGACAACGTGCAGACAGCCTACGAAGCCATCAGAGCACGCTACGAGCAGCAGACAAGGGCCAAGCAGTCGACCTCGCTGACCAAAGACGAGCAGGCACACCGGCTGGGACAAAACGAAGCTGCCGTCAGACTGGCACAGGCCGCCGTGGAGCTGGCACGCCTGAACCTGTCGTACACCGTCATCACCGCCACCTGCGACGGCACGACCGGACGCAAGGAGATACACGAAGGACAGCTGGTGCAACCCGGACAAACCATGCTCGACATTGTAGACGAGAGTGACCTCTGGGTGATAGCCAACTACCGCGAGACCCAATTGCCCGGCATCCACAAAGGAGCCACGGTGGAGATTACCGCCGACGCCGTGCCAGGAGTGACCTACACGGGGACAGTAGAATCCATCGCAGACGCCACCGGAGCAGCCTTCTCGCTATTGCCGCAGGACAATGCCACCGGCAACTTCGTGAAGGTGGAACAGCGCGTGCCCGTACGCATCAGCCTGCAAGGCAATGATGCCGGACAGCTGAAACTACTGCGTGCCGGGCTGAATGTAGAATGCAAAGTAAAGCGTTGAGGCATGGGAGCACCTGTACTGAACGGGCCTTTCACGATGCCCATGTTCCGCAACTTCGTGCCCCGCAGGCTGCAACCATGGATATACGTCGGCATGGCCGTCACCTTCCAACTGTCGGGCGGTCTCTACCTGGGCACCTTGAACCAGATGGTAGGCGAAACCGCCCTGATGCGCGAAGACCTGCAGATGTGCCTCTACGCCAACCTGGCCGGCATGGCCATCTACTTCCCGCTGCTGTTCCGCATGAAGTTCTGCTTCACCAACAAGTCGTTGCTGCAGGCCGCGGCAGCCGGCGTACTGGCGTGCAACCTGGCAGCCCCGCACGTCACCTTCCTTCCGCTGCTGTGGCTCCTTTGCTTCATTGAAGGAATCTGCAAGATACAAGGAACGTTTGAGTGCATGTCCAACATACAGCTCTGGATGACTCCCAAGCGCGACTTTACCGTATTCTTCCCGCTGCTGCACATCGTCATTCTGGGCAGCATGCAGGCCTCCGACCTTATCGCCACCGGCCTGATGCATCACTTCCACTGGACGTACATGCACTGGTTCATAGCCGGAGCGATGCTGGCCGACCTGCTGGTGCTGCAATGTTGCACCCGCTACTTCCGCATGATAAAGAAGCTGCCGCTACTGGGCATCGACTGGCTGGGCGGACTGTTGTGGGCGCTCCTGTTGCTGGAGACGGCCTACTTCTTTTGCTACGGCGACTGGTATGACTGGTGGAACAGCCCCGTCATCCGCACGCTGGCAGCCGTCATCGGGCTGACGTTGGCCGCCTGCCTGTGGCGCATGTTTACCGTGAGGCACCCGTTTCTCGAACCGAAGATGTGGACCTACCGTAACCTGTTTCCCGTGCTCATCCTGATTACGCTGGTCGAAGCGTTCATGGCCACGGAGCACGTACTGGAAGAAGTGTTTTACGAAGAAGTGATGCACTACTACGCCACGGTCAGCGCCCGCCTGGACTGGCCCATGCTGGTCGGCATACTGGCCGGATGCCTCTTTGCCTACTGGTGGATGCATGTGAAGCGACTTAGCTACCTGCGGCTGATTGCCGTGGGCATAGCCATGCTAGGGTGCTACCTGGTGGGGTGCTACTTCACCGTGTCGGCCGACATACACGTGTCGCAACTCTACCTGCCCATTGCCTGCCGCGGCTTCGCATACGCCGTGCTGAGCGCCACCTTCATGGTCTGCCTGGAGGAGATTATGACGTTCCAGCATTTCTTCCAGGCGCTGAGCGTGTTCAACATGCTTCACATGGTGGTGGGAGGCGTCATGGGCGCGGCGCTCTACACGCAAGGGCTGTCCTACTACGTAGCCGACAACCTGTCGCGCTATGCCCCGGCCATCGACCGCGTGGCCGTCGGAGGCGGCAGCCCGTTTGACCCGGCAGCATTCATGGAAAGCTTCATGCCGCAGGTCATGGAGGTCAGCATCAAGCAGCTATACGGCTGGACGGCCTACGCCTGCCTGTTGCTGCTGATGCTGTTCCTGCTGTACGACACCCCCGTGCGCCGCAACCTCAAGGCCATGCCTCTGTGGAGGAAGCTGCGAAAGGAGATGGGAGCTGCCTTCAGGCAGGATGGCGCGCTTCACCTGGACGGCATCAAGGCAGAGCCGGAAAAAGAAAAGCAGGAACCACCGGCATAACCGGCAACTCCTGCCTATTCTATCGTGAACGCCACGGCCTCCCCGCCGTCAAAGCCCGGCCAACTCGTCGGATGTATAGCCTTGGGGCAGCTCGCGGCAATTGTAGCGCGAAGCCATGATTTCGCCGTAAGCCCCGGCGGAACGGATGGCGATGAGGTCGCCGCGCTTCACGCAGTTCAGGTCTACGGCCTTGCCGAACACGTCGGACGACTCGCAAATAGGGCCTACCACGTCGTACGTCTCTATCGCGTCTTCCGAAGTGATGTTCTCCATCTTATGGTATGCCTGGTAGAGGGCGGGGCGAATCAAGTCCGTCATACCCGCATCGAGTATGGCAAACTGCTTGTTGGCGCCCTGCTTCACGTACAGCACCCGCGAAATGAGCGAGCCGCATTGCCCCACCACCGAACGCCCCAGCTCGAAGTGCAACGTCTGGTAAGAACGCAGCTTCAAGTGGGTGGCAAACGTCTCAAAATACTCCTTGAATGCCGGCACGGGCTGGCGGTTGGGGTGCGCGTAGTCTATGCCCAGGCCTCCACCTACGTTGACGTGCATCACCCGCACGCCGCGGGCTTCCAGCTTGTCCAGCAACTCGTTGACGCGGTTGCACAGGGCCACGAAGTCGCCCATGTCCAATATCTGCGACCCGATGTGGAAATGCAGCCCCATGAAGCGCACATGGGACATCTCCCCCGCGAGGTCTATCACCCGGTCCATATCGGCCATGTTGATGCCAAACTTGTTCTCGGCAAGCCCTGTGGTGATGTTGGCGTGCGTATGGGCGCCCACATCGGGATTGATGCGGAACGCCACGCCGGCCACCTTCCCCTTGGCTTCCGCCAGGCTGTTGATGACCTCCAACTCGGGGACGGACTCTACGTTGAAACAGAAGATGCCGCAATCCAGCCCTAGATTAATCTCCCAATCGGCCTTTCCGACGCCCGCAAACACGATTTTCGAGGCAGGAAACCCGGCCTGGACAGCCGCACGTATTTCCCCGCCGCTCACGCAATCTGCCCCCAGGCCGCTTTCACGGATGATGGTCAGCACCTTCGGATTGGCATTGGCCTTAATGGCGTAATGCACGCTGAAGTTATCGTACCTGCCCGCCTCTGCACGCAGGCAGTCCAACGTGTCGCGCAACACCTTTGTGTCATAGTAATAAAAAGGCGTGCGCATGCCTTGAAACTTATCGACAGGAAATATTCCTTTCATAAACAGGTATTGACTTATTCACCAAAGAGATTCTTGCTCAACGACTGCAAAGCGGTCTTCTTGTCGCACTCGCGTATCAAGAAAGAAATATTGTAGTTGCTGCCTCCGAACGATATCATGCGCACAGGAATATCGCGCATGGCATCCAAGGCTTTTGCTTCGAAACCTACATTTTCCCATTCCAGATCGCCCACTACGCAGATGATGCACATGTCGTGGTCTACGGTAACCGTACCATACTTCTTCAAGTCATCCAGAATCTCGTTCAGGTGCTTGGTATTATCAATGGAAACAGAAACACCGACCTCGGAAGTGCAAATCATGTCAATGGAAGTCTGATAGCTTTCGAATATCTCGAATACTTTACGCAGGAATCCGTAAGCCAGCAACATACGGCTCGACTTGATTTTAATAGCTGTAATATTGTCCTTGGCCGCCACAGCCTTAATCTTACCCTTCTCGGTCTCATTGGAAATCAACGTGCCGGGGGCGGCAGGCTCCATAGTGTTGAGCAACCGCACGGGGATATTGGCATATTTGGCCGGCTGGATGCAAGTAGGGTGAAGAATCTTTGCACCGAAGTAGGCCAGCTCGGCAGCCTCCTCAAAATGCAGATGGCGCACGGGAGAAGTATGTTCCACAATGCGCGGATCATTGTTGTGCATACCATCGATATCCGTCCAGATTTGTATTTCGGAAGCATTGATGGCAGCTCCTATCAACGAAGCAGTATAATCGCTTCCACCCCGTTGCAGGTTGTCTATTTCACCATAAGCATTACGGCAGATAAAACCTTGGGTAATATAAATATCGGCGTTGGGATGCAATTCCAACTGCACCTGCAGTTTTTCCTTGATGTAAACCGGATCAGGCTCCGCATTCTTGTCCGTGCGCATAAAGTCGAGCGCAGGAAGCAGCACCGACTTCACGCCACATTCTTGCAAATAGTAATTCATCATGCCGGTAGAAATAAGTTCGCCCTGGGCCAGCAGAATCTTTTCTTCGAACAACGTAAACAAGTCCTTGGTATAAGAACGGATATAGTCGAAATGCGACTTTATCAACTCCTGCCCTTTCTGTTTATACTCTTCAGTGACATACAGTTCATTGACATGACCGCGATATTTGGCCTCCAACTTATTGATGATTTCATTGGCTCCTTCCGGATTCTTCTTATACAAATAATCCGAGATTTCAACCAATATGTTCGTAGTGCCCGACATAGCAGAGAGCACCACAATCTTACGTTCACCATCGGTAATCAATTTGGCCACTTCCTTCATCCGCTGAGCCGAACCTACCGAAGTACCTCCAAACTTTAAAACTTTCATTTTCGCTGTGATATTTTTAATGTTGAATTATAATTTCTTTTTGTCCGCCGCCGTTTCCGGTTGCCGGCGCATACTCTGCCGTCACATCCTTCAGCAAATGCTCCTTACAACAATACACTTTTCCAGGGAACTCGTTCAATAACTGCAGATTATGAGTTGTCATTACCACCAATGTTCCCTCCTCCCTGCTGATGTCGTGTAGCAGACGCACAATGCCATATCCTGTCTCTACATCCAAATTGCCAGTAGGTTCATCTGCCAGTATTATCTCAGGCGAATTAAGTATGGCACGGGCTATGACAATGCGTTGCTGCTCGCCGCCCGAGAGTTCATGAGGCAGTTTGTAACCTTTATTCTCCATGCCCACCTGCCGCAACACTTCTTCTATGCGGGTCTTTATCTTCCCTCTGCTTTTCCAGCCGGTGGCACGGAGCACGAACTCCAGGTTGTCGGCCACCGTACGGTCTATCAGCAACTGGAAGTCCTGGAAAATGATGCCCAACCTGCGGCGCAATCCGGGTATATGCTTACGCTTGATGCGACGCATATCGTAACCCAAGACTTCTGCCTGCCCGGCAATGACGTCCAACTCCCCGTAGAAAGTCTTAAGCAGACTGGTCTTACCGGAACCTACTTTGCCAATGAGGTAGACAAACTCCCCGCCATGCAGTTCAAGATCCACGTCATTCAACACGCAGAGTTCCTGCTGGTGTATTTCTATATTCTTATATCGAATCAGGGCATTACTCATGACTGTAAAGCAGGGATTGGCCGTTAGCAGTATATCAGTGTTTCTTCCAGGTGGCTGTGTGCCGTTCTTGCAGCTCACGGGCAAGGTCTTCAATGCGATACCCTTTCGACGTAAGCAAGACGATGAGGTGATACAGCAAGTCGGCACCTTCGTAGATGAGACGTTCGTCAGTGCCGTTGCAGGCCTCAATCACGGTCTCTACAGCTTCTTCGCCCACCTTCTGCGCCATTTTATTGACACCCGAACGGAACAGGCTGGTAGTGTACGAGCCTTCGGGCATTTCCTCGTGGCGCTTGTCGATAAAGTCCTGAAGCTGCTTGAGGAACATCACCGGCTGCTCGTTCTTTTCACCCCAGCAAGTATCGGTGCCGGTGTGGCACACAGGACCTGCAGGATGTACCTGCACGAGCAGTGTGTCGTTGTCGCAGTCTTCCTTCATGGAAACCACGTGCAGGAAGTTGCCGCTTTCTTCGCCTTTCGTCCACAGGCACTGGCGGGTACGGCTGTAAAAAGTAACGCGGCCGGTAGCCAAAGTCTTATCATAAGCCTCGCGGTTCATGAAGCCCAGCATCAGTACTTTGGCGGTATCGGCATCTTGAATGATGGCAGGAACCAACCCGCCCATTTTATCAAAGTTCAAAGCCATTCTATATTATTGTTTAGTCAATTACAAGGATTACACGAGCCTTCATACTCGGCGCATGGGTATTTCGCAGGTGCAAAGATACGACTTTAATTCGGGAATATGGATTTCTCCAAAGTGAAAAACGCTGGCTGCCAAGGCTGCATCGGCTTTTCCTAGGAGAAAAGCATCGCGGAAGTGCTCCATCCGCCCCGCCCCGCCCGAAGCGATGACGGGTATGGACAGACTGTCGGCGAGCCGGGCCAGCGCCTCATTGGCATAGCCGGTCTTCACCCCGTCGTGGTCCATGCTGGTAAAAAGCACCTCGCCCGCACCGCGTTCCTGCGCCTCATGCGTCCACTGAAACAGGTCCTTGTCCGTTTCCACCCGTCCACCATTGAGGTAACAGCACCACCCGGCGGGCGTGTGCTTTGCATCGACAGCAAGAACACATACTTGCGAACCGAAGTGCCCGGCTATCTCCTCCACGAGCCGGGGGGTTCGGATGGCAGCCGAGTTAATGGATATTTTGTCGGCTCCGGCCTCGAGCAAGCGTTCCACATCGGCCAACTCGTAAATGCCACCGCCAACGGTGAAGGGGATACTGATGTTGGCGGCAATGCGCCGCACCAGTGTGGTAAACGTCTTCCGCCCCTCATAACTGGCGGTAATGTCGAGAAAGACCAATTCGTCAGCGCCCTGGTCGCTATACAGGCGTGCCAACTCTACAGGATCGCCGGCATGGCGCAGGTTGACGAAGTTGGTGCCCTTTACCGTCTGCCCGTCTTTAATGTCAAGGCAAGGTATGATTCTTTTTGCCAACATACATATATCGTATTGAATAATTCTGATAACTGATTATTTTTTTGCCTAATATACACCTACTGAATGAATTCTTCCAGTTGCCGCAGTGTGATGCGCCCCTCATAAAGTGCCTTTCCGAAGATGACTGAAGGTACACCTGCGGCCTGCAAAGCACGGATGTCGTCCACCGAACTGACGCCCCCACTGGCCATCAGCCACAAACCGGGGTGACGCTGCAGAACCTCCCGATACAGGTCGATAGCAGGACCTTGCAGCATGCCGTCGCGGCTGATATCGGTACATACCACACGGTTCACCCCTTGCCCCACGTAGCGGTCGAGAAAAGGATGCAAGGACAAGTCGGTATCACTTTGCCAACCATTCACAGCAATGTAACCCTCCTTCACGTCGGCACCCAGAATGATGCGCTCCGAGCCATACAGTTCCAGCCAACGGGATACGACATCGGGCTGGGTAGCAGCAATACTTCCTGCCGTCACCATAGCCGCCCCACTGTCAAAAGCCAGGCGCAGGTCGTCGTCCGTCTTCACTCCACCGCCAAAGTCAATGACAAGTCCCGTACCCCCGGCTATGCGCTCCAACGTGGCATGGTTCACCACGTGGCACGACGCCGCCCCGTCAAGGTCCACCACATGCAGTCGGCGGATTCCATGAGCCTCTATCCGCTTAGCCACCTCCAAAGGGTCGGAGGCATATACCTTCTTGCTGGCATATTCGCCTTGCGATAAGCGCACGCACTTCCCGTCAATAAGATCAATGGCCGGTACTATTTCTATCATATCTTTATCCTTTTATTTATATAATAGTAGTTATAATGCGAGGAAATTGCGCAGAATCTGCTCACCCACACGGCCACTTTTCTCGGGATGAAACTGGGTAGCATAAAAATTATTCTTCTGCAAGGCTGCGCTGAAAGGATGAATATAATGGGTCACAGCAGCCGTCCCTTCGCAAACCGGTACAAAATAGCTGTGCACAAAGTACACGTACTCCTCCTCTCCCAACCCTTCAAACAAGCTACCCTTCAGGTCGGAAAGCGTGTTCCACCCCATGTGTGGTATCTTGTCTTCATGCTGCCGAGGCTGGAAGCGTCTCACATCCACATCAAAAATGCCCAGCCCCTGCGCATTGCCTTCTTCCGAATGGCTGCACATCAGCTGCATACCCAGGCAAATGCCCAGCACCGGCTGACGAAGGCTTCGTATCACCCCATCGAGTCCCGAAGCACGCAGGTAGGCCATCGTGGTACCGGCCTCGCCCACGCCGGGAAAAATGACCTTATCGGCCTTCTGCAATTCCTCAGCATCGGCAGTGAGGCATGCCTCCACCCCCAGTCGCCGCAGGGCGTAATCCACCGAGCAGACATTCCCTGCATTGTATTTCACGATTGCAACTTTCATTCCCTTGCTTCTCTTTAGTTGAATATCACTGTTTTGTTTTTATATGCCAATATCTTGTGCTCGATGTGCTTTTGCACCGCACGCGACAAGACGATTTTCTCCAAGTCTTTCCCCTTGTTCACCAGGTCTTGCACGGCATCCTTATGCGTAATGCGCACCACATCCTGCTCAATGATAGGACCGGCATCTAGTTCCGTAGTCACATAATGGCTGGTGGCACCTATAATCTTCACTCCGCGCTCAAAGGCGGCATGATAAGGCTTTGCCCCCACGAATGCCGGCAAAAACGAGTGGTGAATGTTGATAATCCGGTTGGGATAGGCATCAATCATCTGCTTCGAAATGACCTGCATATACCTGGCCAGCACAATGAATTCCACGCCCTGCTCTTGCAACAAGGTCATCTCGGCCAACTCTTGCTCCTGCTTGTTTTCCTTAGTGATGGGAAACAGGTAGAACGGTATACCAAATCGTTCGGCCACATGCTGCAAATCGGGATGATTGCTGACGATGAGGGGAATTTCTACATTCCACTCCCCCGCCGTATAACGCGCCAACAAGTCGAACAGACAGTGGGACATTTTGGATACGAATATAGCCATTCGTGGCTTCACACCGGAAAAATACAGCCGGAACTCCATGTCATACTTCTGTGCATAGAGTGTGGCAAAATAATCTTCGATTTTCTCTTTCGGTATTAGAAACTTCTCCAACTCCCATTCCAACCGCATAAAGAAGATATTCTCCACATGATCGACATACTGATCCAAATAAATAATATTCCCTTTATTCACCGTGATAAAATCTGTCACTTCTGCCAATATTCCCGGCCTGTCCGGACAGTGCAGCAATAGCTTCGCTGTTTCCATTGTATCTAAACTTCGCTTTTCTTAATTAAATTACAACATTCTCCTTTTCAGCCTGCAAAAATAACAAATTATCATAAGTTCATAAGCCTACTTCACAAAAAGTTTACGAAAAGAGCAAAATATCTTTCTTTCCATACATTTTTACCCCAATCATAAGCCGCATTTCCCTTGAACCAGCCAAACTACTAACAAAGGTTAATATACCATTTCCCATCCCATGACAAACCACTAAGTATGAGCACTGAAGTTGTTTCCTTAAAAAAATCATCTAAAAAAACTTCCCTAAAGCTATTGCGGAATCAACAAAAAGAATTACCTTTGCACCCGCAATCGAGAGAGATAGCGTTCCATAGACATTTATTTTTTGGTGCGTTAGTTCAGCTGGTTAGAATACATGCCTGTCACGCATGGGGTCACGGGTTCGAGTCCCGTACGCACCGCAATAAACATTGAAAAATCAATGTCTTACAAAACAGACACCCGATTTTACACTTCAAGAATGTAAAGTCGGGTGTTTTTAGTTTATCTTCTTTAGGTTCACAAATTCATAACAATGGCAGTCAACAAACTGTCCGTTCTTAAAGCAGGCTTT
>CALUIF010000221.1 GCA_944320635.1 uncultured Bacteroides sp. | reverse complement strand
CCTTCTTAGCGACGGATCGCTAACGTCTTAGCGATGGGTCACTAACGCGCCAGTGATGGGGCGCTGACGCGCCGGTGACGGAGTGGTGGTAAACTACAGTTTTTGGTTGTTGGCCGTCTTCAGGTCGTAGAGCGATACGTGTTCGTTGCGGTATCGGGCTTCGGGGTTTACCTCGCCGCGTGCCAGGAGCGGGTCTTGGGGTAGATGGGCAAACTGTATGGCTTTCTGCGGACAGTTTTGTATGCAGGCAAAGCAGAAGTCGCAGTCGCCCTCGGCCTTTACCCCCCTTGAGGTGAGCGAGTAGTTGCCGCGCGGACAGACGTAGGTGCAGATGCCGCAATCCACGCAACGGTCGGTGATGCGGAAGTACTTTTCGCTTTTCATCACGAATCCCTTTTCGGGGTCAAGGCCGGTGTAGGCCATGAAGCCGGCATGCATCATGCGCTCTTCTTCAGTGACAGGTTCGTGCCAGCGGCGGCGGGCTGCAAGGTCGGTGGTTATTCTTTGCAGGCTTTCGGGGATGTGCTTGTCCAGCTTCATCTGCTCGTTCATGTCGAAGTTGGGCAGCCAGTTGTCTACCATAATCATGGTGGTGATATAGTCGAAGGTGTGTCCGGCCTTGCGGGCGGCTTCGTCCCATATTTCCACTGCATTGCACTTCCGGGCCCCGAAGGTCAGTACGGCAAACTTGTAGTCGGCCTTCAGATTTGCCTTTTGTATGAATTGCCTTACCATGGCGGGCGGCATGTGCCCGTAGATAGGGTAAACGATGCCTATTTCTTCGGCTTCGAGGTCGTACTGCCCTTGCTTTACCAACTGTGGAATGCTGAGCAGGGTGGTGTTTTCCGTACTGAGCTGGCGGGCCACGTAGAGGCAGTTGCCCGTTCCGGTGAAGTAGAGAATGATGCGTCGGGGCTTGTGCTCTTTGCAGGAAGCCAACGAGAATGCCCCTGTCGAGGCGGCCACGGTGCCTGCCACGAGGGCGCCCATGCGCTTCAGGGCTTCGCGGCGGTTGAGTTTGCGGTTCATTTCCATCATGTGCAAGTGGTTTTGTGGTTTGTGAGAGCAAAGGTAGGCATGCTTTCCCATACACTTGTTGCACATTTGGCAGAAGAAAATGTAAAGATTGCGGTTTGCTGTTCGGCGGGTGGGCGGAAACTGTAATATGTATATTACTATCTGTATTTTGGGTAAGGTGTGCAAGGCTCTTGCCCCTTACCTTTGCAGGCAGAACAATAGATTTGGAAATTATGTTACGTAAAATCAGATTAACTCTTGCCATCCTGTTCTTTGCAGGTATCACGTTGCTTTTTCTCGACTTCACGGGGACGGTGCATGCCTGGCTGGGGTGGATGGCGAAAATGCAGTTCCTGCCCGCGCTTCTGGCCTTGAATGCGGGCGTAGTATTGGCGCTTGTGCTGTTGACGCTTGTATGCGGGCGGGTGTATTGTTCGGTTATCTGTCCGCTGGGCGTGATGCAGGATGTCTTTGCCTGGCTGGGGAAACGGCGGAAAAAGAACCGTTACACCTATTCGCCTGCCAAGCAATGGCTGCGCTACGGTGTGCTGGCGGTATTCATTGTGGCTTTGGTGGCGGGAGTAGGTTCATTCGTTGCCTTGCTGGCGCCTTACAGTTCTTACGGGCGGATAGCAGGTAACCTGTTTGCTCCCCTTTATGGCTGGGGCAACAACCTGCTGGCTTACCTGGCCGAGCGTGCCGACAGCTATGCCTTCTATGAGACCGAGGTGTGGCTGAAGAGCTTGCCCACGTTTCTCATCGCCTTGCTCACCTTTATTATCATAGGTGTATTGGCGTGGCGCAACGGGCGTACCTATTGCAACACCATCTGCCCGGTGGGCACGGTGCTGGGCTTCCTGTCCCGCTTCTCGTGGCTAAAGCCGGTGATTGACACTGACAAGTGCGTGAACTGCAAGCTTTGTGCAAAGAATTGCAAGGCGGCCTGCATAGACATAGCCAACCACCGGATAGACTATAGTCGCTGCGTGGCTTGCATGGATTGCATAGAGAAGTGCCACAAGGGGGCTATCAGTTACAAGCACGTGCCTTTGCGAGGGCTTGCCCAAGGGAAAACTTCGCAAGGGAATGGTCAAAGTGCCTCCTTGGCCAATGATAAGGCGTCGGCAGCCTCGCGCCGCAGTTTCCTTACTGCCACGGCCCTGGTAGCTACGACGGTGGCCCTGAAAGCGCAGGAGAAGAAAGTGGATGGTGGCTTGGCGGTGATTGAGGATAAGAAGATACCCGACCGCAAGACCCCGATTGTACCTCCCGGGGCAAGAAGCCTGAAGCACTTTGCACAGCATTGCACGGCCTGCCAGCTTTGCGTGTCGGTGTGCCCCAACGGAGTGCTCCGCCCTTCTACAGACTCGCTGAGGCTGATGCAGCCCGAAATGAGCTATGAGCGCGGGTATTGTCGTCCCGAGTGTGCCAAGTGCAGCGAGGTGTGCCCGGCGGGAGCTATCCAATTGATTGACCTGGCCGAAAAGTCGGCCACGCAGGTAGGCCGTGCGGTGTGGATAAAGGAGAATTGCGTGCCGCTGGCCGATGGGGTGGAGTGTGGCAACTGTGCCCGACATTGTCCTACGGGAGCCATCCAGATGGTGCCCAGCGAGGCGGGCAGTCCTGATTCGCCCAAGATTCCGGCCGTCAATGTGGAGCGGTGCATTGGGTGCGGGGCGTGCGAGAACCTTTGTCCGGCGCGTCCGTTCAGTGCGATTTATGTGGAAGGAAACGAGGTACACAGAGAACTATAACATGCAAAGGTATGGAAAACGGAAAGAATAAAGACAAAATATCCCGTCGCGACTTCTTCAAGCTAATGGGGGCGGCGGGCATGACAAGTGCCGGTCTGACGGCCTGCGGCAACAAAGGCGGCAATACAGCAACGGCCTCCGGCGACATCCCTGCGGGGCAAATGACCTACCGTACAAACCCTTCGACAGGCGACAAGGTGTCGCTTCTGGGCTTCGGCATGATGCGTCTGCCCTCGGTGGGAGGACGCTCGGCACGCGAGGGCAACGAGGCCATCGACCAGGAGATGGTGAACCGCATGGTGGACTATGCTTTGGAGCATGGCGTGAACTACTTCGATACGTCGCCGGCCTATTGCCGGGGCGGGTCGGAGAGTGCCACGGGCATTGCCCTGAGCCGGCATCCCAGGGAGAAGTTCTTCGTTGCCACCAAGCTGTCCAACTTCGCCCCCTCCACCTGGACGCGTGAGGGCAGCATAGGCATGTATCGCAACTCCATGAAGGCTTTGCAGGTGGACTACATAGACTATTACCTGCTGCACGGCATCGGCATGGGTGCCAAGCCCATGGAGGAGTTTGAAAGCCGGTACATCGAGAACGGGGTGCTCGACTTCCTGCTGGAGGAGCGGGCGGCGGGACGCATCCGCTACCTGGGCTTCTCTTACCACGGCGACATCCGGGTGTTCGACCGCCTGCTGGCCGAGCACGACAAGTACAAGTGGGACTTCGTGCAGATACAGCTGAACTACCTCGACTGGAAGTATGCCAAGCAGATTAATCCGCGCAACACCGATGCCGAGTACCTGTATGGCGAGTTGGCCAAGCGCGGCATCCCTGCCGTTATCATGGAGCCGCTGCTGGGCGGGAGGCTCTCCAATGTGGCCAACGATGTGGTGGCCATGTTCAAGCAGCGCGAGCCGGAGGCGAGCGTGGCTTCGTGGGCATTCCGCTTTGCGGGCAGTTTCCCGGACGTGCTGACGGTGCTGAGCGGCATGACGCGCATGGAGCACCTGCAGGATAACCTGCGTACCTACGGCCCCTTGAAACCGCTGACGGAGGAAGACTTCGGCTTCCTGCAAAGTATAGCCGACCGCATGATGCAAAGGGATACCATCCCGTGCAACGACTGCAAGTATTGCATGCCGTGCCCGTATGGCATAGATATTCCGGCCATATTGCTGCACTACAACAAGTGCCTGAACGAGGATAACATTGTGGAGAGCACGCAGGACGAGAACTATCGCCGTGCCCGCCGCGCTTACCTGGTGGGCTACGACCGCAGCGTGCCCAAGCTCCGCCAGGCCAGCCACTGCATAGGGTGCAACCAGTGCAGTCCGCATTGCCCGCAGCGGATAGACATTCCGGCAGAACTGCATCGCATTGATGCCTATGTAGAGCGGCTGAAACAGGACGTATAGCGCAAAATGTAAGCCGATGCATGGAGTTTTCGCTGGTAACCGTTGGCTATGTCGACAGAATGACATATCTTTGGGCAACCAACCGACGAAGACCATGCATCCCATACGAAACTTTGACGAACTTACCGCCCACCTGAGGGCAAGGAAACAGCGCAAGCGCATTGCCGTGGTGTGTGCCAACGATCCCAATACAGAGTACGCCATAGCCCGTGCGCTGGAGGAGGGCATTGCCGAGTTCCTGATGATAGGCGACTCGGCCATCCTGCAGAAGTATCCCACCCTGAAGCACTATCCCGACCATGTGAAGGCCATCCACGTGGACGATCCCGACGAGGCCGCCCGGCTGGCTGTGGGCATGGTGCGCGAGGGGGAGGCGGATATCCTGATGAAGGGCATCATCAATACCGACAACCTGCTGCACGCCATACTCGACAAGGAGCACGGACTGCTGCCGCGCGGACGGGTACTGACGCACCTGGCGGTGATGCAGATTCCGGCCTACCATAAGCTGTTGTTTTTCAGCGACGCGGCAGTCATTCCCCGGCCCACGTTGCAGCAGCGCATCGAGATGATAACCTACGCCATCCGCACGTGCCGCAGTTTCGGCATAGAGCGGCCACGCATCGCGCTGATACACTGCACGGAGAAGGTCAGCGCCAAGTTTCCCCATTCGCTGGACTATGTGAACATCGTGGAACTGGCCGAGGCGGGCGAGTTTGGCGACGTCATTATCGACGGGCCGCTGGACGTGAAGACCGCCTGCGAGAAGACCAGCGGCGACATCAAGGGCATTGCCTCGCCCATCGAGGGGGAGGCCGACGTGCTCATCTTCCCTAACATCGAGAGCGGGAATGCCTTCTACAAGTCCATGACCCTCTTTGCCGGAGCCGATATGGCGGGCTTGCTGCAAGGACCTGCGTGTCCTGTGGTGCTGCCTTCGCGCAGCGACAGCGGGCTGTCGAAGTACTACAGCATGGCAATGGCATGCCTGGTTTAAGTGTTAAGTATTAGTGATTAGGTGTTAAGTAATTTGGTGTTAAGAAGGAGATGGGAAGAAGTGTATTAAAGGATAAGAGTAAGGCTTTTGCGTTGCGGGTCATCCGACTGTACCAATATCTATGCGAAGAAAAGCGGGAGTATGTGCTCTCAAAGCAAATGTTGCGGAGCGGCACAAGCATCGGCGCGAATGTGGCCGAAGCATTCTATGGGCAAAGTGAAGCAGACTTCATGGCCAAGCTATCCATTGCGCAGAAAGAAGCAGGTGAAACCTTGTATTGGCTGGAATTGCTTCACGAAAGCGACTATCTGCAGCAAAATGAGTTTGACAGCATCTACCGCGATGCCGAAGAGCTCATCAAACTGCTTACCTCATCCATAAAAACCACCAAGCGCAAACTTAATCGTTAACACTTAATACTTCCACATACTTAATCACCAACACCTAATCACTAACACCTAACACTTATATGAAAGTCCTTGCCATAAACCCTGGCTCCACCTCCACCAAGATTGCCGTATATGAAGACGAGCGGCCCGTGCTGGTGCGCACCATCCGCCATCGGGTGGACGAGCTGGCGCAATATCCCCGCATCATCGACCAGTTTGAGTTCCGGAAGGCGCTCGTCCTTCGCGAGCTGGAGGCCGATGGCGTGCCTTTCCACTTCGATGCCATTATAGGGAGGGGAGGGCTGTTGAAGCCTATCCCCGGCGGGGTGTACGAGGTGAACGACGCCATGCTCGACGACCTGCTGCACGCTCTGCACGACCATGCCTGCAACCTGGGTTGCCTCATTGCCAACGAGCTGGCCGCGCTGCTGCCCGGGTGCCTCGCCCTGATGGCCGATCCCGGCGTGGTGGACGAGCTGGACGACGTGGCCCGTATCACCGGCTCGCCCCTGATGCCGCGCATCACCATCTGGCAAGCGCTGAACCAGCGCGCCATTGCCCGTCGCTACGCCGCGCAGCTGTCGGCGGGGGAGGGGCACAAGGTGCGCTACGAAGACCTCAACCTCATCATCTGCCACCTGGGCGGGGGCATCTCCGTGGGGGCGCATAGGCGGGGGCGGTGCGTGGATGTGAACAACGCGCTCGACGGTGAAGGCCCCTTCTCGCCCGAGCGGGCGGGCACGCTGCCTGCCGGGGCGCTGGTGGACCTGTGTTATTCGCGTCGCTTCACCCCCGGCGAACTGAAGCGCCGCATCGCGGGTCACGCGGGGCTGGCCGCCCATCTGGGCACGACGGACGTGCAGGAGGTGGTGCGCCGCATTGAGCAAGAGGGCGACGGGCATGCAAAGTTGGTGCTCGATGCCATGATTTACCAGGTGGCCAAGAGCGTGGGCGGGGCGGCCGTGGCGCTGGGCGGACGGGTGGACGCCATCCTGCTCACCGGTGGCATTGCCCACAGCGAGTACGTGGTGTCGCGCCTCACAGGGCGCGTGGCCTTCCTGGCTCCCGTCCACGTATTCCCCGGCGAAGACGAGCTGGAGGCCCTGGCCATGAACGCGTTGGGCGTGCTGCGTGGCGAGCTGACGGCGCAGGTCTACCGCTGATGCCGGGAGCAATTTTTTTTTCATCCCGCCGCCTCAAGTTTTCGGCTTAAAGCGGCTTGATATTCGAGAATTTCCACTATCTTTGCCACCGTGTTAAGTTAATAAATTGATTAAGGTCGATTTTTGACTGTCTGCCCGGAGCGTATGGGGGTACGCTCCGGGCTTTTTCGTGGTGGACGCGCCTCTCCCTGCACACATACAAAAAACGCCCGGCACTGCGTTCACACGTAGTGCCGGGCTTTATCAAAATGTAGAAAAAATGAAAATCGCAATGGATGCATGAAGCATCTGTTGCATAGGATATTCCTTTTTACCGCCGTGGCTTGCCGCCTTTGCCTCCCTTGCGGGCGTCGTCCGCGCCTTCGGGCTTGGGCAGCAGCACCTTGTGCGACAACTTGAACTTGCCCGTCTTGGGGTCGATGTCGAGCAGCTTCACGTCGATCTCGTCGCCTTCCTTCCAGCCGGCCTCTTCGACGGTCTCCAAGCGCTTCCAGTCGAACTCGGAGATGTGCAGCAGCCCGTCCTTGCCCGGCAGGAACTCCACGAAGGCGCCGTAGGGCATGATGGAGCGGATGGTGCCGTGGTATACTTCGCCAATCTCGGGTACAGCCACGATGGCCTTGATGAGGCGGATGGCGTCGTCAATGCTCTGCTTGTTGGTGCCGGCAATCTCGATGTGCCCCTCGTTGCCCACCTCTTCGATGGTGATGGTGGCACCCGTCTCCTCCTGCATGCCTTGGATAATCTTTCCGCCCGGGCCAATCACGGCGCCGATGAATTCTTTGGGTATGGTCATCGTTTCGATGCGCGGAGCGTGCGGCTTCAGCTCGGGACGCGGCTCGGCGATGCACTCCGTCAGTTTGCCCAGAATGTACTCGCGGCCTTCCTTAGCCTGCAGCAGAGCCTTCTCCAGTATGTCGTAGCTCAGCCCGTCCACCTTGATGTCCATCTGCGTGGCAGTGATGCCGTTCTTCGTGCCAGTCACCTTGAAGTCCATGTCGCCCAAGTGGTCTTCATCACCCAGGATGTCGCTCAGTACGGCATACTTCTCCTCGCCGGGGTTTTTGATGAGTCCCATGGCGATACCGCTGACGGGGTTCTTTATCTGTACGCCCGCATCCATCAGCGCCAGCGTGCCGGCGCAAACGGTGGCCATCGACGAGGAGCCGTTGGACTCCAAGATGTCCGATACTACGCGGATGACGTAGGGGTAGTCTTCAGGAATCTGTCCCTTCAACGCGCGCCATGCCAGGTGTCCGTGGCCTATTTCGCGGCGGCCTACGCCACGCTGTGCCTTGGCCTCGCCGGTAGAGAACGGGGGGAAGTTGTAGTGCAGCAGGAAGCGCTCCTTGCCATGCACCAGCACGTCGTCGATAATCTTCTCGTCGAGCTTCGTGCCCAGCGTCACGGTGGAGAGGGACTGCGTTTCGCCGCGGGTGAAGATGGACGAGCCGTGGGGGCCTGGCAGGGGGCTGACTTCGCACCAGATGGGGCGTATCTCCGTGGTGGTGCGGCCGTCGAGACGCTTGCCTTCGTCGAGAATGCAGCGGCGCATGGCTTCTTTCTCCACGTCGTGGTAGTAGCGGTCGATGAGGGGAGCCTTTTCTTCCAGTTCCTCCTCGGTGAACTGTGCCTTGAACTCGTCGCAGATGGCGGTGAAGGCGTCTTCGCGCTCGTGCTTGTTGCGGTTTCCGCTGGCGGCAATGGCGTAGGCCTTGTCGTAGCAGGCGTCGTGCACAGCTTTGCGCAGGTCTTCGTCGTTCACCTCGTGGCAGTATTCGCGCTTCACGGTGCTGCCCACTTCCTCGGCCAGTTCCATCTGTGCCTTGCACATGGGCTTGATGGCTTCGTGAGCGGCTTTCAGTGCGGCAAGCAGGTCTTGTTCGGACACTTCCTTCATTTCGCCTTCCACCATCATGATGTTTTCGTAGGTGGCGCCTACCATGAGGTCCATGTCGGCCTTCTCCAGTTGCTCGAAGGTGGGGTTGATGACAAACTGCCCGTCGATGCGTGCTACGCGCACTTCGGAGATGGGTCCGCCAAACGGAATGTCGGACACGGCCAAGGCAGCCGAAGCGGCCAGTCCGGCCAAGGCATCGGGCATGTCTACACCATCGGCCGAGAAGAGGATGATGTTGACGTAGACTTCAGCGTGGAAATTGTCGGGGAATAAAGGGCGGAGTGCGCGGTCTACGAGGCGGCACGTCAGGATTTCATAATCCGAAGCGCGTCCTTCACGCCGGGTGAATCCGCCGGGGAAGCGGCCGAATGCCGAAAATTTCTCTTTGTACTCTACCTGCAAGGGCATAAAATCTGTGCCGGGAACTGCGTCTTTTGCTGCACAAACAGTAGCCAGCAGCATGGTGTTGCCCATGCGCAGCATTACAGAACCATCTGCCTGTTTTGCTAGCTTTCCCGTTTCGAGCGTGATGGTCCTGCCATCGGCCAGCTCGATAGTCTTAACAATTGGGTTAATCATAAAAAAACGTTTGTATTCTCTATTTCGTCAAAAATTCGTGCAAAGATAAACAAATTATTTATGTAATATGGTGGGAATGAGTGAAAAAGTTTGCAAAGGTGTTTTTTTCTACCAAAATGGGGATGGCAGATGCGAAGAAGGGGGGGGCACACGGCAGCGACTGCCATGTGCCCCCCTTCTCTCTGATTTTTTCCCAGTTAGGAAAAAATCCTTTCCTGACTGGGAAATGTTTCCTGCCTGGTTAGGGCTTTATGCGGGTGTTGTACTCAGAACTTGACGGAGTCCATCTGCTTGTCTACCAGCATGCCGTCTTGCACTTTCAGGTCGAACTTTACGTTGCGTTTCGCCTTCATGCGGATGGTAAAGAGGTCTGTGTCTCCTTCAAGTGTCTCCCGGTCGCCGATGTTGACGAAGGTGGGATACAATGCTTTCGTGCCGTTGGTATGCAGGCGGTCATTGGTCAGGTTGCGCATCTCTTTCATTCCTATCGGCTCGATGCCCGCAAATTCGTAGGCTTCAGTGTCGTAGGGTAGTGCGAAGCTCAATGCGTTGACGGCATGCAGCCCCTTGCCCTTTACCAAGATTTCGATGGTATCGCCCTTGGCATAGGTCGTCTTGGCTGTACTGAGTACGATGGCTCCGGCCAGTGTGTCGGGACGGTGGAATCCGACGCCTCCGTCTAAGCGGGTGGTCACTGCCGAGATGTCGTAAGCGTCTATCAGTCCGTTGCGGTTCAGGTCGCCGTTGTTGATGTAGCCTTCAAAGTCCGCATCGCCTTGGCGCAGCCCCGTGTAGTTGGTGTACGATGTCAGGTCGTTCTCGTCTACCAGCCGGTCGTGGTTGATGTCGCCCGGCAGGTAGCTTTCTGTGCCCGGCACTTTGAAGATGTAGAGTTCCTTGCCCGATCCAAAGTTGCCCACAGCCTCGGTGATGTGCAGCCTGACGTAGCGTGCGGTGGATTGTCCGTCGAAGGTGAATACCTTCACTTCGTTGTCGCGCTTCCACTCGAAGCTGCCTGCTTCGGTCCACTCTTCCTTGTCCATGCTTGTGGCCACGGTGCCCTTCAGTAAGGTGCCGTTGCCGGCATTGTCGCGCGGCACGTAGTGCAGCTTGTCAAGCTGGTTGATGGAGTTCAGGTCGGCAATGAGGTCGAAGGGCACGGCGGTCTCGTTGTAGGCTGTGTGCCACAGTTCGCCTTCTTCGAAGTCGAACAGGCGGCGCAGCGAGTGTCCCTGGTTCTTGGCGGTTGTGTGCCCGCTGATGCCCCGGATGGCAAATTCCAACGGGTCGGACTTCGTGGTGCCGCTGAAGGCTGCCCAATCCGAATGGCCCGACTTGTTCACCGCGCGTATCCGGAAGGTATAGCCGGTTTCAGCCTTCAGGTCCTCGAACAGCAGTTCCGTGTCGCGGATGGTGCTGTACGTCATGCTGTCGAATGCTATCTCGTAATAATCAGCATTGTCCACTTTGTCCCAGGTCGGCTTCAAGGTATAGACCGTGGTGTTTTCGTCCGTAATCCGTACCTGGGGAGCCGTCAGCGTGCCTTCCGTCATGTGGAAGCGGTCGGTGGGTGCGAATACGAAGCCTTCGATTGTCAGTACCGTCTGGTTGGCTGTAATGTCGGTGGCAGCCAACTTTACTTTCAGTTGCGGATTCTTGGTGATGGCCTGTTTCTCGAATTCGCTGCCCGGCGTGGCAAACCGGTTCAATGCTGGTGCTTCATCGTAGTAGTACACGTTCTCGCCTTGCAAGAAGTTTTCCGGCGAAGCGGCCTCTGCCAGTTTTACTTTTTTGCCGCCAATGTTTGCTGTTACCTTCTTAGGCCTCTGCGTCACGTTGATGCGGAACTCTGTAGACTTTTCGTTTACAAATCCGTTGAACAGCTTTCCTTCCGTGGGGTGGACTGTGATTGTCACTTTGCCTTTGCTGTTTACGTCCGACTCGATGCGGGTCGTTGCGTATTCGCCGCGCCGGTAGGCTTCTGTCATGCCGTCGTCGTCATACGCTGTAAATTCGCTGTGCCCGGCAGGATAGATTTCGTAAATGCGCAAAGTCTGGTCTATCTCGTGCACATTGTTGTTGGGGTTCACCATGGGGATGATTGCCCCTGCCTTGACGAATACCGGCAACTTCCACAACGGTGCGTCGTAGTTGTTGATGATGCGTCCGCCCTCATACATGTCGCCGTTGAAGTAGTCTATCCACGTGCCTTCGGGCAGGTAGATGCCGTTGCGCAGGTCGTTGCCTTGCTCGTCGGCACGGGTGGCCTGGTAGATGGGTGCTACCAAGAAGTAAGGTCCATATAGGTATTGGTATTGCGTAGCTTTGCCCCATGTGTAACGGTTGGGGTATTCCAGGAACATGGCGCGTATCATAGGCAGGCCGTCTACAGCTTCGCGGGCTATGGTGTAGGCATAAGGCATCAGTTCCGATTTCAGTTTCAGGTACCATCGGTTTATAGACGTTGCGGGTTCGCCCAACGCGTGCGGATACTTTTCGTTGGCTCCCCAGCCGTCCATGTTCAGTTGCATGGGCGTGAAGGTTTTCCACTGGAAGTCGCGGATGTTCACCGTCGGGTTCTTGCCGCCGAAGATGCCGTCCATGTCCGATGTGATATTCGGATTGCCCGACAGCCCCGACCCGATGTAGGTGGGGATGTGGAAGCGTATGTATTCCCAATTGCCTCCGGTCTGGTCGCCCGACCATATACCTGCATAGCGTTGCGTGCCTGCCCAGCCATCCAGGCTGATGATGAACGGGCGGCTGTCGTTGCCATAGTAGGTCATGATGTGTGCTACATCCGTGATGCCGTTCAGTCCGAACGAGTAGCCGGCACCTACCCAGGCCACGTCGGTCTTCAGCACGCGCACTCCGGCATCGCGCACTTCCTTTACTATGTTGCGTTGCAGCAGGGCCTCCACGCCTTCCTTCGGGTGCAAGTCCGATTGTGTCCACAAGCCTATCTCCACGCCGTTGTCGTGTGCATAGTCTGTCAAGTCTTTCAAGTTCTGTATGTTGCCGTCTATCGTGCCCGTCTGTCCGTAGCCGGCTCCGTAGCCGTCGTTGGGTAGCAACCAGCCCAAGGGCATGTCGTGTGCCTTGTAGCGGTCTATCACGGCGCGTGCCGAGAATTGGTAGTTTCCTTTCTCGCCGTTCAACGATTCCTTGATGCCCCCGTTGTCCTTTTGGCTTTCTTTATAGCGTTTGCCATCTTCGAAGGGGATGCCTGCCTCGTCTTCTTTCCAATAGTCGCGGTTGTAAGCGTTGAGATGCCCTTCGTAGAAGCCGAACTTTGGTATCAATACCGGCCTTCCCGTCAGTTGGTAGTAGTCGTTCAGCAATCCCGTGGCATCGGGGCTCACCATGACGAAGAGGTCCAGATAGTCCGTGTCGTGGCTTAGCAGTACCTTGCCGGCCTCGGCACGTCCGAAGTCATATTCGCCTTTCTTGAAGGTGTGCCACATGATGCCGTAGCCCCTGGTCGACCAGTAGAACGGGTTGGGCGAGGCTACCCCGCCGTCCGTCCAGCTGTTTTGGTTCTCTATGGCGATGGTCTTTCCTTTGTGCGAAAATCGGCCGTTTTGCACGCCTCCGCCGTAGAAATATTCTTGGGGATGTTCTCTCAGTGTCACCACCGTTTTCCCCTTTTGGAAGTCTACGGGCGCGGTTTCCTCCAGTGCCACGGTTCCCGTCGTCAGGTCGGTGACGGTCATCAGCGCGGTGCCTTTGTCGAATTTCACTTCAATCCGGCCGGTGCCGATGGTCACTGTACCAGCCTCGTCTGTCACCGTCAGTCGGCATTCCTTGCGCGGCTGGTCGGCAAGGATGCGTGCTTCGGGTTCAGCCTGCGGGTCGCGCAAGATGCCTCCGTTGTTGTCCTGAAACATGCGGAAGATGTTGTCTCCGTAGAAATCCAGGGTCATGCGCTGTCGGTTGTTGAATACGATTTCCACTGTCGTGGGGTTGATTTGCACTACATTCTCAATGCGGGTCTCTGTAGTTGTGCTCACCATTGCTTGCGGTGAGGCGGCATAGGTGCCAGAGCAAGCCAACGCCAAGCCCAGGAAGAGCAAGGCTGATGCGCGTGTCCGCCATTTTTTGTAAAAAGCATTCATGTCGGTCATTTTCTTTTTTTTCATAGATAAATAATAGATAAATAGAAGAGTTTACAAAGTTATTTATTTCCGGCGAATATACCGCATGTGCGGCATTGTTTTATGCGTTCTTTGTCAGGACAGATTGGTGGTGATGCCAAAAGATTTTTGCTGAAAAGTAAGATGTTTAAACAGTTTATCCTATCTGGGAAGTGCCTTTGCACGATTTTGGGTCATACTATGTCCGTATTTTCTACACTCCATCTCCGCTCTATAGCGTGGGTGGAAGAGCGGAGGTGGTACGAAGTTGGTACGAATAGGGTACGGAGCGGGTACGTGGCTGATGTGTATTTGATGTTGTAATGCGCTGATTTAAAAGTGTATGCGAACGTATCTTGGTGGATTTTCTGTAAATAAATGCGTAAAACCGGGATTTTTCATGTAAACTATTTTCTCTTAATATAGGAAAGAGAATGAAAATAGAAATGGATTTACAACAAAGAAGTGGCTATAAAAAGTGCCGGGAAAATGCCACTCATTCAAAGAGAAATACGTACATTTGCAGCCAATGTGGAAAGATTATAGCAAAATGTAGCGTATGAAGAAATATGTTTTAATAGTATTGGCGGCAGCCGCTTTGGGAGCATGTAGTTCCGGTCCTCAGTTTAAGATAACAGGTAAGGTGTCCGGCGCCGAAGGTAAGATGATTTATTTGGAGGCTTCTGCTCTGGAAGGCATTGTGCCACTGGATTCAGTGAAGCTGAAGGGGGACGGCGAGTTTGTCTTCAGTCATGAACGTCCCATGTCTCCGGAATTTTACCGCCTGCGGGTAGACGGCCAGGTCATCAACCTTTCTATCGACTCTACCGAGACGGTGCAGGTGACGGCCGACGCCGCTCAGTTTGCCACTGGCTACCAGGTGGAAGGCTCTGCCAACTGCCAGAAGATAAAGGAACTGACTGTGAAGCAGGCCCGCCTGCAAAGTGAGTCCAACCAGCTGGCCGCCGAAGCGCAGGCCGGACGGTTGCCCATGGGTATCTACCAGGAACGGCTGGCGCAGCTGCTCAAGCAGTATAAGGACGATGTGAAGATAAACTACATCTTTGCCGCCCCAAACACTTCGGCCGCCTACTTCGCTTTGTTCCAGAAGCTGGACAACTACCTCATCTTCGACCCTCTGAACAGTAAGGACGACGTGAAGTGCTTTGCTGCCGTGGCCACCAGCCTGAACAACCGCTATCCGGAGGCCGACCGCACGAAGAACCTTTACAATATCGTCATCAAGGGGATGAAGAACACCCGTGCTCCCCGCCAGGAAGTGGTGGAGATTCCCGAAGAAGTGGTGCAGGAAACCGGTGTCATCGATATCGACCTGCGTGACCTGCGTGGTACCTCGCACAAGCTCACCGATCTCAAGGGCAAGGTAGTGCTGCTGGATTTCACCGTCTACCAGAGCGCGGTATCGGCATCGCACAACTACATGTTGCGCGACCTCTACGACAAGTATGCCGCCCAGGGGCTGGAAATCTACCAAGTATCCCTCGACGCCGACGAGCACTACTGGAAGACCATCGCCTCCAACCTGCCTTGGACGTGTGTGCGCGATGCTGCCGGGGTGTACTCTACCACTGTATCTCTCTACGGCATCCAGTCGCTGCCCTCTGTGTTCCTGATAAACCGGGCCAATGAACTGAAGGCGCGTGGGGAAACCATCAAAGACTTGGAGGCCGCCGTGAAAGCGCTGTTGTAACAGGTGTTATTATTGACCATAAGATATTAAATATGTTACAAAACATTGCTTTTCGTTTGGTGTGCATCTTTTAAACGTGTACCTTTGCCACCAAAATAAGGAAGAGGGTTCCAACATGGCGCACATGTTGGAATTCTTTTTTGTTTGTCAAAACTAAATTAAAAACATAAGTAAGGAGGAAATATTATGGCTTACATGTCAGAAGAAGGTTACAACAAGCTGCTGGCTGAGTTGAAGAACCTGGAGGCGGTAGAACGCCCGAAAATCATTGCTGCAATTGCCGAAGCCCGCGATAAGGGCGACTTGTCCGAAAACGCCGAGTATGATGCCGCCAAAGAGGCTCAAGGTATGCTGGAGTCAAAGATAGCCAAGCTGAAAGCGGTGATTGCCGATGCCAAGATTATCGATGAGTCGAAGCTGAAGACCGACACTGTCCAGATACTGAACAAGGTGGAACTGAAGAACGTGAAGAACGGCATGAAAATGACCTACACCATTGTGTCTGAAAGTGAAGCCAATCTGAAAGAAGGCAAAATCTCGGTCAACACGCCTATTGCCCAAGGCTTGCTTGGGAAGAAGGTGGGTGATGTGGCCGAAATCAAAGTGCCTCAGGGCATGATTAAACTCGAAGTGATGAACATCTCATTCTAACGGCAGGGCAGGCTTCCCGCAAGCGGAGGCTTGCCTTCCTTTTTTATACACTATAAAACTATGGCAACAATATTCAGTAAAATCGTAGCGGGCGAAATACCCTGCTACAAGGTGGCCGAGGATGAAAGATTCTTTGCTTTCCTCGACATCAACCCGTTGGCGAAAGGCCATACGCTGGTTATTCCCAAGCAAGAAGTAGACTACATCTTCGATTTGTCCGACGACGACCTGGCCGCCATGGGCGTCTTTGCAAAGCATATAGCTTTGGCCATTGGCAAAGCCTTCCCTTGCCGCAAGGTGGGCATGGCTGTGCTGGGCTTGGAGGTGCCTCATGCCCACATTCACTTGGTGCCGATGCAGACTGAAAAAGACCTGCTTTTCTCCAATCCCAAGTTGAAGCTTTCCGACGAAGAATTCCAGGCCATAGCTGCTGCCATCCGTGCTGCGCTCTAAGAGCCTGTTTAAATTTTGCTCAGTTCTATTTTGAGAGTTGTTTTCGAGGATATTTTTCTGCTGTAGTGAGGAGCGTAGCGGGCTACGTGACGAAGTACAACAGAAAAAGAGACCGGAAAGAGACTCAAAAGAGGCTGAATAAAAATCTTAAAAAGGAAAATTTAAACAGGCTCTAAGCCTTTCCTCCTGACATATAAAAAGGGCTGCCTATCGTTTCCGGTAAGGCAGCCCTTGGTATAAAGGGAGGGGATAAGTGGAATTAAATGTAGTCTTCTCCCATCTTGATTTGTGTGTCGTTCACATATTTGCGTATGGCGTGCTCCTCGTCTTTCTTGCATATCAGCAACACGTTGTTCGACTCTGCCACGAGGTAGCCGTCCAGCCCTTCGATTACGGCGAGCTTTCCGTTGGGCAGCGTAATGATGTTGTCCTTGCAGTTGTAGAGCAGTGACTGGCATTTCAGCACCACGTTGTTGTCCGCATCTTTGGGTGAAAGGTCGTACAACGATCCCCATGTGCCTAAGTCCGACCATCCGAAGTCTCCCAGCGACACATATACGTTGTTAGCTTTCTCCATTATGCCAAAGTCGATGGATACATTGGGGCATGCGGGGAAGTTTTCGTCAATGAAGCGTTTTTCTTCCGGGGTGGCATACACGTTTTTCCCTGGCTCAAGCTTGGCCGCCACTTCCGGCAGATAGGTTTCTCCTGCCTTGATGATGGTGTTTACGTTCCACATAAATAGTCCTGCATTCCAGTAAAACTCGCCGCTTTCTACAAACACCTTGGCCAGTTCCAATTCCGGTTTTTCTGTGAAAGTCTTCACTTTGTAGAAGTTCTCGCCAGCCGGTTCGGCTATCTGGATGTAGCCATACCCTGTTTCGGGGCGGTTGGGCTTGATTCCGAGTGTGAGCAGTTTGTCCGATTTTGCTACGAAATCCAATCCCCTCTTTATGGCATTCAGAAAATCTTCTTCTTTCAGAATTAAGTGATCCGAGGGTGCCACCACAATATTGGCATCCGGATTCAGGGCGCGTATGTGATATGATGCCCAGGCAATGCAGGGTGCCGTGTTGCGGCGTGTGGGTTCCAGCAGAATCTGTTCGGCCTTCAGACCCGGCAGTTGCTCTTTTACCAGATCGGCATACAGGTCATTGGTCACGACCAGAATGTTTTCTTGTGGAATTATCTTACTAAAGCGGTCGAACGTCTGTTGCAGTAGGGAACGTCCTGTTCCGAAAAAGTCTAAAAATTGTTTGGGCAGCGTCTTGCGGCTGAAAGGCCAGAACCTGCTGCCTATTCCCCCTCCCATGATGACGCAAAAATTGTCCTTATCTGTAGCCATGATATTTATTTTAAAAGTTTGCTGCTAATGTACGCTATATTTCATAAAGAAGAAACCCTTGCTACATGTTTTCTCGTTTTTTTCTTCTTTTTTTAGTAAAGTCATTGCAGATTTCGAAAAAAGCATTACCTTTGCACCGCAATTAACAAAGAGTTGCCCAGATGGCGGAATCGGTAGACGCGCTGGTCTCAAACACCAGTGGATTCACTTCCATCCCGGTTCGACCCCGGGTCTGGGTACTGAGTTGGAGAAAGACGAAAATCTTTCTCCTTTTTTATTTTCATTCCTTTGTAACTCGTTGGCTTGCTTAAAGATAGCCAACTTAACTATCAGGTTTGACGGTCAATAACCGCCGAATTGGTTATATGAATTCGGCGGACAGTGTGTGCCGAATTTCATTTCCTGCTAATATGTATTGAGCGATATGTTTCAGTCAGCTATGCCCGAACAGGTAGGTAACTGAGGTGAAATTTTTGCACCTCAAGATTCCTTCTGTGATGATGTTTATTAAAAGATGAATTCCTCATTCTCCCTAATTATGCTTTTGCAAGGATACTATGCTTCAACCGACATAGAAGCAATGATAAATGACCAGGTATCCAATAATACTTGGCCATAGGAACTTGCTCATATATGCTTCTCATTCTCTGTTTGGGCAAGGAATTCATTTATTAAAATAGGCATGTGTATTTTTTTAGTCAGCATAATGGATTATTTTTGTGCACTGTTATTCAACAAATAAAAATGGAACAACTTTTGAAAGAAAATCCTCGTATAGAGGTCGTGGATGCCCTTCGTGGCTTTGCTGTAATGGCTATTATTTTGGTTCATAACCTGGAGCACTTTATTTTCCCTGTATATCCGACAGATTCTCCTGCATGGCTGAATGTGCTGGATCAGGGAGTGTTCAATGGCGTTTTCAGTCTGTTTGCAGGAAAGGCATACGCCATTTTTGCTTTGTTGTTCGGATTTACATTCTACATTCAGACCAATAATCAAAAGAAACAGGGGAAGGATTTCGGCTATCGCTTCCTTTGGCGCATGGTGCTTTTGGTCGGTTTCGCGACATTGAATGCCGCCTTTTTCCCGGCCGGAGATGTGCTTTTGCTGTTCGCTGTGGTGAGTCTTGTGCTTTTCTTCACGCGCAATTGGAGCGATAAGGCAATTTTGATAGCTTCAATTTTCTTTTTGTTGCAACCTGTTGAATGGTACCACTATATTGCGAGCCTGATCAATCCGGCACACCAGCTACCTGACTTGAAGGTAGGGGAAATGTATGCGGAAGTGGCTGCATACACCAAAGGCGGAAATTTCGGGGACTTCTTGTTGGGAAACATCACATTGGGACAGAAGGCAAGCCTGTTCTGGGCAATCAATGCCGGACGCTTCTTCCAGACTGCCGGGCTGTTTCTACTTGGTTTCTACATCGGGAGAAAGCGGCTTTTCGTTTCATCAGAACGGAATCTTCGTATATGGGTGAAGACTCTGATTGTCGCAGCCATCTCGTTTGCACCACTGTATACCTTGAAAGAACTTATTATGGGCAATGACGCTATTGTGCAGCAGTCTGCCGGGACCGCTTTTGACATGTGGCAGAAACTGGCTTTTACGCTGGTACTGGTCGCATCTTTTGTTATTCTGTATCAGAATAAAACATTTGGCAGGGCGGTAGGCAGTCTGAGGTTTTATGGTAAGATGAGTCTTACCAATTATATTACGCAATCCGTTATTGGCGCAATGGTATATTTCCCTATCGGATTGTACCTTGCTCCTTATTGCGGATATACCGTCAGCCTGCTCATCGGCCTGTTCACATTCTTCCTGCAAGTCCTTTTCTGCAAATGGTGGCTTGGCAAACACAAACAGGGTCCTTTAGAATATATATGGCACAAATGGACTTGGATAGGTACCGGCAAATAGGAATTTATCATTTATTTTGCACACATACTTAACTATATCATCGCAAAGACAAGGGGAGGCTTCGCCTGTTTCTCCTGGGGAATTTGTGGCCTTTTTCATCGGCGGGGCGGGCGACAAGTGGCGCTATTGCGGCTATGGGCCTACGGAGCTTGTGAGGAAGGCTGCGCTGGTACCCTTTGTCAGGCGCATTGGGCGATGTGCCCCGGTGTCCGCCCGCATGGAATATCTAGGTTATGAAGAGATACATGGCGAAGGCAATATCAACGCGAAGGTTTTGCCTTGCATTCCCGGCATCGAGATTCCGGTGTACATCATCGGGCACAGCTTTGGCGGATGGAATGCAGCCCACTTGTGCAGGTACTTGGCGGATGCAGGTTATAACGTCCGGATGCTCGTCACCCTCGACCCCGTAGGTGGAGGGCTGGTAGCACGTATGGATCATAGTCTTTATGCGCGGCCCGAAGTTTCTCCACATGCCCGGTTTTGGATTAATGTTTCCTGCCGTCCCCGGAGTGGAAATGTTTCCGATGCAGTGGCCTCACTGGGCAGGCGCTGGTATCCCCAGGTAGGCCCAGACGTGTATCATGAAAGTCCCTTCTCACATGCCGATGTGGCGGACATGTTTATGGAGGCAGTCGCGCAAGGTAGGTCGGCCATGGACTTGCTGGAAGCCGATATTCGTATGAATACAAACCATACCCTTTAAAAAGACATTTTATCTACCCTCAGAAATAAAACTGTACCCTTTCATTTACAAAATTTTATGGTTATTTTATGCTGTCGTAGTACTTTTGCAACAAGCCGAAAGGGGAAATAATGCCCTCCGGCCATGAGCAACCAAGTATTAACCATTAAATAATGTACAATGAGAAAGCATTCTTGGAAAAAGTGCATAGGTCAACATCTATGCAGGATTGCATGGGTACTTTTATTGGCAGTACCGGCAATGAGTAGCCTTTGGGCTAATCCTTCTCAAAGCAAGACAGTGACAGGTACCGTGACCTCGGCCACGGACGGATTCCCGTTGATCGGTGTGACCGTGCAGGTAAAAGAAACTGCTACGGGCGGCATTACCGACATCGACGGACATTACTCTGTGCAGGCAGGGAAGGGCAATACCTTGGTGTTTTCCTACATCGGTTTCAAAAGTCAGGAAATCGTTGTGGGAGACGCCGCTGTGATTGACGTCGTATTGGAAGAAGACAACGAAGTGCTCGAAGAGGTAGTCGTTGTGGGATACGGCGTACAGAAAAAGAAACTGGTGACGGGTGCCACCGTGCAGGTGAAGGGTGAAGAACTCGCCAAGCTCAACACCAACAACCCCTTGCAGGCCATGCAGGGACAGACGCCAGGCGTCAACATCATCAGTGAATCCGGACAGCCGGGGTCGGACTTGAAGGTCATCATCCGTGGCCAGGGTTCTAACTCCAACAACGGCCCACTCTATGTGGTCGACGGTATTCCTGGTGTGGACATCAAGAACATCAGTCCCAGCGACATCGCCAGCATTGATGTATTGAAGGACGCTGCTTCTGCCGCCATCTACGGTGCGCAGGCAGCCAATGGCGTGGTTATCGTAACTACCCGCACCGGTCAGGAGGGTAAGGCACAAGTGTCATTTGATGCTTACTATGGCTGGCAGAGTGTTGCCCGTAAGATTGATATGCTCAATGCCGAGCAGTACATGGCCTTGATGGACGAACAGTCATTGAACTCCGGCAATGGCGTTTACGATTGGAGTTCTTATTCTTCTATTTATGATGCCAACGGCAATGTGAACAACACCAACTGGATTGATGAGATGTTTAAGGACAATGCTGCCACGCAGAGCTACACGCTGGGCGTTACGGGCGGTTCGGCCACCAGCACCTATGCCGTTTCTTTAGGCTACTACAGCCAGGAAGGCATTGTGGGCGGCAAGCAGGCTTCCAACTACGAACGTTACAACTTCCGTATCAACATGGAGCAAAAATTGTATGGCGACTTCCTGAAAGTGGGTGAAAACGTGTCCTTTGCCTATGTGAAAAACTCCAACTTAGGCACGGGCAACATGTATAACAATACCTTGCGTGGTGCCTACAGCACATCACCTTTGCAGCCAGTCTACCTGCAGCAGGATGGCCGTGCCGACCTGAACAACGGTTACAGCTACTCCATTGCTACCGACTGGTACCAGTACGATGGCAATCCCGTGGCTTCGATGTATCGTAACCGCGTACTCAACGACAACCAGAACTGGGTGGCCAATGTCTATGCCGAGTTGCAGCCCATCAAGAATCTGCGTATCCGTACGCAGCTGGGTTTCAACCAAAATGCCAACGCCTACCGTAGCTACAACCCTGCTTACACCTCTACGACCAGCGAATCTAGAGGCGAACCTACCATGAGCCAGAGCATGTATAAGGGCTGGACGCTGACGTGGACCAACA
The DNA here is from genome assembly GCA_944320635.1 of uncultured Bacteroides sp. GTDB lineage: Bacteria > Bacteroidota > Bacteroidia > Bacteroidales > Bacteroidaceae > Bacteroides. Next base: position 3,976 of record CALUIF010000221.1, on the reverse strand, counting down.
CCGCCACTTACGACTGGAGTATACAGGAACACGACTTCAATGCCTTGATTGGTATGGAAGTAGAGCGCAACGGCGGTGACAATATGAACGGTAACAACACCTTGCTTGATATTTACGATGACTGGCAACATGCTTATCTGGACAATGCCGTCAACCTGAATACCGGCGAACTCCATGGTTATCCTGCCGAGGAATACCGCCGTATGTCTTACTTCGCACGTATCGGCTGGTCGTTCCGTGACAAGTATATGGTGAACGCTACCTTGCGTGCCGACGGTTCTTCACGCTTTGCACCGGGCAATCGCTTCGGTTGGTTCCCCTCGGTATCTGCCGGTTGGACCATTTCTGAAGAAAAATTCATGGAAAGCACCCGCAATTGGCTGGACTTCTTGAAACTGCGTGCCAGCTGGGGACAAGTGGGCAATAACAACATCGGAGATAATCTCTACCGGGCCAGCGTCACCCTTGTGGGCGCAGGTTATAACTTCGGTACCGGCAAGGGCTCGTCGGTAAACTCCGTAGGCGCTTATCCCAATTCTTTGGGTAACGACGAACTGACGTGGGAAACCTCCGAGCAGACCAACATCGGTATCGATGCCCGCTTCCTCAACAGCCGTTTGGGCTTGAACTTTGACTGGTACTACAAAGTGACGCGCGACTGGCTGGTACAGGCTCCGGTAATTGCTACGGCAGGTGTGGCTTCGTCCGGTTGGCCGTACATCAACGGTGGCGATGTCACCAACAAAGGTGTAGAAATTGGCCTGACTTGGAATGACCAGATTGGTAAAGACTTTATGTACAACGTTGGTGCCAACTTGGCATACAACAAGAACGAGGTGGGTAGTATTCCTACTGAGGGTGGCATTTTGCATGGTTCTACCAACATCATGTTCAATAACCAGACGGAATTCTATCGCTGCTCCAACGGTGAACCGATGGGTTACTTCTGGGGCTATAAGACGGCAGGTATTTTCCAGAACCAGCAGGAAATAGACGAGTGGATAGCAGCCGGAAACGGAGTGTTGAACAGCGTGGCTCCCGGTGAAGCTAAGTTTGTAGATATCGACCATGACGGTGACTTGGATGATGACGATAAGGTCAATCTGGGCAACGGTATTCCCAAGTTCAACTTTGGTTTCAACCTCGGCTTTACCTACAAGAACTTCGACTTCTCTACCACGTGGACGGGTGCGGCAGGCTTCAAGGTGGCCAACGGCGGTTACCGTAACTGGGGTAACTCCTCGCAAGCCAACTACACCACTTACTTCCTGAACCGCTGGACTGGCGAAGGAACATCTAATACGGTGCCTCGCCTGACCAACAACGACAGCAGCTGGACCAACTTCTCCGACCTCTACTTGCAGGATGGCGACTACTTGCGCATCTCCAACATCACCTTGGGCTACGACTTCGCAAAGTTAATCAGCTGCAAGTACATTAGTCAGGCACGCCTCTACGTGCAGGCTCAGAACCTCTTTACTTTCACCAACTACAACGGTATGGATCCCGAAGTAGGCTTTGGTCAAGACACTTGGATGTCCGGCATCGATACGGGTAGTTATCCGCATGCCCGTACATTCTTGGTAGGAGTAAATCTTAAATTCTAATTTATCAGACAGGTATGAAAAAGAATAAATTGATATACAATTGCATGGCGTTGGGCGTGGCAGCATCGGTGCTGTCGGGCTGTGGCGACGCATTCTTGGACACCAGTTCCAAGACCGAGTTGAATTCCGGCTCTTTTTATCAGACCGAGGTACAAGCACAATACGCAGTGATAGGTTGTTACGACGGCTACCAGCGCACGGTGTCCAATGGCAGCTGGCCCACCTTGTTTCAGGCAGTGGAGACTATGTCCGACGATTGCTTGGGAGGTGGCGGTGCCGACGATCGTAGCGACCGCTTGATGGATCGCTTCGATATGAGTTATCAGACAAGTGCCATTGATCTGTTTAATGGCCTTTGGGGAGATTATTACCAAGGAATCTACCGTTGCAACCAGCTAATTAATGCGCTGGACAACATCTCTTGGTCTTCCGAAACTACCCGCTTGGTGGTAGAGAGTGAGGCGCGCGCCCTGCGTGGCCTGATGTACTTCGACCTGCTCCGCCTGTTTGAGAATGTCCCTCTGCTGCTGGAGGCCAGCGATGAAGTCGTGCCCCAAGCAACTCCCGATGAAGTCTATGCCCAGGTGGTAACCGACTTGAAGTTTGCTGCCGACAATATGCCGGCCGACCAATATGCCGATAAGGCCTCCAATCTGGGGCGTATCACCAAGTATGCAGCCGGAGCCATGCTGGCACGTGTGTACTTGTTCTACGACGGGGTTTATAATAATAACAGCCGTGGTACCATGCCCGGCGACCTGACTGCCGCTCAGGCTTTGCAGTATTGCGAAGATGTGATTGGCTCTACCAACTATGAGTTGGAACCCACTTTTGCCAACCTGTGGCCTGCTGCTTGCACGGAAGCTACGACTGTTGAACAAGGCAGGGTTACTACCTATGTGGAAGCCTGCGAAGAGCACGTTTGGGTAGTGAAGTTCAACAACGATCAGAACTGGACCAATGACAACATCAACGGCAACAAGTTTGTAGTAAACTTTGGTTTGCGCGATGTCACCGATTATGCCCCCTACGGCAACGGTTGGGGAGCTTGCCCCATCACGCCGGCGGCCGCAGCCTTGTTTGATGAAGAAGATACGCGCGGCGAGGCTTCCATCATCGACTGTGAGGAGATTGGCGCATACGATGCCATTGCAGCCTCAACGGCTTACGACTTTACTGGGTATGTTAACAAAAAGTATTGTCCGTTGATATTCATAGGCGGTACTTCAATGCCGGCTGCCGAAACTACGGTTGATGGTGGCAATATGCAGACCAACCAGGATCAAGACTGGGTATTGATGCGCTATGCCGACGTGCTACTGATGGCTGCTGAGCTGGGCAGCTCGAATGCCATGAACTATTTCAACCAAGTGCGTGAACGTGCTTACGGCGATACTTCTCATAACCTCAGCGGCGCGCCTACCATCCAGCAGATTTGGGATGAACGCCGCAAGGAGTTCATTGGTGAAGGCATCCGCCACTTCGACCTGATGCGCCAAGGCTTGGATGCATACGTTTCTGCACAGTTGAGCCAGGCTAATCTGAATGGTTCTGCCATCACGGTGTACAACGGCGGTGTGCCCACAACGATTTCCGATACCTATGTGGACAATAACATCCGCACCAAGAGAGGTTTCTGCCAGATTCCGAACACGCAGATTACTCTTTCTGGCAATGTTTACAATCAAAATGCAGGCTGGTAACCGATTTATGTAACACATCAAAAAACACTAAGATATGAAACTAAAATATATTTGTTCATTAATAGCGGGCGTGCTGCTGTTCTTTGCCTGTACACCCGACAAATACGAGATGGGCAGCCAAGTCTTCACTTCCGAAGACCTCGTGGAAGGCGTGGCCTATAGCGTGACACACGATGCGGACAACCCGAACATCGTTTATTTGAGAAGCTTGTTGGGGCCGGAATACCTGCCACTGTGGGAACACCCACAAGGACGTAGCCAGGAAGCAGAAGTAACGCTGCAAATGCCTTTTGAAGGCACTTATGAAGTTACTTTTGGTGTAGAAACACGCGGAGGTGTAGTTTACGGCGCACCTACCACGTTCACCATCGACAGTTTCTGTGCCGACTTCGTGACGGGAGAAATGTGGGAGTTCTTGGCCGGAGGTTCAGGAAATTCCAAAACCTGGATTCCCGATAACGGATCTTATGGTCTGCAACAAGGTTTTTACACCTGCTTTGAGCCAAGTACAACGTATGTGGACATGATTCAGAACGGCAGCAAGTGGACTACCTCAAGCAAAACTTGGTGGGAGCCTTCTAATGCTGATGCCGGGGTTACTGAAGACGACCTGATGGCTTCTATGACCTTCTCCCTGCAAGGTAGTGCCGGCCTTACTGTGACTAC
>CALUIF010000220.1 GCA_944320635.1 uncultured Bacteroides sp. | reverse complement strand
TTTTCTTAAGGTAAAAAGATTGTTTTCAGGATAACGTCACAAAGATAGACGCTTTTGGTGATACCAACCAAATTAAAAAACATGTCTTATAACATATTTTTGAAAATACTTTCAATTTTATACCACCTTCTCAGCACCTATCAAGGGGCGTTAAATTGTCTGGCAAATATACACACATTTTCTAAAAAATGCTAAGTTTTAGCCAGATAATGTAACTTTTTGCCCCTCCTTATTCCTTCGTATCGGGATAATGTTCATCGGTGCGCCCGCTATGTTTCAGCACCTTGGCATCGATGAAGAAAACGATTTCCTCTGCAATGTTGGTGATGTGGTCGCCCGAACGCTCCAGCTTACGGAATACGCTGACCAGATTCAGGCAGGTCAATGCGTTCTCGGGATGAGTCTTCACATAGTCGGCCAAAACGTTTGTGGCCTCGACATTGATTTCGTCCAGCAGATTGTCTTTGGCAAAGACAGACGTGGCCAGCTCCAGATTTTCCTCCTCCAACGCTCTTTTGGCCAGTTCGAGCATGGAAAGCACTTGCGAAACCATTTCCCCTAAGCGCAACTTTTTCACCAGCTCGCTATCCAACGCCACCTCCTTGCAGTTGATGGCAAAGCGGGCAATACCTTCGGCAAAATCGCCCAGACGTTCCAGGTTGGTGTTGATTTTCAGCATGGCCAGCACAAAGCGCAGGTCGATGGCCACGGGGTTGTAGAGTGCAATGATGTCTTCCACATCGCTGTCGATCTTTAACTCAAAGGCATTTACACGCCGTTCGCGCACCTGCACCTGCCGCGCCAGTTCGCGGTCTAAAGTCTGGACAGCTTCACCGGCACGGTCGAGCTGGTTGTACACCAAAGTCCACATCTCGCCTATCTCTTTTTTCAATAAGACGAGTTCCGATTCGATAAATTTTACCATACGTGTATATTGTTATTAAAGTGATATGTCATTGATATGCCAAGGTTATGGCTGACGCTTGCAAAGATGCAAAAAAACGCCAAATATTTCAACCCGCCCCGGCATTTTTTCCCGACGGCGTTATCCGAAACGTCCCGTGATGTAGTTTTGTGTGGCCTCCTCGTCGGGATGGGTGAAGATTTTCTTCGTATCGCCCATTTCCACCATCTCGCCCATATAGAAGAAGGCCGTGCGGTCGCTCACACGGGCAGCCTGCTGCATGTTGTGGGTGACGATGACGATGGTGTACTGCCGCTTCAACTCGTGGATGAGTTCTTCTACCTTGGCCGTAGAGATGGGGTCGAGTGCCGAGGCCGGCTCGTCCATGAGCAGCACCGAGGGCGATACAGCCATGGCACGGGCTATGCACAGGCGTTGCTGCTGGCCGCCGGAAAGGGCATAGGCGGAGACCTTGAGCTTGTCTTTCACCTCGTCCCAAAGGGCGGCGCCTTTCAAGGTTTCCTCCACCCGTTGGCGGATGAATTTCTCATCTTTCACCCCATTCACCCGCAGGCCGTAGGCCACATTCTCGAAGATGCTCTTCGGAAAGGGGTTAGGACGCTGGAACACCATGCCTACCTGCTTGCGCAGTTCGTCTACACGGATACCCTTGCGGTAGATGTCTTGCCCGTCGATAAGGATTTTCCCCTCCAGGCGGGTATCGGGGATAAGGTCGTTCATGCGGTTCAACAGACGGAGAAAAGTGGACTTACCACAGCCCGAAGGGCCTATGAAGGCCACCACCGACCGCTCCTCTATGTCCATGCTGATGCCTTTCAAGGCGTGGAAGTTGCCATACCAGAAGTTGACGTCGCGCGTTTCTATTTTGTTCATAAGTCTGAAATGTTATTACTTTACTATTAAGATTATCAAATGTTTAGCATTCCCAGCTATTCCCAAAGGCTGGGAAACCCGTTCCCATAGGTCGGGAAGCCCGTTCCCAAGCTTAGGGAATCGCTTTCCCCGGCTTGGGGAATGTCGTTCCCAAGCCTTGGGAACAAGACGCCCCCGTCAGGGGATGGGGATGGAGCCCGGTCACTGCATCTTCACTTTCTTCTCAAAATACCTGCGCAAGGCATTGGCCAGAAGGTTGACCAAGAGAATGATGACAATAAGCACCAACGCCGTGCCGTAGGCTATGGGCAACTGTGCCTCCATGTCGACACCACTGGTGGAGATGACATACAAGTGGTAGGGCAATGCCATGCATTGGTCCAGAATGCTCGAAGGCAACTGGGGCAGGAAGTAGGCCGCACAAGTGAAAAGAATGGGAGCCGTTTCGCCCGACACGCGCCCAAGGGCCAGGATAAGTCCGGTGATGATGTTGGGCATGCCCATGGGTAGTATGACGCGCCAGATGGTCTGTAGCTTCGTGGCACCCAAAGCACGGCTACCCTCGCGCAAGCTGTCGGGGATGGCCTTCAGCGCTTCCTCCGTGGTGCGTATCACCAAGGGAAGGCTCAGCAAGCCCAGGGTGAGCGAACCGGCCAGAATGCTGTCGCCAAAGTCCAGGTAGTTCACAAACAAGGCCATACCAAAGAGGCCGAACACTATGGAAGGAATACCGCTAAGGTTGTTGGTCATCACCCGGATGAAGCGCACAATCCAGCCCTTGGGGGCATACTCGTTCATGTAGATGCCGCTCATCACTCCCACGGGAAAGGCAAAGAGGGCACTGCCCAGCATCAGGCAGAAGGTACCCACGATGGCAGGCCAAATGCCGCCGGCAGTCATGCCGTCTTCGGGCGGGGTGGTGATAAACTCCCAACTGATAACGCCTATGCCCTTGTAGATGATAAAGCCCAAGATGGCAAACAGGATGAGCACTACGCTCAGACTGAGCAATCGGAACAAGCCGAAAGCAAGATGTTGTGAAACACGTTTTCTGTCCATGACACGGATTACTTTTGTTTGGATGACACGGCTTCTACCGTGAAGTTGATTAACAGACTGATGAAGAACAGCACCACGCCCAGCAGGAATAAAGCCTGGTAGTGCGCACCTCCGGCCGGGGCTTCGCCCAACTCGGCAGCAATGGTGGCAGGGATGGTGCGAAGCGGTTCGAGTATGCTGTGGGGAATGACGGCTGCATTGCCCGTCACCATCAGCACGGCCATCGTTTCGCCCACGGCGCGGCCAATGCCCAGCACCACACCCGAGGTGATGCCCGATATGGAGTAAGGAATGACCACTTTATATATGGTCTGCCACTCCGAGGCACCCAAGGCCAGACTGGCCTCGCGCATGGCACGGGGACACCCCCGCATGGCGTCTTCGGTAACAGTAATGATGGTGGGCAAGGCCATGATGGCCAGCACCAACGCACCTGCCAGACCGCTCTCACCGACGGGAAGGTCGAATGCCCGCTGCAAAAAGGGGACAACTACAATCAGTCCGAAGAAGCCGTACACCACCGAGGGTATGCCGCTAAGCAACTCGATGACCGGCTTCAGCAGATTGCGGAGCCTGGAGTCGGCCACCTCGGACATGTAGATGGCCACCGCCAACCCGAAGGGCAAGGCTATGAGGATGGCAAACAAGCTGACCCACAAGGTGCCGGTAATGAGCGGCAGGAAACCAAACTGAGGCGCAGGTGTAGCGGTTGGAAACCACTCGGCTCCGGCCAGCACATCTTTCACCGAGATGGTCTGGTCTTTTAGCACATGCACCGAGTCGGGCCTGACGATGAACTGGCCGGGCACAAAGGCCACGATGCCGGGCGTCTGCTCCACCAACTGGGTAATGCAGGCACCGGCATTCTCGTATGCCTCGCCCAGTTGCTGCTCTGTGTAATACTCGTCGACGTCTTCCAGTCGGAACAGGCGGATAGGCAGGTCGTCGCCCCCCAGTTCTTTCCAGTTGGTGATTTCTTCGTCGAACACTCCCTTGATTTGGGCAGGCGACAACTGGCTCACCGTGTTCTGCCTGTTCAGTGCCAGCACGTAGCCCTCCTCCACCACCTTGCTGCCAAACAGTCCCAAAGCTTCGGAGAAGAGGAACAGCACAATCAGCACAATGGTCAGGCTGGTCACAAAACCGCTGCAAGCCAATATCCCTTCAACAATCTTTTCAAAACACCTTTTCATAATTACGCTTTATTTACAGGTTTTTTCGCGCTGCAAAGGAAATCGACGGCTGTTAAGTTGGTGTGACTACGGCTTGAAGGATGTGTTACAAAGTAGTTACAAATGTGTTACAAAACCAGCCC
>CALUIF010000219.1 GCA_944320635.1 uncultured Bacteroides sp. | reverse complement strand
AATAAATCACATTGGCCTCCATCCCGTCATACTGGAAATGTACGGTACCCTGCCCGTCCGTGCCCGACGGCAGCATGATGCCCGATGCCTGGACTGATAACGGCTTGCCGAACAGAACGACCATGGGATAGATGGTGTAAACACCAATGTCCATCAGCGCCCCATTGGAACAGGCGGGATTGAAGGCATTGGGCAACTCGCCCGCCTTGAGCAGGTCATAGCGCGACGAATACTGGCAATAGGATGCAAAATAGCGGCGCACCCTCCCGATACGGCTCACACGGCTCATCAGCGCACGGAAGTTGGGGTTCAGCGTCGACTTCATGGCCTCCATCAGGGTGACGCCATACTTCTCGGAAGCGGCTATCATCTGCCTTGCCTCAGCGGCATTGGATGCCAGAGGTTTCTCGCAAAGCACGTGCTTGCCGTGACTCATGCAGAGGATGCTCTGCGAAGCATGCATCATGTTTGGCGAAGCAATGTACACCGCATCGACAAGCGGGCTGCTTGCCATCGCTTCCAGTGAGGTGAACCGGTACGGGATGCTGTGTTTCGCGGCAAACTCCTCTGTCCTCTCCCGCGTTCGCGAACAGACTGCCACCAATTCAAAACGCGGGTCTTGCCGGGCACCTGCTATCACCCAGTCGGTAATAAAGTTGGTGCCTACTACTCCGAAACGAACTTTCTCCATAATATGTTATCGTTTTATACTTCGCAAAGGTAATACTTTTAGCTATAAAACAAAAGAAACCCGCACCCACACCCTCATAAGCGGTGTAGGTACAGGTCCAAAAACTCAATACCTATTGCTACAACTATTATCAGTTATCTTGCACTTACTTTTCCAATATCCAACGGATAGCGTTGCGGAACATGGTAGTGAAAGCTTCATTGTCGTAGAGCTTGCCGCTATGACCCATCTGGAAATAGACATTCTTCGCGGCTTTCGCTTCATTGACCCAGACCACGGGATGATCGCCCATCTTGATGTCCGAGTCGGGAGTGTAGGTCGACTCGTCTACCGCGGCAAGGACGCGGACATTGGGGCGCGGACTTTTGTCGTAAGTGTACCATTCGTCGCCGAGGATGACGAAGGAAGCGGGCACGCCCTGCATCACGGGATGGCTGGCGTCTTCCACACGCACCGTACCATCGGCCAGGGCGGCTATGTAGTTCTGGTAACGGATGCCGCCCATGAAGTCCGAGAACCATTGCCACAGGGGGTAGCCGTCGAACTCGCCAAGCAATGTGGCATGATGGAAACCTATCCAGCCGCCTTGCCCGCCCCGGTCGATGTAGTCAATGAAGGCATCTTCCGCCTCCTTGGGCCAGGTGTAGGGGGGAAAATCGAGCTGGATAACGAGGTCGAACGCCCGGAGGAATTCCTTCGTGATGGGCTGAGCATTGTTAATCTCCGTCAGGCTGAAGCCCATCTGCCCGCCTTCCTGCTTCAACCAAGCAAGGCCGGCGTCGGTAAACGTGCCATGCTGGCCGCCCCGCTCGGTAAGGACGAGGACTTTCTGCTTATGCGCCTTTCCCAGAAGGGCATCGGCCACCACCTGGCAAAGGTTATCGGCCCCGGTGCCGCCTTCATACTCCCAATACATGCCGCCCAGCAGGTCGTTGTCCAATATGTACTGGCATTTGGCGGAGATGGAACGCGGATTTTCGTAGGCATACACAAAGCGCCCGGCCTCGTCCAGCAGATAGGGGAACTGGCCGATACTGTCCCAATGCTCGGCATAGCGTTGCGGCGTGAGTCCCTGTGCCACCGAGTCGGCGTATGCACGGTAGCCCTCGCGCCCCTTGCCATAGAAAGGCATGCCCATCACGAGCTTCGAGGGAGGCACGCCCGCACGGATATGCGCCTGCACTGCCTCGTGCGAAGTCATCGAGCCGCTATGCTCCGAAGGGTAGAGCGAGGCATGGTGTCCGTCCTGCCCGCCCATGTCGTAGGCCATGATGTTCACAAAGTCCACGTAAGGCAGAAAAGCCTTGAAGTCCATATACTGCGCTGAACATACGGTGGCCAGGGTGAGCGCCTTGTCCGTCCCGAGTGCCTGGCGGAGGTCACGCATCAGCAAGGTAAAGTTCTCCGTGTCGCTCGGCGAGGAGGAGATTCCGGCGGTGCTCTGTGTGGGATATTCCCAGTCGATGTCAATGCCGTCCAGCCCGAACTCATCGACCACACGGGCGCAATCGGCGGCAAAAGCCAGGCGGTTGGCCTCGTCGGCGGCCATCTCGCTGAACCGTCCGCTCTCCCATCCACCCACGGAGAGCAGCACCTGTAACGAGGGGTTCTGCTTCTTTAGGGCCACGATGGCGCGCAGGCGCTCTTCATTGTCAATGCGCACGCCGTTGAACGTATCGTTCACATGGCCGAAGGCATAGTTGATGTGCGTCATCAGCGCCGGGTCGGGCATCACGTCGCTCCACGAAGTCACGTAAGCCACCACTACCTTGGTGGCCAAAGGGTCGGCCTGCGTCTTTGCAGGCTTGTTGCCGCACGAGGCCATCAGCAAGGCCGCCGCGGCAAGCATCAGCAATCTGAAATGTTTCATAACAATACGTTAGTTTATATAGGTTAATGGTTCCCAGACTAATCCGCGATGTCCCTAGGACGGATGCGCGATCCGACCAAGGCATACCATAGCATGAACGCCTCCCCTGCCACAACCAGGCACCACGACAGCCGCCATCCACCAAGGACATCGGCCAGCACGCCCTGCAACAAGGGGAACACGGCTCCGCCTACCACCCCTATCATGAATACGCCCGAGGCCACGGAGGTGTACTTGCCCAGCCGGGCTACGGACAGAGTGAAGATGGCTCCCCACATGATGGAGTGGAACAGACCCACGGCGCAAAGCAGCCACGGATTGTTGAACGCCACGGCCAGCACCGTGAGCAAGGCAGCCAGGGTGGTGGTGACGGTGAGCTGCACACGCGGGGAGACGCGGCTCAACGAACTGCCCACCAGCCTTCCCACCAGCATGCCGCCCCAGTAGAGCGTGGCCAGCAGCGCGGGCGAAGCCATGCCCTGCTCCATGGCATAAAGGTTGATGTTGCCGCCAATGCACACCTCCACGCCCACATAGAAGAAGATGGCCACCACGCCCAATGCCAGGTGGCGGAACGACCATACGGAGCGCTCCAGCCGTTCGCCGGCCTCGGCCTTGGTGCCCTCCACATCGGGCAGGGAGAAGCGCGTCAGCATGAACACCACCAGCACGATGACCAACATCAGCGCGAAGAACGGCAGCATCAGCTGGTCAATGCTTATCTCGCTCATAGACAAGCCGCCAAACACCACGCCCGTCACAAAGTAAGGTGCGAGCGTAGTACCCACCGAATTGGCCGACCCGCCTATGGCCAACCGCTGAATGGGCTGCGTGCCACGCACGTAGCAGGCCGTGAGGTATGGATTGATGACAACTTGCAGGATGGTGGCCGATGCCCCCACGACAAACGAGCCGAGCAGGAAGATAAAGAACCCATAGGGCACCACGCTCCCGCCTGCCCTCCAGGCCGCGTCGGGGAAACGCACGGTGAACCACGAGGAAAGGAAGAACAGCCCCAGCCCCGCTATCATAACCACCAGTCCGCGGATAAGCGTGCCCTTATACCCGTAGCGGCTTATCCAACGGGAACCTACGCCTCCACTCAACGGGTAGGCCAGGAACCACGAAAAGGTAATGAGCGTGGCAAACGTATTTTTAAGTCCGCCAACCTCGGCAAGGAAGGTTTCCTTCAGCGGGCCTTGGAACTGCGTATTGGCCGTAGTAAGGAAGCCCACGATAAAAAACAGGAAAACCATCGTAAGGAAAGGGCCGAGATAGCTTGCTTGCTGTTGTTTAGATTGTTGCTCCATGATACTAAGATTAACGTTTAGTGATTAAATCCTCAATTCTTCATTCTCAATTTCCCCGCCGCCTTGGCGTCCAGCAGGAACTCGCAATCGGGATGCAACTGAAGCACCGAAGCCGGAACATCCGGCGTCACCGGGCCTTGCAACATCCGGCTCACAATGTCTGTCTTATTCTCGCCCTTTGCCACCAGTACGATGCGGCGTGCCTGCATGATGTCCTTGATGCCCAATGTAGCTCCCCCCAACGGAACGTCGGGCGGAGTACCGGTCTCCCGGCGGATACGCTCCTCCAGCTCGGCATTCATGTGCGTCACCCAAGCCTCACCCCCGAAGGGAGAGCCGGGCTGGTTGAAACCCAAATGCCCGTTTTCGCCCAAGCCGAGGATAAGCAGGTCAATCCCCCCCCGCCGTGCTATCTCATTACGGAAATCGGCACAAGCACGCGGGAAATCATCGCACCGGGTGGGAAGCATCAGGAAATGCTCCTCGTCCACACCGAGAGCGTCAATAAGCTCCGTCTTCAACATGGTGTAGCACGCCCCGCTATAATGGCGCGACACCCCTGTTACTTCATCCAAGCCGAAAAAGGTAGTCTCACCCACCGGGAAAGGATAACGCCCGTGTATCTCGGCAATGAGCCGGTGCATGTTTCCCGTTGTCCGCCCGGTAGAAAGCCCGATGACGGAAGCCGGACACGCCAACATCTGGCCAATGACGCGCCAAGCGGCGGCGCAATCAAACTCTTGTTCAGTGTTTGCAATGGTAATCTTCATAAGTATGCATATTGTTTTAACGGTTCATGGCCACGGCTCCAGCTCCCAGCAAGCCGATAAAGCCCGGATTGAGCTTGGTAATAACGACACCATTGGTGACGAAGCGCATGGTGATGGGTTGCAGTTTCTCTAATATCTTTTCGTGCATATAGCCGTCGGCCACAATGCCTCCTCCCAGTACCACGGTGTCGGGGTCGGTCATGCGAACGAGGTTCATGATGAGGTTTGCCAATGCCTCGGAGGCGATGTCCACCAGTGCCACGCAGAGGGGATCTCCTTTCTGCGCAAGAGTGAACACCTCGCTAACCAGCACCCGGCCTTCGCGCTCGTCGGGGATGTGCAGACGGGTATCGTAACGGGGACGTAACAAGCGGGCACAATTGTCGAAACCTATGCCTGCGGCTATGGCCTCCACACAATCCATCCGCCCACATGCACACTTCACACCTACCTGTACGCCTACCCTAAGGTGGCCTACCTCGCCGGCATTGAAATGGCTGCCCCGTATCTGGCGCCCGTTGACCACCGTGCCCACTGCTATGCCTGTGCCTACATTGAGGTAGACAAAGTTTTTGGATATCTGTCCGAAGCCCCAAAGACGTTCGGCACGGGTAGCGCTTTTCACATCGTTGTCTATATGGCAGGGAATGCCGTAGGCTTCTTCCAACTCCTTGGCCAAGGCAATAGGATGCGTGCGGCTAGGGTCGATCTGAAGCCAGATGCCTTCTTCGGGGTCGACACGGCCTATCAGACCCACACCCATACCCAGTGGCTTCTGGTCATACCAACCTACAGTGCGTATGTAGTCGTCCAACGAAGTTTTGATGATTTGCAACGCCGCCTTTTGGTTGAAGTAGCCAGAGTCATACTTCTTGTAGCGGAGAATGTTCCCATTGGCATCCATTTCTCCTATCAGTAGTTTGGTACCACCTAAATCAAGACCTAAATATGTTTCCATCTTATTCATATATGTATGTGTAATGTTCTTTCAATACTGCTCTGCTTCTTCTCTTTACATCTTGCTCGGGCTTATGCCAAATTGCTTCTTAAAGCATGTGCTGAAGTATTTCGGGTCGGAAAAACCCACCAAAGCAGAGACTTCACCAATAGTGTGCCGACGGGTTTTGAGCAGCTCTTTGGCCTTGTTCAGACGCATGATGCGGATAAAGTCCTGCGGCCCTTGCCCTGTCAGGGGTTTCAACTTGTTGTAGAGGGAGGTGCGACTCATGCCCACCATCCGACAAAAATCGTTGACACTGAAACTGGGATTAGACATTTCCTGGCTGATGATGCCCATGACTTTATCCAGAAACTCCTTGTCGAGCTGGCTGCTATAGTCTATGTCTTCTTCCTCACCTTTCTCCATCAAAAGCACGGCCGACCGGAATCGTTGTCTGTTCTGAAGCACATTGCGAAGCCTGGCTTTCAGCACGGAGAGGTCGAAGGGCTTGATAATGTAATCGTTGGCTCCGGCTTCAAGTCCGTAAATGATGTCTTCGCGCTCACCCAGGGCCGTAAGCAACACCACCGGGATGTGGCTGGTGTCGACCGACGACTTCAGGATGCGACACAATTCATCGCCCTTCAATGCCGGCATCATGATGTCCGATATGATGATGTCCGGATTTATTTCCCTGGCCTTTTCCAATGCTTGCTTACCATCGGGCACGGCTACGACCCGGTATTCAGCGGACAAGGCATCTTCCAAGTACCGGCGCATGTCGGGATCGTCTTCGGCCAGCAGAAGCACGTTTTTCCCTTCGTCGGCCGCAGGCGCAGGTGTTTCCCCGGCATCTGGAACCGATGTTGGTCCATTATCTGCAAACACCTCACTGGCCTCTCCACCATCATCCACGACCTCAGCCCCCTTTGGCTTTAAGGGGAAAGTAAGGGTAAATGTTGTACCCCGGCCTTCCACACTATCAAACGTGATGGTGCCTTGATGCTGTTCTACCAACCGGCGGGTAAGGAGCAAGCCTATGCCCGTACCTACATCTGTCGCATCCGATGCATTATGGGCCCGGTAACATTCTTTCAATATATGTGGTTGCTCTTCTTTGGGGATGCCTATGCCCGTATCGATCACCTGAAGTGTCCAATGGTCATCCCCCACTTCTCCCCGGAGAGTTACCGAGCCACCCTCATTGGTGTATTTCAAGGCGTTGCCTAGCAGGTTGTCCAAAATACGTTCTATCTTTTCCCGGTCTATCCACACGGTGGGCATATCCGCCTGCACGGACACTTGCAAAGTCAAAGCTTTGCCCGAGGCAAAGTATTGAAAAGCACGTGCCTTGCTATTGAGAAGGCAAGCGATGTCGCACGGAGTCACTCTCAAGGCCGGCACGTATAACTCCGCCTTTTGCCAATCGAGCAACTGGACGGCCAGTGCCAAGAGCTTATCTACGTTTTTCAGGGCCACATCCAGGGCTTTCCTGTCCTCATCTGTCAAGCCTCCGCGCGCCTCCAGTTCGCCCAAAGAGGCTTTCACCAACGAAACTGGCGTGCGGATGTCGTGCACCCAATCCATAATGACACGCATCTTCTCCTCAAGCTTCTCCCTGCCACGCCTCTGTTTGGCATATAAAGTAAATAATGCCACGCAACCTGCCAGGGCAAACACGAGCAACGTATATAATATATATGGTGTAATCATCATAAGCATCAATACCTGTTGATATCATAGCGAAAGGAGGCACACACCCCCTGCTTTGCGTTTGCAATATTACGGATAAATCTAAAAAAAGTAGTAGAAAAGCTATCCGAATAGGTTTGATTTCTATTACTTTTGCAAAGAAGAACCAACTTATCGCGGAAAAAACATGCTCAGCAAGTTTAAACTCAACCAACTTTACTTTAAAGACACGCAATTTGCCAACCTCATGACAAGGCGCATTTTCAACGTCTTGCTCATAGCCAACCCATATGACGCCTTCATGCTGGAAGATGACGGGCGCATCGACGAAAAGATATTCAACGAATACACATCGCTCTCCCTGCGCTATCCGCCACGCTTTACCCAGGTATCGACATGCGAAGAGGCATTGGAACATTTGGGCAACATGCCGTACGACCTCATCATCTGCATGCCCGGCACGGGCGATAACGAAGGTTTCGACGTGGCACGCAACATCAAAGGGCAATACCCCAACATACCGATGGTGATACTTACCCCCTTCAGCCACGGCATTACCGAACGCATAGCCAACGAAGACCTCACCCCTTTTGAGTTTGTGTTCTGCTGGCTGGGCAATACCGACCTGCTGATGTCCATCATAAAACTGATAGAAGACAAGATGAACCTGGAGCATGATGTGAACGAGGTGGGCGTGCAGCTCATCTTGCTGGTGGAAGACAGCATACGCTTCTACTCGTCCATCCTGCCCAACCTCTACAAGTTCGTGCTGAAGCAAAGCCAAGAGTTCAGCACCGAGGCGCTGAATGCCCACCAGCGCACCCTGCGCATGAGAGGCCGCCCCAAGATAGTGCTGGCACGCAACTACCAGGAAGCTATACATATATATTATAAATACAAGAACAACATATTGGGCGTCATTACCGATGTGCGCTTTCCGCTAGAAGAAAAAGGGGAAAAAGACGGCTTGGCCGGCATCAAACTCTGTGCCGCCATCCGCAAGGAAGACCCCTTCGTGCCCCTCATCATCCAGTCGAGCGAGACAGAGAATGCCGCCTATGCCGCCAAGTACGGAGCTGCCTTCATCGATAAGAGTTCGAAAAAGATGGACGTAGACTTAAGGCGCATCGTGTCGGACAATTTTGGCTTCGGGGACTTCATTTTCCGCAACCCTGCAACAGGTGAAGAAATAGCCCGTGTGAAGAACCTGAAAGAGTTGCAAAACATTCTCTTTGCCGTACCTGCAGAGTCATTCTTATACCACATCAGCCATAACCACATTAGCCGGTGGCTTTACTCACGTGCCATGTTTCCGGTGGCCGAATTCCTACGCCCCATTACGTGGGACAGCCTCCAGGATGTAGACGCACACCGCAAGCTCATCTTCGAAGCCATCGTGAAATACCGGAAAATGAAAAATCAAGGTGTAGTGGCCGTGTTCGAGCGTGACCGTTTCGACAGCTACTCCAACTTTGCACGCATCGGCGAAAGTTCGTTGGGCGGAAAAGGCCGCGGCCTGGCGTTCATCGACAATCTTGTGAAGCGTCACCCCGAGTTTGACGAGTTTGAAAATGCACACGTAGCCATACCCAAGACGGTAGTGCTATGCACGGACGTGTTCGATGAATTCATGGAAACAAATGGGCTATACCAAGTAGCCCTGTCGGATGCGGACGATGCCACTATCCTGCGATGCTTCCTTAAAGCAAAGCTTCCCGACAGACTGGTAGGCGATTTCTTCACCTTCTTCGACGTGGTAAAGGCACCGATAGCTGTGCGTTCGTCTTCCTTGTTGGAGGACTCGCACTACCAGCCTTTTGCCGGCATTTACAGCACATATATGATTCCGTACATGGACGACAAATACGAAATGTTGCGCATGCTTTCCGATGCCATCAAGGGAGTCTATGCCTCCGTGTACTTCCGCGACTCGAAGGCCTACATGCAAGCCACAAGCAACGTCATCGACCAAGAGAAAATGGCCGTGATATTGCAACAAGTAGTAGGCACACAATATGGCGACCGTTACTATCCCAGCATGTCGGGCGTGGCACGCTCGCTGAACTATTATCCTTTGGGAGACGAACAAGCCGAAGAAGGCATCGTAAACCTGGCCTTAGGATTGGGCAAATACATCGTGGATGGCGGGCTGACCCTGCGCTTCTCGCCATACCATCCAAACAAAGTATTGCAAACCAGCGAACTGGAGATGGCCTTGCGTGAAACGCAGACACGCTTCTATGCCCTCGACCTGCATGCGGCAAAGGATTTCTCGCAAGACGACGGATTCAACCTGCTCAAACTCCATGTGAAGGAGGCGGAAAAAGATGGCGCACTCAACTACATTGCCTCCACCTACGACCCGTACGACCAAGTCATCCGCGACGGCCTCTATCCCGGTGGAAGGAAGGTCATCACCTTTGCCAACATCTTGCAACACGATGTCTTCCCCCTGCCTCGTCTGTTACAACTCGCATTGAAGTACGGGCAACAAGAAATGCGCCGGCCCGTGGAAATTGAGTTTGCCGCCAACCTCAGCCGGGAAAAAGACAAGACAGGCACATTCTACCTCCTGCAAATCCGACCCATTGTGGACACGAAAGAGATGCTGGACGAAGACCTCACCGCCATTCCCGACCAAGGCCTGTTGCTCCGTAGCAACAACTCGCTCGGGCATGGCATTATGGAAGACCTGTACGATGTGGTTTACGTCAAGACACAAGGTTATAGCGCGGCCAACAATCCTGCCATAGCCCGCGAAATAGAACGGCTGAACCAACAAATGCTGAATGCCAACCGCCACTACATCCTTATAGGTCCAGGCCGATGGGGCAGCAGCGACTCATGGTTGGGCATCCCCGTGAAGTGGCCTCACATATCAGGTGCCCGTGTCATTGTAGAAGCCGGGCTCACCAATTACCGTGTCGACCCCAGCCAAGGCACGCACTTCTTCCAAAACCTCACCTCGTTTGGCGTAGGATACTTCACCATCAACGCATACATGGGCGACGGGCTCTACAACCAAGCATACCTCGACGCACTTCCAGCCGTGCACGAAACGGAGTTATTGCGCCACGTGTGCATGCCCCATCCATTCATCGTCAAGATGGATGGTAAACGAAAACAGGGCGTTGTATTGCTTCCCAAACCAGATATGTCGCGGTAAACACAAAACAAGAGAAACTCGCGTTATGGAGATAATACAAAACTCGCCCCGTGCATGGCTGCTTGCTGCAAGACCTAAAACACTGACAGCTGCCGCCATACCCATTATGGGTGCTGTGGCTCTTGCCATACACGATAGTGTGTGGCACATTGCCCAATCACTGCTATGCTTGGCCTTTGCCTGCGGCATGCAAATAGCGGCCAACTTCATTAACGACCTTTACGACTTCCTGCGGGGTACCGACCGTGAAGACCGACTTGGCCCCGAACGTGCCTGCCAGCAGGGTTGGATTTCGCCAAGTGCCATGAAATGGGGCATAGGCATAGCTATATTTCTCTCTTGCCTGGCGGGGCTTGGTGTGCTCGCACTGGCCAAGTTGCCTTACGGAGGGTGGGAGATTGTGGCATTAGGGGCGGTGTGCGTACTCTTCGCATTCCTTTATACCACCCGCTTGTCTTATTCGGGATGGGGAGACGTACTTGTCGTCGTATTCTTCGGATTCGTCCCCGTAGGAGGCACGTATTATGTGCAATCCCCTCACTTGACGTGGGATGTTACCGTGGTATCCTTATGTTGCGGCCTCCTTATCGATACGCTATTGGTGGTAAACAACTTTCGTGACCGCGAGCAGGATGCTTTGAGCGGGAAGCGCAC
The DNA here is from genome assembly GCA_944320635.1 of uncultured Bacteroides sp. Lineage (GTDB taxonomy): Bacteria > Bacteroidota > Bacteroidia > Bacteroidales > Bacteroidaceae > Bacteroides. The sequence continues at coordinate 12,386 of CALUIF010000219.1, read as the reverse complement.
CCTAGTAGTGCGATACGGCGGACATTTCGGTGCCGGGCTGTATTTAGGATTGGGCATTGGTGCCACGGCATTGGCCTTATGGTTTGCCGATGGTTGGGATATTCCCTTGCCTTTGCTCTACCTAGCCCTCCACATCCGCACATGGTACAGGATGATTTCCATAGGCAAGGGTAAAAAACTGAACAGCATATTGGGCGAAACATCACGCAATATGCTGTTCATGGGGGCAATGCTGGCCTGCACCATCCTATTGCCATAAGTATAGGTCAGCGTCCGCCATACATCCGTTCGTAGTATTGAAGATACTCGCCGCTTGTCACCTGCTCTACCCAGTCTTGATGAGCCAAATACCACTCTATGGTCTTCACTATGCCTGTTTCGAAGGGAGTTTCGGGTGTCCACCCCAGCTCATGAGTTATCTTGGAGGGGTCGATGGCATAACGCTGGTCATGGCCAAGGCGATCTTTCACAAAGGTAATAAGGCCGTCATTAATCCAAGAGGTATCAATCTGACCGTCGGATGTCTTCACTTGCTTTTTCAACACGAAACGCAGAGCCGGACGTTCGTCCATAATCCGGCGTATGGTAGCTATGGTGAGGCGCACAATCTCGAGGTTTGTTTTCTCGTTATGTCCACCCACATTGTATACCTGGCCTTCACGCCCGCTTCGCACTACCAAGTCGATGGCTTTGCAATGGTCTTCCACGTAGAGCCAATCGCGCACGTTGCTCCCATCGCCATAGACGGGAAGTTTCTTGCCTTCCAGTATGTTTTTGATGATAAGCGGGATGAGTTTTTCCGGAAAGTGGTAAGGCCCGTAATTGTTGGAGCACCGGGTGATACTTACCGGCATGTGGTAAGTGTCGTGATAGGCCATCACCACAAGGTCGGCGCTCGTTTTTGAAGCACTGTAAGGGCTATGCGGGCACAAGGGGGTCTGCTCGGTAAAGTATCCTTCGGCTCCCAACGAACCATACACCTCATCGGTCGACACCTGGTGGTAGCGCACGCCTTTGCGCCAAAGAGGATAGCCTTGCGCATCTTTGCCCGTCACCCATGCACGGCGGGCTGCATCGAGCAGGTTTTGCGTGCCCAGGATGTTGGTAATAAGAAACAATTGAGGGTTTTCTATGCTACGGTCCACATGGCTCTCGGCCGCAAAATTCACCACATAATCAAACTTATAAGTGGCAAACAGGTCATCGGCCAGAGCCCGGTCGCAAATGTCTCCTTTGACGAAGTAGCAACGTTCATTATCAATATCCTCGCTTATGGTGCCTAAGTTTCCTGCATAGGTTAAGGCATCGAGCACCACGACGCGTATGTCGTCATGCTTCTTCAATATATACTTTACATAATTGGCGCCGATAAACCCAGCGGCTCCGGTTACAAGATAGGTTTTCATATTAATCATTATTCGGTTTATGCTACAAATGGGAATTTAGGTATCAACATGGCAGATGGCATTTGAAGTGTACCGGCCATCAGCGATGCGTGGAAGCCAACTCCATGAGGTAACGACCATATTCGGTCTTTTCCAGCCGCTGGCCCAAGTGGTGCAATTGGTTCACGTCTATCCAGCCTTTACGCCACGCTATCTCCTCAATGCACGATACCCGGAAACCTTGCCTGTTTTGTATAGTGGCCACAAAGTTGGAAGCTTCGAGCAAGCTGTCGCAATTGCCCGTGTCAAGCCACGCGAAACCGCGCCCGAAAAGCTCTACCTTCAGCGTGCCTTCTTCCAGATACAAGCGGTTGAGGTCGGTAATCTCATACTCCCCACGTGCCGAAGGCCGAAGACTTGCAGCCTTCTGGGTAACGGTGCTATCATAAAAATAAAGGCCGGGCACGGCATAATTGCTTTTAGGCATTTCGGGCTTCTCTTCGAGCGAAGTAACACGGCCTTCGGCATCAAAACCCACTACACCATACGCACGGGGGTCTTTCACATAATACCCGAAGATACAGGCACCTTTCTCCAAAGAGGCCGCCCGACGCAACATGGACGAGAAGCCTTGGCCATAAAACAGATTATCGCCCAAGATAAGACACCCGGGGCCACCTTCCAGAAAGTCGGCTCCCAACACAAAAGCCTGTGCCAATCCGTTGGGTTTCTCTTGCACCTGATAGGCGAAGCGCATGCCCAAATCTTCGCCCGACCCCAACAGGTCGCGAAACATGGGCAAATCCCTTGGCGTAGAGATGATAAGCACTTCGCGGATGCCAGCCAGCATCAGCGTAGAGAGGGGGTAATAAATCATGGGCTTGTCGTAGACGGGCATTATCTGCTTGGAGATGGCTTTCGACAACGGGTAGAGGCGGGTGGCACTGCCACCGGCAAGAATAATTCCTTTCATACTTCAGTCTTTCTAAGATAACTACTTAAACGGAGAATAAAATAAGAAGGAGGACGACGCCCCACGGCTCTCGTTGCTATTCTGAAGCGCAAAGATGGAGAAAAATACCGACATGACCAAACTTTCCGGGATGAAAAACGGGGCAAGCGCATCGGAAGGCACAGTCATAGCAATACTGCCGTGACAGCGTTCCATCACCCGTACGTCAGTACTCCGTCGCCAGCACGATAGCGCTCCGTCACCAACACGTTAGCGCCCCATCGCTAACACGTCAGTGATAGAACGGTAATAACATACTGATACACAGTACCCTTTATCCGGCCAATTCAATAACTTCCAAATCGCTGAACACTCCCTTGTCTACGGAGAAACGCACCAATGTGCGCACCTTGTGGAAGCCGCTTATGCCCGCCGCCCCGGGGTTGATGTGGAGCATGCCCAATGTCTTGTCGTACTTCACCTTCAGGATATGCGAATGCCCACTCACAAAGAGCTTGGGGGGTCTGGCCAGCAAGCTCCCGCGTATGGACGGGTCGTAATGCCCAGGGTATCCACCGATGTGCTTCATCAGCACCTCCGCCCCCTCCACTTCGAAGCGCAGGGTCTGCGGGAAAAGACGGCGCAACTCTTGCCCGTCGATGTTACCATACACAGCACGCAGGGGACGGAAAGCGGCCAGACGGGCAGCGACATCGGACGAGCCGATGTCGCCCGCATGCCATATTTCATCACACGGCTCGAAATAGCGCAGGTACTTATCGTCCCAATATCCGTGTGTGTCCGAAAGTAATCCTATTTTCTTCATCTATCCGGTTGTTATTCCTTGCAAAGGTAGTATATTTGCGAGGAAAATATGTGCTTTTCTTTCGCTTTAAGTACATGCATATAACTTAAATTTACCATCATGGATTACCAATACTTCAAGCGGGACATCAGCTGGCTCTCGTTCAACTACCGGGTGCTGATGGAAGCCGACGATGACACCCTGCCCGTGGGCGAAAGGCTAAACTTCATCTCCATTTACTCGTCCAACCTGGAGGAGTTCTACAAAGTGCGCGTGGCCGATCATAAAGCCGTGGCCACCGGAAAGATCCCTGCCGACGGAGCCGAATCGGTGCAAGAAGCTATGGGACTGGTGGAAGAAATAAACCGCGAAGTGAACCACCAGCTGGAAGAACGCGTGCGCATCTTCGAGCAAAAGCTATTACCTGCCTTGAGGCGCGCACACGTGGTGTTCTTCCAAAGCCGGAGCGAGGTACAGAATCCCGAACACCTGTCCTTCGTGCGCACGTTCTTCCGCGAGGAGGTACTGCCCTACCTCGCCCCGGTGCCCGTGGGGAGGGACAAAGTAGTGTCTTTCCTGCGCAACGACCGGCTCTACCTCTCCGTGCGCGTCTGGCCAAGAGGAGAAAGAACAGCAGACATGGCACCCGAATACTTCGTCATGAAACTACCTTATAGCAAGGCACCCCGCTTCGTGGAACTTCCGCACCGTGGAAGCACGCACTACATCATGTACCTGGAAGACATCATCAAAGCCAATCTCGATGTCATATTCCCGGGTTACGAAGTAGAGTCGGCCTATTGCATCAAGATTTCGCGCGATGCCGACATCGTGATTGACGAAGGCACCACCAATGCCCCCCAGCTCATCGAGCAGGTGCGCACCAAGGTAAAGCGCAGGAAGACAGGCGTCATCTGCCGCTTCGTGTACGACCGCTCCATGCCGCCCGATTTCCTTTCATTCCTCACGGATGCCTACCATATAGACCGGCGTGAACTTGTGCCGGGCGACAAGCACCTCAACCTGGAAGACCTCAAACACCTGCCCTTGCCCGAAGCCTTGCGCCAGCTTCCCGGCAAGCCCCAGCCTATGATGCCAGTCCAATACGCCTCCATCTTCCATCGGGTGGAGCAAAAAGACCTGCTTCTGCACTATCCCTACCACTCGTTCGGATACTTCCTGCAATTCCTGCACGAGGCAGCTACCGACCCATCCACACGCGAAATCATGCTCACCCAGTACCGTGTAGCCGACAACTCGGCCGTAATCAACACCCTCATAGCCGCCGCCAGGGGTGGAAAACGGGTCACCGTGTTTGTCGAACTCAAAGCCCGCTTCGACGAAGAGCACAACCTGGCCACCGCCCAACTCATGGAAGCCTCGGGCATACGCATCCTTTACAGCCTGCCGGGACTGAAAGTGCATGCCAAGGTGGCGCTCGTATTGAGGCGCGACCCCTCCACAGGCCGCAAGCTGGCAGGCATGGCTTACATCAGCACGGGCAACTTCAATGAAAAAACCGCCACGCTCTACGCCGATTGCGGCCTGTTCACCTCCAACCGGGTGCTGGTAAACGATTTGCACACCCTCTTCCGCACGCTCAAAGGGAAAGTCAAAGCCCCAGTCTTCCACCGCCTGCTCGTAGCACGCTTCAACCTCACCTGCGAACTTAAGCACCTGTTCCGCAAAGAAATGGCCTTGGCTAAGAGCGGGAAAGCCGCAAGAGTGATACTCAAAATGAACGCCCTGCAAGACCCCGCCATGATAGACCTGCTCTACGAAGCCTCGCAAGCCGGGGTGCAGATAGACCTCATCGTGCGGGGCATCTGCTGCCTAGTACCGGGCAGGGAGTTCAGCCGAAACATACGGGTAACACGCATCGTGGACACGTTCCTTGAACATGCCCGCGTGTGGTACTTTGGGGGCGGAGGGAAACCCAAGCTGTTCATCGGGTCGCCCGACTGGATGAAACGCAACCTGTACCGGCGCATTGAGGCCGTGACGCCCGTGCTCGATCCGGACTTGAAACGGGAACTGACCGACATGCTCTCCATCCAACTGGCCGACCGCAGGAAAGCCGTGTGGGTGGACGAGGAAGGGCGCAACGTGTGGAAGTCGGCCTGCCCCGTCCGCGAGAAGGTACGCGCCCAGTATGCCTTCTACGAATACCTACGTGGAAAGGCCGGTTTGTAACACGATTGTAATATGTATGACATTTCCGTGCAATACGCATTTGCGTCCTTTGCACGCGGAAAACAACGTTTTTATACATATATTTATATTTACATGGAAACAATCTACCTTTGCATCGTCATCTTCCTGGGCGTACTTGCCGTGTTCGACCTGATAGTGGGGGTGAGCAACGATGCGGTCAACTTCCTCAATTCGTCCGTCGGATCAAAGGCGGCAAAGTTCAGAACCATGCTCGTCATCGCCAGCATAGGCGTGTTCATAGGAGCAGCTCTCAGTAACGGCATGATGGATATTGCCCGGCATGGTATCTACCAGCCGCAATACTTTTACTTTGAAGAAGTGATGTGCATCCTGCTTGCCGTGATGCTGACCGACGTGGTGCTGCTCGACGTGTTCAATACCATGGGCCTGCCCACCTCGACCACGGTATCCATGGTGTTCGAGCTGCTGGGAGGAACCTTCGCCCTAGCGCTCATCAAGACCTTGGGCGATGACGGTCTTAGTATGGGCCAACTCATCAATACGGACAAAGCGCTCACGGTCATCATGGCCATCTTCGTAAGCGTGGCCATAGCATTCTTCTTTGGTATGCTGGTGCAGTGGATTACACGCGTCATCTTCACCTACAATTTCAAGAAGCACCTTAAGTACAGCATCGCCATCTTTGGCGGCATAGCGGCCACAAGCATCATCTACTTCATGCTCATCAAGGGATTGAAGGACAGTTCATTCATGACTGCCGAACTGAATGCCTGGATTCACGACAACACAGGCATGCTCATCATCGGGATGTTTGTGTTCTTCACCATCGTGATGCAAGTGCTGCACTGGTGCCGCGTGAACGTACTCAAGATTGTGGTGATGATGGGTACCTTTGCCTTGGCACTGGCTTTCGCTGGCAACGACTTAGTGAACTTCATCGGTGTACCCTTAGCCGGATATTCTGCTTACCAGGACTACATGGCCAATGGGCTCGATGCAAGCCCCGGGGGCTTCTTGATGACTTCGCTGCTCGACTCGGCCAAGACACCGTGGTACTTCCTGTTTGGCGCGGGCGCCGTGATGGTCTACGCATTGTGGACGTCGAAAAAGGCGCACAATGTTATCCAGACCGAAGTGTCCCTTGCCCGCCAAGATGAGGGTGAAGAGGGCTTTGGCAGCACACCCATAGCCCGCAAACTGGTGCGTTTCAGCCTCACCCTATCGAACGCTGTCAACAAAATACTGCCCGAACGCACCAAGGCATGGATTGACTCCCGATTCCGCAAGGAGGAGCTGACACTGGAAGACGGTGCCGCCTTCGACCTGGTGCGCGCATCCGTAAACCTCGTGCTTTCGGGTTTGCTCATCGCACTGGGCACCTCACTGAAACTGCCCCTTTCTACCACTTACGTCACCTTCATGGTGTCCATGGGTACCTCGCTGGCCGACCGTGCTTGGGGGCGCGATTCAGCCGTATACCGCATTACGGGTGTGCTGAGCGTCATAGGTGGCTGGTTCATCACGGCCGGCGCGGCGTTCACCATCTGCTTCTTCGTAGCTCTAATCATCCACTTCGGTGGTACCATAGCCATCATTGCGCTCATAGCCATAGCTGTCTATGCCCTGATACATAGCCAAGTGATGTTCAAAAAAAGAAAGCAGAAGGAGAAAGCCAGTGACAAGGTGCGTCAGATAATGCAAAGCACAGACAACGCCGAAGTGCTCGAACTCTTGCGCCAGCACACCCGCGAAGAGTTGGTGAAGGTGCTTGCCTTCACCAAGGAAAACTTCGAGCGCACCGTCACCTCCTTCCTGCACGAGAACCTGCGCGGCCTGCGCCGTTCCATGGGCTCGGTGAAATTCGAAAAGCAGCTTATCAAGCAAATGAAGCGCACCGGTACCCTCGCCATGAGCCGCCTGGACAACAACACTGTGCTCGAAAAAGGCCTTTATTACTATCAGGGCAACGACTTTGCCAGCGAACTGGTATATAGCATAGGGCGCTTGTGCGAACCCTGCTTGGAGCACATCGACAACAACTTCAAGCCGCTGAACGCCATACAGAAAGGCGAATTTGCAGACATTACCGAAGACATCACCTACCTGTTGCAGACGTGCCAGCAGACGCTCGAGACGGGCGATTACACCCAGCTGGACGATGAAATACGCCGGAGCAACGACCTGGGCAGCCAGCTCTCGCACCTGAAGCGCGAGGAACTGCAACGCATCCAGAGCCAAAGCGGAAGCATCAAGGTGAGCATGGTGTACCTCACCATGATACAAGAGGCACAAAACGTAGTGACCTATGCCACAAACCTGATGAAGGTGAGCAGGAAGTTCCAGACAGAAAATTAAAAATTCACTCATCATTACACTGATACCTGTGAGGGTGTGTCATATTCGGCACGCCCTCTTTTTTTATACCCTTACTTCATCCGGCCACTTTATCGGAACGCGAATATCCGCATGAAGCCAAGCCTTGCCCTCGCCTTTTCCTTGCTTTTCCCGCGTCAAAGTACCAGATAAGTATAGAATCAAGTAACTTGATGGTAGGAATCATCTTACTTGATTCCATTTCTTTCCGAAAGATAGACGATGCCAAGTCATTGGCTTGGCACTGCCTACTGGAGGATATTCGTTGGCTGAATGATATGGCAAGTACATTACATGGCATACCCTCATGGCCCATACGGCATTACTAAACCTTCGCGGCAATGCTGCAAAACATCCACGAGCAAGGCAACAAGGGATTACATTTTGCCCGGAAATCCGACAAAAAGCATCAATTTAACGCATTCCATCAAAAAAAACTTCTAAATTGTTTGCAAAGTATAGATTTATATATACTTTTGCAACCGAAATCAAGCGATAAGCTTACTAAGAGAGATTCCCTACAAAGAATTACTTACTTTTTTATTTTAAACATACATGTTATTATGAATGCAGCAAAGGTATTAGAAGATTTGAAAAGACGGTTCCCCGGCGAACCCGAGTACCACCAAGCCGTGGAAGAAGTGCTCTCCACCATTGAAGAAGAATACAACAAGCACCCCGAGTTCGAGAAGGCCAACCTCATCGAACGCTTGTGCATCCCCGACCGCGTGTACCAGTTCCGCGTCACTTGGGTGGACGACAAAGGCCAGGTGCAAACCAACATGGGCTACCGCGTGCAGCACAACAACGCCATCGGCCCCTACAAGGGCGGTATCCGTTTCCACGCATCGGTCAACCTGGGCATCCTGAAGTTCCTCGCCTTTGAGCAAACCTTCAAGAATTCCCTCACCACCCTGCCTATGGGCGGTGCCAAAGGCGGTTCCGACTTCTCGCCCCGGGGCAAGAGCAACGCCGAAGTGATGCGCTTCTGCCAGGCCTTCATGCTTGAATTGGGACGCCACATCGGTCCCGACATCGACGTACCCGCAGGCGACATCGGCGTAGGCGGACGCGAAGTAGGCTACATGTTCGGCATGTACAAGAAGCTGACGCGCGAGTTCAGCGGCGTACTCACCGGCAAAGGCCAGGAGTTCGGCGGCTCGCTTATCCGCCCCGAAGCTACCGGCTACGGCAACGTATACTTCCTCATGGAGATGCTCAAGACTAAAGGCACGGATCTCAAAGGCAAGACGGTGCTCATCTCCGGCTCGGGCAACGTGGCACAATACACCGCCGAAAAGGTACTCCAACTGGGAGGCAAAGTGCTCACCATGAGCGACTCCGACGGGTATGTATATGATCCCGAAGGTATCGACCGCGAGAAGCTTGACTACATCATGGAACTGAAGAACCTGTACCGTGGCCGCATCCGCGAGTATGCCGAGCAATATCCGGGCGTGAAATACGTGGCCGGAGCGCGTCCTTGGGGCGAGAAGGCCGACATTGCCCTCCCCTCGGCAACACAGAATGAAATAGACGGAGAAGACGCCAAGAAGCTTGTGGCCAATGGCGTGATGGCCGTAAGCGAAGGAGCCAACATGCCCTCCACGCCCGAAGCCATCCGTGTCTTCCAGGAGGCCAAAATACTCTACGCACCGGGCAAGGCAGCCAATGCAGGCGGCGTGTCCGTATCCGGCCTGGAGATGACGCAAAACTCCGAACGCCTCTCCTGGAGTGCTGAGGAGGTAGACCAGAAACTGCACTCCATCATGGAGAACATCCACGAAAATTGCGTGAAGTATGGCACCGAACCCGACGGCTACGTGAACTATGTGAAGGGTGCCAACATCGCCGGTTTCATGAAGGTGGCCAAGGCCATGATGGCACAGGGCATCGTGTAAGGTTACGGCGACATTCCATTAAACCAGAAGTATAAAGCAGACGAGAAGAGGGGAGTGCGGACCAAGTTTCCACACTCCCCTCTCTCTTTGTCTTTTACCATCGGTGCTATATCCACGCCATCTGCGGACAAAAGGTTCCTCCGATAAGTTGTCAGGATACGCCTTATTCGTCATGAAGTGCCTCAGCGGGCTGTATATGCATAGCCTGCCGGGCCGGATACCAAATACCCAGCGCGATGACTCCGGCCAGCAAAACCACGGCTGCCACAAAGCATAGCACGAAGCGGCCGGAAGAAACATCCACCAACGTATGCACCGTCAGATCAGCCACTTGCACGTTGAAGGCAATGAACAAAGCCGGCACAACCGCCGCCAGCAACAGGGTCATTCCTTCCAGCATGAGCTGGCGCATCACATCGCGCCGACTACTTCCCATCGCCATGCGCAGAGCTATCTCACAACGCCGCTTCCGGGTGCGATACCAGAAGGTAGCCAGCACACAAAGAAAGACATTGCCCATGAAGAAAGCCGCCACAGCATAAGCCGTATTCAGGTAGTTCACCGTCCCCTGCTCTACGTCGAAAGCCTCCTTCATGTCGCTGTAAGAGCGTATGTAATCCAGGTAAAAGATGCCTCGGTCGAATACGGATTGCATGTCGCGCCGGAAGCGTTCGGCAAAGCCCGTCGCATGCTCCGGAGCTACACGGACAGCCACATGCTGCCAGAAAAGCGCTTTGGACAAAGGCAGATAAATGAAGGGCTCGTATCGCTCGTACTCGTCCAACTTGTGGCGGGGCAACACCGCCTGCACCCGGTAACTGGTGACCGGACGAGGCGTATTGAGAAAATAAGGATTAAAGCAGGTCTGCCCTACGGCATCGCCCGGACGGGTAGCGTGGAACAGCGAGTCGGCAAGGTCTGCGCTCATCAATACCGGCATGGGAGACTCGGCCGGAGACCAATGTTCTTCATCCAACCGCCCTGCCAGTGGCTCGATTCTGAATACCTTGAAGTAGGAGGCCGTCACGTAACGGATGTAGCACTGCACCACCCGCGTGGAATCGCTGTGAGGAGCATAGCCTTCGTATTGCACGCTGTTCGTATAAGGCACACTGCCATAGTATGCGCATACGTCTTCCACCCCGGGATAATCGCGTATCAAATTGTACAGATAAGTGAAATCTTCGCCGGCACGCCGGTTATCCGCATCGTCAATCACCTCTATCGGCTTGGTTTCGACCATCAGGTCGAAGACATAATCCGTATCATAACCTTTGGGAGCCAAGGCTGCCCCCTCGTAGTTATAAACCAAATCTACGCCATACCACAACAGCACGATGACGACTACCAGCTCGGCCCACAACCATGAATTAGCTTTCCGCTGGTTCCACAACTGACTGAATACTTGCTTCCACATACTATCACTCTCCTCCCACTAAGATATAAGAAATGTTACGCTTCACTGCCATCCACACCGGCAACAAGGTAGAAAACACGTTAAACAACAGGCATGCCACCAGCACGGCGAAGAACAACCACGGACGCAGCAGCAAATCGCCGCTCACCACAGCATCTGCCTGCTGCACGCCACCTGCGCCAAGTAGCCACGTGCTGCCGGCAAAAAGCAGCAGACACGAAAGCAGATAACCCAGCACCCCCCCCAACAGCGTGGTACACAGGCTCTCCCGAAACAGTTGTCCGATGATGTCGGCATTGGTAGCCCCGTATGCCTTGCGGATGGCTATCTCGCTCATCCTACTCTGCATCTGGGCATGCACCAGCCCCGACATGCCTACGGCAGGCACCACCATCAAGACCAACAACAGCAAAGCATACACCAGCCGCGCGTCCAAGTCGCTACCGCGAAAAAACGTGTACTCCGTATGCGTGTACAACCGCAAATCGCGCAGCACATATTCCAGCCCACTGCCGTTCAGGCGGTCCAGTCGGCGACCTACTTCGGTCCGTATATCGGCAACCCCTGCATCCGGTCCAAGGCGCAACACCGCATAACGGTTGCCCAGCAGGTCGTAGACCGGATCGGCAGGACGACTGTCTTCGTGCAGCAGCGTGAACGGTTCCCACACATCAGCATAAGCCACCTGGAAGATGGAACTGACATCGCTCACCACTCCCACTACCTGCACGGGTTCAAAGTCCATCTGCATCTGGCTACCCACAGCAGCCGTACTACTGCCAAACAGCTGACGAGCTAGCCGCTCGCTGACGACCACAAAGCGGCGCACAACTCCATCCTGTCGGCTTTGGGAAACGCGCCACTCGTCGGCAGAACGCTCAAAGGCAGCACGACCGGCATCGTACTCCGACTGCGTGAAGGGACGGCCAGCCACAAAGTCGCACCGGAAATGCTCGAACCAATTGGCCGACACAGCACGGACAAAGACAGAACGACGGTCGGACGAGGCAGGTAGCGAGCACACGGCTTTTGCCAGCCCGCCGTGCCACAACACAGCGTCGACACCCGGCAGACTGTCGTACAATGCCTCGAAAGCCCGGCGCGACAACCCGTGATATCCCCAGTTGTTGGTGCCGTCGGGGCGGGACACCTGCGCACCGGCATCATACATGGCACGGGTGCGGAACACTTCCGGCTCCAGGTTGGCCGTACGGAAATGATAAATCATGACAATAATCATGACAAACGCCAGTGTCATGGCCGTTCCCAAGATAGTGACTGCCGCATAAAACCGATGCTGGCGCATAAGATTGATAAGCTGTTTCATAAGCCGAAGTCGTTAAACACGCAATATAATCCTTCGCTATTCATCATGCAA
>CALUIF010000218.1 GCA_944320635.1 uncultured Bacteroides sp. | reverse complement strand
TCGGGCAGTACAGACCTGATGGTGTGCATCAGCTTTTTCATCGGTTTTCTGAAAGGGTTCCTCATGCTGTGGATTATCCGCCGCATAAAGCTTGTGTTCAGTCCCGGTGATGTGCGCAGTGAGTTCTATGCCTATTTCTATCCGCTGGTGTTTGGCGGCGGACAGATATCTATGGTGCTCACGGCACTATTGGCCTATCATTACGACTGGAAGTACATGTACTACTTCATGATGATTCTGCTCATGGTAGGCATTTTGGCAATTATCATCCTCTTCAGGCACGACCGCCCTTCCCGGGGAGTCGCCTTGAAGGAATTGCACATCCGCGAGATGCTTATCATTTCCACAGCGCTCTTGATGCTGATTTATGTCATGACCTACGGACGCATTCTGGACTGGATGGCCTCAGGACGCATCTGCCTTTATATCGTGGTAGCCCCTTTGCTGGTGGGGCTGTTTGTGTGGGAGCAATTTCATTCACCCAGTCCTTATGTCAGCCTGAAACCCCTGTTTCAGTGGAAGGCTATTTTAGGCTATCTGTATATGGTTCTGGTCATGCTGTTCAGTACCAGCACTTCACTGCTCACCAACTACATGAGCAGCATTTTGAGGATTGACAATACACACTCCTACACGTTGTATGTGTGGCTGCTTCCGGGATATGCACTGGGAGCTTTCCTTTGTTTCTGGTGGTTCAGGTGGCAACGGTGGCGCTTCCGCTTCCTCATAGCCGGAGGCATGGCCTGCTTTGTAGTATTTTTCGGCATACTCTATTTCACCATTTCGTCAGACAGCACTTATGAGTCTCTGTTTCTGCCCCTGTTTTTCCGCGGGCTTGGCATGATGGTGCTGCTCATTGCTTTCGGTCTTTTTGTGGTAGAAGACCTGCAGCCCAAGTACCTGCTTTCCAATGCTTTCTTCCTTATTACTTTCCGCGCAGTATTGGCACCCGTATTAGCTTCTGCCCTCTACAGCAACCTGCTTTACCGCTTGCAGCAATGCTATTTTTCCGACCTGTCGGAAAACATCACTTTGGTAGACCCGCTGGCCGCTTCGCGATACACTTCGGCACTAAGCAGCAACCTGGCCCAAGGGCATGGCATCGATGAAGCCATGCAGCTGGCCACCAACACGCTTTACACCACCCTGCAACAGCAAAGCACGTTACTTGCCCTGAAGCACATACTGGGTTGGCTCGTAGTGGCTACACTGGTGATTGCCATTGTATCGCGTTTCATCCCCTTTCATAAGACTATCCGCGTGCCTGTCATCCGCACAGGCGAAGATATGGTGTAATGCGCCCTGCCGCCTTGTTACTGGCCCATGCGCACTCCGGTCACCCGTTCCAGCAAGATTTCCTCTTTGATGGGGTGAAAAGGAAGGTAGTCCGTGTTCTTCCGGATGACGTTGCGACGAAATACCAGCCCGTCTACCGACTTGGCGTAGAGCAGGGGTGCACCGTAGTTCTCAAACACATTGTCTTCAACGACGATGCCCGAATGGAAGTATTGCTGTTGTTCCTCCAAGGCCGGTATTTCCGGATAGATGGATATGACTCCGTTGGTAAACTGGTAGAGGCTGGTCAGTGCATTGACAAAACGGTTATGCCTGATTTGCACATCGTGACATGCCCCTGTCTCATACCAGCCGTTGCAGTCGCCGCAGAGCAGAATGGCAGTGCCCGAGGTGTGGTCGAAGAGGTTGTGCTCCACCACCGTGCGGCGCGGCGTGCTGAACAAGGCTCCCCGGGCACGGTTGTTGCGCACGGTGTTGTTGGCAAAGACCACTTCGGGAGTCCAGGTCAGGTTTTCCAGGCCAAAGCCTTCTTCTGTGACACCGACTTGTGCCGGTATTTCTTCTGTAAAAGAGATGAGGAACTCACGCGCACCATCTTCCGTGGGGCGGTCATGGGGCCGGATAGAAACAATGTGGCAGACTTTTCCGACGTTCTCCATGGTGCGTGAGCGGACAAACCGCACGCTGTCGCCCTGTTCGCCCCAGCGGAATCCCCACGACTGGTCGTGCATGTATCGCCCCACCACGGTGTGGCTGTCTACACTGCGAATGACTTTCAGGTAGGTGCCATGCACATTGATGGCATCGTCCATCATCCCTTCATACAAACCGCCGCGCGATATGATGGTGCCTTTACAGCCCGAGAAGTGCGTGGCATCGGCTTGGGTGGTAAAGCAACGCGGGTCGTCTTCTCCCTTCAGGCAGACATTGAAGCCTTCGAGGGTGATGTTTTCACACACTTGCGCCAACAGCCCCATGCCCTCGGCATAGTGCACCCGGATGTTCTCCAGGCGCGTATCTTTATTATCATATAAGAAAATGCCGGGCGTCGGCCTCCCCCATCCGCGCATGATGAATTGCATGCCGGGAAGCAGGCGGGCGTCTTTCCAGTGCGGGGCGCAGACTTGCCCATCTTCGGCGGCAGGGTAGGCGCCGCGCGTGGGGCAGCCCACGTCGCCTGTGTTGTAGGCCAGGCGTTTCGTGCCGTCCTCAAAGGCCACGCCCCAGCTATGGCGCACAGTCCAGCCACGTCCGTAGGCCTCGAACACCGAGTCGGGCGTAATGCGCCAGTCCACCCACGGGGCAGGCTCGAAGGTGATGCCACGCTGCGGGTCGTTGGCCACAATGCGCACTTGGGCAATGTGGGGATTCTCGAAGTCGATGCTGAAGTTCTTCAACACACAGCCCTCGGAACGCAACAAGGCAATGGGAAGCATCCGCCCGTGGCAGACGAACTGCGCCCCGCCGCCATCCAACGTAACGCCTTTCCAGCCTTCCAAGGCAATGGCCACGCGCTTGGGGGTGTCTTGGTCATGGTTGGAAATGTAATACTGGCGCGTGGCGGCCTTCTCCGGATAGAAGTCGTAACGGCCGGGAGCAAATTGCAACACCAGCGTCCCGCCCTCGGCCTGCCGCCCGCGCAGCTTGTCCAGCATTTGCCGCATGCGGGGAGCCATGTCGCGCCCCGTGTCGGGGCGGATGCCGTAACGGGACACATCGACCACCACCTGCTGCCCGCACAGGGCGGCGCAGAGCAGGCTGCATAGTACAGATAGTGACAGTCTTTTCATCATCAGTCAAAATAAGCATTCTGTTCTTTTCGAAAGCGTAAAGATAATTCTTTTTATGCTTAATACCGCCTTGGGGGAGCAATAAAATCAACACCCGCCGTCCACCGCCCTACGCGGGGCAATCCAAACCATTATTTATCAGCCACATACCACCCCGTTGTTAGCGCTCCGTCACTAACGCGCCAGTGCTCCGTCACCAACACGCCAGCGCTCCGTCACTAACACGCCAGCGCTCCGTCACTAACACGCCAGCACAGTATCGCCAAGTCGTTACCTCAGTACAGATAAAACAACGCGGCAGTACGGACAAGGGGAAAACGCTGCAAAAGTGAAAAAATTTCCATCCCACTGCAACAAAATCCCGGCCCACCCCGTCTAACAGATAGAATGCGCATCGAAAAAACATATTTAAAACAACAACAGTAACTAAAACTACCACAGATATGAAAAAACTGGCAACCCTACTCACCATCCTGCTGCTGGCACAAACCACATGGGCTATAAACGTAAAAGAAGTATTCAACGAGTTCAAGGACACCCCGCGCGCCGAGTATGTATCCATCTCCCCCTTCCTGATGAGCATAGGCAAATGCTTCATCAATGAAGAAGAAGGCCCCGAAATGGCACTCGCCAAGCAAATCAAGTCCATGAAGGTGCTCGACCTGGAAGACTGCTCGCCCGACGTAAAGGCACGCTTCAGCCGCCGCATTGCCGACCTCAGCCATGACGGATACGAAACGCTGGTACGCGTCAACGACGAAGGCGAAAAAGTAAACATACTAGTCAAGGAGAAAAACAACGTCATCCGCGAGATGCTCATCCTCTGCACCAGTCCCGACGACTGCACCATGGTACTGTTCAAGGGCAAATTCAAAACAGAAGATATAGACCGCCTCATCAACGAGGACAGCATGGGCCAAGACTGATGGACGCCGAAGAATTCAAACAACGCTTCCTGCCCCTGCACCCACAGCTCTACCGCGCGGCCTATGCCCTGATGCAGAACGCCGAAGATGCCGAGGACATCGTGCAGGAAGCCTACCTGAAACTGTGGGACAAGCGGGACACGCTGGACATCCACACCAACCCCGCAGCCTA
>CALUIF010000217.1 GCA_944320635.1 uncultured Bacteroides sp. | reverse complement strand
CGGACAACCATAGCGGAACTCGGAAGCGTATTCCACTTCAACAGGCAGGCTGCACAATTCTTGGATGATGCGTTTGCCTATCAAGGCGGCGTGCCAAGAGGTACCGCAAGCCACAATGACCATGCGGCGGGCGTTGAAAAACTTCTCCCGGTTGTCCAACACGCCAGACAGCACGACTTGTTTCCCGTCTGTGGTTATCCTCCCCCGGATGCAGTCACGCAACGTATGGGGCTGCTCAAAGATTTCTTTCTGCATATAGGTGTCGTAACCGCCTTTCTCCAGTTGTTCAACGCTCATCTTCAAGGTCTGGATGTTGAGCTTGGAGGGTTTACCATCCTCTATGGATTGTATTTTCAGACCGGACGTTCGTCGGATTTCTGCAATCTCGTTGTCTTTCAGATAGATTACCTTGTCCGTATATCCTACAATGGGTGTCGCGTCCGAAGCGATGAACATCTCGTCTTTACCCATCCCGATGACTAACGGGCTACTCTTTCTGGCCGCTATCAGCAGGTCGGGGTTCCCTTTCTCCACTGCGGCAATGGCGTATGCGCCTTCCACCTGCCTCAATGCTTCGGTCACCGCATCTAGCAGTTCACAATGATTGCTTGTTTTAATATAGTCGATTAGCTGCACGAGTACCTCTGTGTCTGTTTCGCTGCCAAATGTGTAACCGTGCTGCATCAGGGCTTCTTTCAAAATAGCATAGTTCTCAATCGTACCGTTATGTACCAAGGCGATATTGCCGCTCTGCGCCACTTGTGGGTGGGCGTTCACATCACTGGGTTCACCATGTGTTGCCCAGCGGGTATGGGCGATGCCGATACTCCCGCTTAAATCACAATCCTTTGTTTTCGCTTCCAAATCGGCGACTTTGCCTTTTGATTTATATATCTGTAAACTCCCGTCATCTTTCACTAAGGCGACACCTGCACTGTCATAGCCCCGGTATTCCAAACGGTGAAGTCCTTGCACCAGTACATCGTATGCCTTGCGGTGCCCTATATATCCTACAATTCCACACATTAATTTTGGCTCTATTTAAATTTATACTCACTCATATATTCAATTTCATCAAGAGTTTTGTTCATTATTATATCCTTTCTTAATCTGCTTCAATTGCATTTATATTTAAATGAAGCACTATGCTTCTCATTTCGAATTTATTTATCCTTTAGATTGATGATGATGGCATCTATCATCTCATCCGCTTTTTCTGCATCAAGATTGTAATTATCCAATATCTCTTTAATGGCCGTTTTTTGCTTTTCAATCTCTTGCTCATGTCCCTGTACATTGTTATTTCCTTTTTTCATGACAATATATAATGTAGCCAACTGTACAATAATTGCTATTGTAGGTTCTATCAACTGAGAGATTATAAAAGCGACATCTTGAATGTCGTGTTGTATGGAATATGCGCTATTTAGTTGCTGTGTTTTATCCTGCAATGCGCTTTTCCACGCCTGACTAATTTGTTCGTTTAATGTTACCACTTTATTTGCTCGATTTTGTAGTTAAACTGTTTTAAGTATTCCCTCACAGCACATTTCTCTTTCGGAAGTTGCTGTATATCTTTAATTTTACAACATTTGCATTTATCCATGGAACGACAAAATAAGTGTGGTGGAAGTTTGGGGTTATACCCTTCCTCTTTTTGTATTGCCTCGAAGTACTCGTCATTATAGAAACTACAAGTAAATTTTGTCCCATATATTAATGCTTCAGATATATTATGGCTGATGATGCGATAGACCACTTCTCTCATTAAAGATTCTCCATGTTCAAATTCCTGCTTTATGGCCTCATTTACGTCAGAAATGTCTGGATATTCTTTCCAATCGACATAAGGCATATGATATAATTCGTAAGCGTCGAAAAGTCCCTCATATGGCATATTACAATCACCCAGTTGACGAATTATCTTAAGCCCTCCTCCCCTTACCAAACTTAAAAGGGGAATCGCCGTCTGTCTCAAAATCTCAGAAGGTGTGTTTAAAAAGAACTTGTGATGCTTTGAGAATTTGTGTCTGAACATCCTATGTCTATATCCAGCGGATGTATCACCTGTTTGTTTCTTGACTTTATTGAAGAAATATTCCCAAGAACTTATAGTGCCTTCATAATCCAACCACTTTGCGGACGGATGTTTGGCTATCATATTGAACAAAGTCTTGTAAAAAGGCTCTCCAGGCACGGCATTAGGAAATCCTTGATTCTTCCGAATGATATGCAATGTCATCAAAAAACGATGGACTGGAGAGAAATCCTCTATGCAATAGCGTCCATCATCAATAAGCGAAGAAATGTATGCAACAGGAGGGATTGTCAAAGCGATATCAAGCAACAAGAAAAAACCGCAATCCAAGATAGCCCACATATTATTCTCGTCACTATATCCTTTGGGCCATTCTGTTTCTAAATACGCAAATGCACTTTTCCAGTCAAAATTTGACAAGAAACTCATATATAAGATTCTCGCTATATGATAAATGTAGTCGGATTTTCCATATATATCGGACAAGTCTATCCCAGAATATGACTCATTAAATGTGTATGGATATATTCGATATTCATTCTTAAACTGTTTAACATATTCATATTTCCCCGTAAAGATGGCTCTACCCATTAAATCGTTTGCAGATTTATAATGTACATAACCTTCCAATAGTTCCTTATGGCTTAATCCGTTACCTTCTGTAAGCCGCTTAAATTGTCCATCAAACAAAAACGAGTATTTGGCAGATTCTGATGATTGATGAGAACGGGAAAATAAAAAATCCATCAGAAACAACCTTTTGCCGATTTCATTAAGCCATTTATGAGGAATAACCTCTTGGTTATATCTTATGGTATCTTTTCCTAATATAGGGAACTTGATTTGTGGACAGTTGTTGGCTGTAATTTTGGCAAATAAATTTATTTCATCCCTCAAATAATCCTCTGCAATACACGATGAAAGGGACATATCATGTATATAGTGGTTACACTCGTGAATATAAGCAAGTATTCGCTCTGTAGTCATTGCGCCACCAGATGTTTGGCAATATATATCATTCCCATTCTCATCGCCAACTGAAAATGGAATATATAAAGCACTTTCGTAGGGGAAATTCTTCAAATAGTACTTCATCACGAATGTTCCTGGCTCATAAGTGCCAATGACAATTGATTGCATAATTATATTGATATTAAGTATTTGCGGCCAAGTTTATACTTCTATTACGATTGTTTGTTTCACTCATTCTTCTATCACCAAATTCGACAAGTCCCGAGGTTTCCAAATTTATGATGAATTGGCTCCTCAAAGCCTGACTGAAGTTTATTTGGCACTATTGGGTTCAAAAGTACTCCAGTCCCATTCAAACCGTTCTATATCCTCCTCTATAAGCCTGTCGCCCATTTGGACTTCGACAAAGTGTAAATCGGTGATGGCTTTGGCAGCATGTTTCTGCCCCTTGCGGATATATACGACATCGCCGCTTTTGACATCGGTGATTTTTCCGTCAATAACCAGCTTGCCAATGCCGTCCACAAAAGTCCATACTTCATCCCGATGGGCATGGACTTGGTAACTGATGTTTTTCCCCGCCTTGATGCAGAGATGCTTTGTCAAGGATTGACACTGCTTATCTGATGCCTCATGACGGTCAACCACCTTGTAAGTACCCCAACGGCGTTCCTCATACATGGGACGGTCATTCAATTGGCTGACCAACGGCTTGATGCGCTCGCTGCTGTTTTTGTTGGCGACCAAAATTCCATCGGAACCGGCGGCCACGATGAGATTGGCCGTTCCCACGCATACGCACGGTATGTCGAGGCTATTGACCACATGGGTGTCGCGGCTATTCTCATCCAACGACACATTGCCGATAGTTCTGCTTCCGAGTACCTCCGACAAAACATCCCAAGTGCCCAAGTCTTTCCAGACACCATGAAAAGGCACGACCGCCACCGATTGGGCTTTCTCGGCCACTTCATAGTCAAAGCTGATTTTGGGCAGTTCTCCGTAACGGTTGCGGACCTCTTGGAATGAACCGGCTTGTACGTACTTCCGTACAATGTCCGTCAGATAGCCCAAGCGGAAAGCAAACACGCCGCCATTCCACAAGGCTCCCCCGTTAATCAACTCTCTGGCTCTTTCCGTATTGGGTTTTTCCGTAAAACATTCCACCATATAAGCGGCCTCTTGGGTACTTTGGGGAATGATGTAACCATACTTTGTGGACACATAGGTAGGTTCAATTCCCATCAGTACGAGATCAGCAACGCCATGTTCCACGGCATCTGCCATCTGTCCGATGGTACGGAAATAATTTTCATCCGTATATGGGTCGCTTGGCATTATCACAATTATCTCATCACGGGTACATCCTTTCTCCTTTTCCAAATACAAGCAAGCCAAGGCAATGGCCGGGAAAGTGTCGCGCCTTTCGGGTTCGGTGACTACATTCACCGAATCACCAAGCTGGCTGCTTATCGCATCCCGCTGCCCTTCACCTGTGGCGACAGTTATCTCCGCGCCAAGTCCGGACTCCCCAATTTGGCGTACCACACGCTGTAGCATTGACTCCCTGTTTCCATCCGGTGTCGGCAGTAAACGCAAAAACTGTTTGGAATAGGAATCATTGGAAAGCGGCCACAGGCGTTTGCCTGAGCCACCGGATAACAATATCAGTTGCATGATTATCAGTAATGGATTAAATTCTTAAATAAAAATGATTCTCCGCATTGTGGTGATAGAGACAAATAAGGAGGTGCGACATTTCTACCGTGCAATGTTCAAGCAGTTTCTGTATGCTTGTCGCCTGTATAACGGCTACGCAACAAGAATGTTGCACCTCTTTAAAATGACTATTGACTTTCATACGGAGAATTATTTAAATAAAAGAGGGATTTTGATGGGATCCCTCACAAACCCATTGGAAGATTAGATTTTCCAAACCTCAAGTAGCTCGTCCTATTCACGCTTGCTTTTCAAATTTTCGTATAAATCATATACTGCTAACTCTGCGGCGAACCGCTCTGTTTCGTCCTATGAAGCGTAGGACGAATTGACATTATAAAACATCTATACAGAGGCAAGGGAAAGGAGTATGGCTACCGTCCATTTTGACAGCCTTGTCCTCCAACGTGAGAGGCTGCCCTAAAAACTGAGTTTTTTCATACTTCAGAAATTATTAATTTTACATTAGTTTATCTCTCTTGGCAATTACCTACTCTCCCGCATTTTGCAGTACCATCGGCGCAAGCAGTCTTCACTTCTCTGTTCGGAATGGGAAGAGGTGTTTCCCCGCCGCTATAATCACCTTATATATATATTATCGTTCCGCCCGCATAGGATTATGTAGAAAATCTTCGTAAGCCAACCGAATACCGTCTTCGAGTTCCGTCTTATATGTCCAACCCAAGGCTGTAGCTTTTGACACATCAAGCAGTTTTCGCGGTGTGCCGTTCGGACGGGAGGTATCCCAGTGGATTTCCCCGCTATAGCTTACGACTTTTGCCACAAGTTCTGTTAAGGTTTTAATAGTCAGCTCCTTGCCTGTCCCCGCATTGACAGTTTCGTTGCCGCTGTAATTATTCATTAGGAACACGCACAGATTGGCAAGGTCGTCCACATACAAGAACTCTCGCAGTGGTGAGCCATCGCCCCAGCAAGTCACATGCGGTAATCCTTGTTCTTTGGCTTCATGGAAACGGCGTATCAAAGCTGGGAGCACATGGCTGTGTTCGGGATGGTAATTGTCATTCGGCCCGTAAAGGTTGGTCGGCATCACGCTGATATAGTCTGTACCATACTGTCGATTCAGGAACTCGCAATATTTCAAACCGGATATCTTGGCTAAAGCGTATGCCTCGTTGGTCTTTTCTAAAGCTCCCGTCAGCAGGCAATCCTCTTTCATCGGTTGTGGTGCCATGCGTGGATAAATACAGGACGAGCCAAGAAATTCCAACTTCTTGCATCCATTTTTCCATGCTGAATGGATGACATTCATTTCCAAAATCATGTTCTCATATATGAAATCTGCTAAAGCCGATTCGTTGGCAACGATGCCACCTACCTTGGCGGCTGCGAGAAACACATATTCCGGTTTCTCTTCGGCAAAGAACTTTTCCACGGCTTCCTGCCGGGTCAAGTCCAGTTCCTTGTGGGTACGGGTAATGACATGCGTATATCCCTGCCGTTCCAATTCACGCACGATGGCAGAACCCACCATGCCGCGATGTCCTGCCACATATATTTTTGCGTCTTTCTCCATCATTTCACGATTCCTTTCTCCAAATATTCAGCGAGATTGGTGCGTACACGTTCCCCGGCGCGTTCTACGGCCACTTTTGCCATGTCAGCATCCACCATCAGTTTTACCAGTTGCTCAAAGGAAGTCTTTTGCGGATTCCAGCCCAATTCACGTTTGGCCTTTGACGGGTCGCCCCAAAGATTCACCACATCGGTAGGACGGTAAAAATCAGGTGATACTTCCACCAATACCTTTCCGGTCTTTATATCGATGCCTTTTTCATTCTCGCCTTCGCCTTCAAAGCGCAGCTCTATGCCGACATGATGGAAAGCAAGTTGGCAGAACTCACGCACAGAGTGCTGTTCACCGGTAGCTATCACGAAATCTTCCGGCTTATCATTTTGCAGAATAAGCCACATACATTCTACATAGTCCTTGGCATAACCCCAGTCACGCAGCGAGGACAAATTGCCCAAATACA
>CALUIF010000216.1 GCA_944320635.1 uncultured Bacteroides sp. | reverse complement strand
TTGGTGACGTTTTGCCCGATGGTCTCCCGTGCTATGGCTTCCATCTTCGCCTCAAAGTCGCCCATCAGGGCTGTGGGCTTGGAGGGGACGCGGATGAGGTTGACCAGCGGGTTGATGTTTTCTATCAGGATGGCCGAAAGGTCGCCCACCAGGCTGTGGGGGTTGTTCAGCCCCGGGCTGTGGCTGCCGCCCAGTATGAGGCCTTTGCCGCTGAAGAAGCGGCTCTGCGGGTTCTGCCCCAGGTAGATGGCCACGGCGTCGCGGCCGCCGCGGTAGTGCGTGTCGTGCAGGGATTCGCGGCTCACGGGCAGGAACTTGCTCTTGTCGTTCGTGGTGCCCGACGACTTGGCAAACCACTTCACCTCCGTAGGCCACAGCAGTCCCTGTTCGCCCTGGCGCATGCGCTCCACGTAGGGTTTCACTTCTTCATAAGTCTGTATGGGCAGCCGGTCGTGGAAGTCCTGGTAAGTGCGGATGGTGGCGTAGCCGTATCGTCGTCCCCACTCGGTGTCGGCGGCCAGGCCTACGAGGCGTTGCAGCACCTTCCTTTGCAGCTCGGCACTGCGGTGGGTGTATTGTTCAATCTCCTTCAGGCGGGGGGTAAAGTACGCCCGGTTCAGAAATGAGGTAATGTTCATCTTTCGTCCGTTTTTTGAAGTCAAGAAATTCCGTGGCAAAAATAATCTTATTTATTGTCTTCTCTATCTTTTTCTCCTTTTTTTTCTACCTTTACCGCCGTAAAGACCACCGCACAAGGCATCTGTTGGCGACGGATCGCTAACGTGTTAGCGCTCCGTCGCTATCGTGTTAGCGATGGGACGCTATCTTGTTAGCGATGGGGCGCTATGACGAGGCTCCGCAGCTGCAAGTAAAGTTTCCAAGTACTGCGGCAGTCACTCGTAGCTTGTAGCTCGCCACTGCGCGCTTGCGCGCATTTTAATTTTGCATAAGTAGTTGTTCATATTTAGTTTATACTATGCCGGTCATTGATTTTTTAGACGCGGATTAAGCGGATGATGCGGATTATTTTTTTAGCATATGCTGAATCCGACTGAATCCTATAAATTACAAATCCGCTCATCCGCTTAATCCGCGTCTAAAAAATAACAGGATATATTCATTTAATTCTTGAGACTTACTTACATATTTAAACCCAATAAGCATTATGAGAATCGGAATTCTGACATCGGGGGGCGACTGCCCCGGCATCAACGCCACCATCCGTGGCGTGAGCAAGACAGCCATCAACGAATGGGGGATGGAGGTGATAGGCATACACAGCGGCTTCCAGGGGTTGCTGACGGGCGACGTGGAGCAGCTCACGGAGAAGTCGCTCTCCGGCCTGCTCAACCTGGGCGGCACCGTGCTGGGCACCTCGCGCGAGAAGCCCTTCAAAAAAGGCGGCGCCACCATCGACGGCATGGACAAGCCCACCCTCATCCGCAAGAACATGGAGAAGCTGGGGCTGGACTGCCTGGTGTGCATTGGCGGCAACGGCACGCAGAAGACGGCGGCCAAGCTCGCGGCCATGGGGCTGAACATCGTGTCGGTGCCCAAGACCATCGACAATGATATCTGGGGCACCGACATTTCCTTCGGCTTCGACTCGGCCGTCACCATTGCCACCGAAGCCATCGACCGCCTGCACTCCACCGCCAGCTCGCACAAGCGCGTCATGGTCATTGAGGTGATGGGGCATAAGGCCGGCTGGATAGCCCTCTACTCGGGCATGGCCGGTGGGGGCGACGTCATCCTGCTGCCCGAAATAAGCTACGACATACACCGCATAGCCGACGTCATACTGAACCGCGTGAAGCAGGGGCGCAACTACTCCATCGTCGTTGTGGCCGAAGGTATCGCCACCGACGGCCAGAGCCGCGCCGGCGAGTACATAGCCCGCGCCATCGAGGCCGAGACGGGCATCGAGAGCCGCGAGACGGTGCTGGGATACATACAGCGCGGCGGTTCGCCCACGGCCTTCGACCGCAACCTCTCCACCCGTATGGGCGGCCATGCCACGGAGCTGATTGCCAACCGCGACTTCGGACGCATGGTGCGCCTCAAAGGCAACGAAGTGTCGTCCATCCCCCTGGCGGAGGTGGCCGGCAAGTTGAAGCTCGTGACTGAGGATGAGGACTTAGTCGTCCAGGGCCGCCGCATGGGCATCTGCTTCGGCTGACGGGGTGCTTTCTTCCTTTATGGCCGGGGCAGGGCAGGGGGTTGCGGCCTTCCCGCCGGCCTTGGCCTCTTTCACTTGGGCAATGAAGGCTGCGTTGCCCATTTTTTTCAGTGCCATGCGGGCGGCGTTCTGCTGCGATTCTTTCTTGGAGTAGCCTTTGCCCGTGCCGGCGGTAAGGCCTTCTATGCGCACCTCGGTGTGAAACATGGGGCTGTTGTCCTTGTCTTGAAACTGGTTGATAAGTTCGAAACTCACCTCCACCTTGTGTTTCTGGCTCCACTCTATGAGTTTCGACTTGAAGTTGACCTCCTTGCGCGACATGGTGTCGAGGTCGATGTATTGCCTGAAGATTTTCTTTTCCATGAACTCCTTGCACCGCTTGTAGCCCTGGTCCAGGTAGATGGCTCCCACGAAGGCCTCGAAGGCGTTGCCATACATGTAGCTGTTGTGCACCGAGGGGCGTGTGGTGTACTTCACCAGCTTGTCCAGTCCTATCTCTACGGCCAGCTTGTTCAGTGTCTCGCGTTGTACTATTTTGGAGCGGGTGTTGGTAAGGAAGCCTTCCTTGCGGCCTTCAAAGTGCTTGTACAGCAAGTCGGCCACGATGGCGTCGAGAATGGCATCGCCCAGAAACTCCAACCGCTCGTTGTTGATGGGGCTGCCTTTTTCCGTCTTCAGTGAGGTGGATTTGTGCAACAATGCCTGCCGGTAGAGGCTGATGTCGCGGGGAATGAATCCCAGTATGCGGTAAAAACAAAGATAAGACTCTCTGTCCTTGCGGAACAGGAGCCTTATCTTATCTATCTGGTTACGTAACACGATGATGTAGCGAATTACGTAATTAACTTACTCCGTGTACTTCTTGAAGATGACACATGCGTTGTGCCCGCCAAAGCCAAAGGTATTGGACAGTGCCACGTTGACATCGCGCTTTTGAGCCTTGTTGAACGTAAAGTTCAGGTTGTAGTCGATGTTCTCGTCGTTGTCGCCTTCCTCGTGGTTGATGGTGGGGGGCACGATGCCGTTCTTGATGGCAAGTATGCTGGCTATGGCCTCTACCGCGCCGGCAGCTCCCAACAAGTGGCCTGTCATGGACTTGGTTGAACTGATGTTCAACTTGTAAGCATGTTCTCCAAACACTTCCTGAATAGCTTTCACCTCCGAGATGTCGCCTACGGGCGTCGATGTGCCGTGCACGTTGATGTAGTCCACATCTTCGGGTGTCATGCCGGCATCTTCCAGCGCATTCTGCATCACCAGTTTCGCACCCAAGCCTTCGGGATGTGAAGCTGTGAGGTGATATGCGTCGGCCGACATGCCCACGCCGCCTACTTCGGCATAAATCCTGGCGCCGCGTGCCTTGGCATGCTCCAGTTCTTCAAGCACGAGGCAGCCGCCGCCTTCGCCCATCACGAAGCCGTCGCGGCTTGCGCTGAAGGGGCGTGATGCCGTTTCAGGCGAATCGTTGCGTGTGGACAGGGCATGCATGGCGTTGAAACCACCTACGCCGCAGGCTGCAATGGCTGCTTCCGACCCTCCGGTGACAATGGCGTTGGCCTTGCCTAGGCGGATGAGGTTGAAAGCGTCGGCAATGGCATTGGTCGAGGTGGCGCATGCCGAGCAGGTGGCATAGTTGGGCCCGTGGAAGCCGTACAGCATGGATATCTGCCCTGCTGCAATGTCCGAAATCATCTTCGGGATGAAGAACGGGTTGAATTTCGGTCCCACTTCCTGGCCGGTCTTTGCATAGTTGCCTGCTTCTTCCTCAAACGTGCGGATGCCGCCGATGCCTGCGCCGAAAATGACGCCTATGCGGTTCAAATCTTCCTTCTCGGTGTCAAGACCCGAATCGCTCACTGCCTGCTTGGCCACAGCCACGGCATATTGCGTGTACAGGTCCATCTTGCGTGCCTCTTTGCGGTCAATGTATTGCGTAGCGTCGAAGTTCTTTACCTCGCACGCAAACTGGGTCTTGAAAAGGTGCGCATCAAAATGAGTAATAGGCCCGGCTCCGCTAACCCCGTTGACTAAGTTTTCCCAAAACTCGGGTACAGTGTTGCCAACGGGAGTAACGGCGCCCAGACCTGTTACTACTACTCTTTTTAATTCCATGTGTGAACGCGGATAAAATTACTTGGCGTGCTCTTCGATGTAGTTGATGGCATCGCCTACAGTGCCAATCTTCTCGGCTTGGTCATCGGGAATGGAGATGCCGAACTCTTTCTCAAACTCCATGATGAGCTCTACCGTGTCAAGAGAATCTGCTCCCAGATCGTTCGTGAAGCTGGCTTCGTTGGTAACTTCGGATTCTTCTACGCCTAATTTATCGACGATAATCGCTTTCACTTTTGATGCAATTTCAGACATAACTTTAAGTTTTAAATTAATAATTAAGTTTTTATTCTTTAATTTTGCGCTGCAAAGGAAAGAAGATTTATCGTACCCCGCAAATATTTGGGGCATTAAATGCGCTTTTTTGCTCATTTTTTCGCACTTTGTGCATAAAAATACTGAATTATGAAGAAAAACATCGCTATTTTCGCATCAGGCAACGGGACGAATGCAGAGAACATCGTCCGTTATTTTCGTGACAAGGAAACGGCAGAAGTAAAGTTGGTGCTGGCCAACCGCGTGGATGCCTTTGTGTTGCAGCGTGCAGAGCGCCTGGCCGTGCCTGCCTTTTATGTCAATAAGGAGGAGTGGCGCGAGGG
>CALUIF010000215.1 GCA_944320635.1 uncultured Bacteroides sp. | reverse complement strand
ACAGCCAGTTTGTACCCCTCCTCTCGGCCATGTACCGCTTCTGACACAGGCGTAAAGACAACGTAGTAAAAACATAATATCGCCAGACAACGGCTGCACACCACACCGTACCGAAAGCTACGGAAAGGGAGCAGCCGCTGTTGTCTCCGCCCTTACCCCTCACGCGGAGAACCGCGCGCCACAACATTCCCTAACGCATGAAAACCTCAACAACACCCACCCCCCTGCGCCGCGCGCTGCCCGCCCTGCTGGCCGTGCTGCTGGCCGCCGCTCCCGCCATCCAGGCACGGGCGCAACAGGCACAAACATCCGCCTCCCAACCCCAAGTGAAACAATGCCTCGCCCCCATGGAGCCCGTGGGCACGCCCCGCGGCATCATGCCCGGACGAGTGGCCTGGAGCCATGCCCCCGGAGCCGCCACGTGGGACGGCGGGGAGGACTTCTGGTTCCTCGACCGCTACAACGACCAGTCTGCCTGCGACTGGCTCGTGCGACAGACCCTCTGCACCCTCACCGGCAAAGACCTCGCAGGAGATGCCTGGAAAGCCATCTTCGAGCACTTCAACCGCCGGCAGGGACGCGGCACACGCGGCTACACCGCAGGCGAACGCATCGCCATCAAGGTGAACAACAACAACACCTACTCGCACGACGACAGCCCCGAAATCAACGCCTCGCCCCACATGGTGCTGGCCCTGCTGAAGTCGCTGATAGAAGACGCCGGCGTGCCCCAGGAGTGCATCACCGTGGCCGAACCCAGCCGCTTCATCACCCACAGCCTCTACCGTAAGTGCAAGGACAGCTACCCCGACGTCGTCTTCGTGGACAACCAGGGAGGCGACGGCCGCCAGAAAGCCACCTTCAAGCCCGACGCCATGACCTACTCTGCCGACAACGGACAGCTGGCACGCGGCATCGCCACCGCCTTTACCGACGCGAAGTACGTCATCAACATGGCACTGCTGAAGGGGCACGTGGGACAGGGCGTCACGCTATGCGGCAAAAACTGGTACGGCACCATGAGCATCCACGCCGACTGGCGCAAGAACTTCCACAACAACTTCAACCAAAGCCGCGACGGGCAGCCCAAGTACATCACCTTCGTAGACTTCATGGGCCACCGCGACTTGGGCGGAAAGACCGTACTGTGGCTCATCGACGCCCTCTATGGCTGCAAGAAGGTAGACGGCATCCCCGCCCCCCGCTGGAGCATGGAGCCCTTCCGCGGCCAGTGGCCCTGCTCATTGCTGGGCAGCCTCGACCCCGTGGCCATCGACATGGTGGGCAACGACCTGCTCATCAGCCAGTTTCCCGACATGCCCGACGTGAACTATTCCGACATGTACCTCATGGAAGCCGCCCAGGCCAACCGCCCCCCTTCGGGCACCCGCTACGACCCCGAAGGCGACGGCCTTCCCCTACCCTCGCTCGGCGTGGCCGAACACTGGAACAACCCCGTCGACCGGCAATACTCCGGCAAAGGCATCGAGCTGGTGTACACCGTGCGGCAAACCGGCAAATAACCACGGGAAAAACAGCAACGGAACGCTGGCGGGATAGCGGTGCTGCGCTATCGTGATAGTGATACTACGCTGTCGCGATAGCGCAGTATCGCTATCACAAGGGGGTGGAATCCACAGAATCCGCTTGGCGTATACACAAGAAATCAGTACCTTTGCGCGTCGTAAAACAACGTCAATCGTAAAACTAAAAATATAGCTATGGCATTAAAAGCAGGTATCGTGGGACTGCCCAACGTGGGCAAATCCACCCTTTTCAACTGCCTGTCGAGCGCAAAGGCGCAGGCGGCAAACTTTCCATTCTGTACCATCGACGCCCAAATGGGCCAAGTGTCCGTGCCCGACGAACGGCTCACCCGCCTGGCCGAACTCGTCCACCCGGGACGCATCGTGCCCGCCGTGTGCGACATCGTGGACATCGCCGGACTGGTGAAAGGAGCCAGCAAGGGCGAGGGACTGGGCAACCAGTTCCTGGGCAACATACGCGAGTGCGACGCCATCATACACGTGCTGCGCTGCTTCGACAACGGCAACATCGTCCATGTGGACGGTTCCGTCGACCCCGTGCGCGACAAGGAAATCATTGACACCGAGCTGCAATTGAAAGACCTCGAGACGGTGGAAAACCGCCTGAAACGCGTGGAAAAGCAAGCCAAAGTAGGCGGCGACAAGCAGGCCAAGACGGAATACGGCCTGCTGCTGCGCTACAAAGCCGCCCTCGAACAAGGCTTCAGCGCCCGCACCGTCAGCCCGGAGAACGAAGACGAAGAAGCCTGCGCCAAACAAATGTTCCTGCTCACCACCAAGCCCGTGCTCTACGTGTGCAACGTGGACGACGCCAGCGCCGCCACCGGCAACGCCTACGTAGAGCAGGTGCGCCAGGCCATCAAGGACGAAGACGCCCAGCTCATGGTCATCTCCGCCCAGACCGAGGCCGACATCGCCGAACTGGACAGCTACGAGGAGAAACAGATGTTCCTCGAAGACCTCGGCCTCGAGGAAAGCGGCTGCAACCGCCTCATCAAAGCCATCTACCGCCTGCTCAACCTGGAGACGTTCATCACCGCCGGCGAGATGGAAGTGAAGGCCTGGACCTACCGCCGCGGCTGGAAAGCCCCGCAGTGCGCAGGGGTAATCCACACCGACTTCGAGAAAGGCTTTATCCGCGCCGAAGTCATCAAGTACGACGACTACATCAAGTACGGCTCCGAAGCCGCTGTGCGCGAGGCCGG
>CALUIF010000214.1 GCA_944320635.1 uncultured Bacteroides sp. | reverse complement strand
CTCACCCACCTCGCCCCCGAGCAATGCACCGTGGCCATGGACTTCTTCCTGGAGAACGGCGACATCAAGGTGAACCTCTCCGAAGCATCGAGCTCGGCCACCGGCACGCCCGCCAACGACGCCTACCAGGCCGTGCGCGACAAGCTGAACGGCATCAGCACCCAGATGAGCGACATCTATGAGCAGATGGCCGACACCACCCTCACCCCCGACCAGCGCCAGGCCAAGACCGACGAGCTGGAAGACCTGAGCGAGCAGCTCACCGAGGCCACCAAGCAAGCCATCGGCCAGAACATCGGCAACGCCGCCGGCATCTACCTGCTGAAGCAGAACTACTACCAGATGGAACTCGACGAGCTGGAGCCGCTCATGGCGCAGATACCGGCACAATTTGCCCAGGACGCCGACATCGTCCGCATCAAGGACAACGTCGAGAAGATGAAGGCCACCGCCCCCGGCCAAAAGTTCACCGACTTCGAGATGCAGACGCCCGACGGCAAGCCCGTGAAGCTCTCCGACTACGCCGGCCAAGGCAAAGTGGTGCTCGTGGACTTCTGGGCCAGCTGGTGCGGACCCTGCCGCCGCGAGATGCCCAACCTCGTAGAGCTGTACAAGCAGTACAAGGGCAAAGGCCTGGAGATAGTAGGCGTGTCGCTCGACCGCGACGCCGAGTCGTGGAAGAAGGGCATCGAGCAACTGGGCATCACCTGGCCCCAGATGTCCGACCTGAAGTACTGGCAGTGCGAGGGCGCACAGCTCTACGCCGTGAGCAGCATACCCCACACCCTGCTCATCGGCCCCGACGGCACCATCCTGCAGCGCGGCCTGCATGGCGACGAGCTGCAAAGTGCAGTGGCCGAGGCGCTGAAGTAGTCGCCGGGCTACACCATATATATAATAGGGGGATGCAGATGGCTGCATCCCCCTTGCTTTTCCCGCTGCTTCCGCCCGCCTGCTTACCACTCGATGAACTTGCCCCGCTCCCGCCGCTTCTGCAACTCCTCCTCGAGGAAACGGCGGCGGTCCTTGGCAATGTACCGCCGGGCAAAGATATTGGGCACCGCCACCCCCAACGCAATGCAGATGACGATGAGCGACGCGTTGATGCCGTTGAACACCACCGCCGTCACCTCGCCCACCACACCGGTCATGTTAATCAGTCCGAACAGCGAACGGTACATCAGCACCCCCGGTATCATGGGGATGACCGACGGTATGGTGAGCACGTGGTTGGGCACATGAAACCAATGCACCGCCTTCACCGCAATGAGGCTTACCACCAAGGCGCCCATGAACGACCCGGCCACAGGTCCGTAACCCAACTCAAAGTTCACAAAGTTGCGGGTACACACGGCCAGCATGCCGCCCACGGCCACCACCCACAGCAGGCGCCGCTGTATGTTGAATATCATGGAGAACCCCATGGCCGAAATGGCCGCGGCAATGGCATACACGTAGTACGAGTCGTGCGGCACCATGCTCAGCTCGCTGAACTTCCGGTCTATCACCACATCCTCCATGGCCAGCAGACGCATGGCCAGCACAATGCCAAAGGCCATGGAGCACAGTATCAGGCAAGTATTCACCGCCCGCGTGATACCCACCTGTATGTAGTTGTCAATCATATCGTCCACAAAGTTGATGAGCGGCACCCCCGGCACAATGAACAAGGCACAGGCCAGCAGCGGATGATAGGGCGTGGCCGACCATCCCGTGAAGGCCGACGTGTAGGCTAGGCACGTAGCCACCAGCGCCGCAATGGCTATGCTCATGTAGTGGTTGATGCCGAAGCCGATGCACCGCGCCCTTACGTTGAACCCTATAAACGCACAGACCGAGGCAAAGAGGAAAGCCACCCAGTCGCACCCGAACAGCTTGCAGAATCCCCCGCAAGCAAAGCCCGCGCAGACAGCCACCAGCCACGGGCGGTAATTGCGCTTCTTGGTGCGGATGCGCTCCAGCTCTTCCTCGTAGCGGTCCAGCGAATAGTCTTCTTCAATGGCACGCCACGACAACTTGCTGATTTCGGATATGGCGGTCATGTTGACCCCGTGGTTGGTACACTTCTGGAACTTGGAATAGGAGTGGGCCTCATCGCTCAAGTTGGCCATCAGCATGGTGTAGCTCACTTCCATGTGCAGCTTGTCTTCGGGCAAGCCCAAGTAGGCTGCCACACGGTTCATGTTGCGCACCACACGGTTGGTGTCGGCAGCGCTCTCTACCAGCAGCTTGCCGGTGCGAAGCAATAAGTCCAGTTTTCTGCGGATAAGGAGGGTGGTTTCTTGTTCTGTCATTGTTCTCGTGTCTTGTTATCCTTTTTGAGGGCGCAAAGATACACAATCTGCCACATGCCCGCAACAAAGTCTATACTATAAATAGCTCCCAACAAACTAAAAACAGCCCACGGCAAGCCTTGCAGCCACACGTTCACTTGGTAAATCATTAGAAATGGGGATTAGAGTGGAAGTAAAACCCCCATTATTGGGTATTTCGGCAAAGCGAAGAAAAGCGTTTCTTTGCAGAGTAATTCATCAAGACAGAACACAATGAAAAAGACTGGTATTTTTTATGGTTCCAGCACCGGAACCTGCGAAGAGTTGGCTACACGGATAGCCGAGAAACTGGGAGTAGACGCTGCCGATGTGCATAGCGCGGCCAAACTGACCACCGCCTTGGCCGGCAGCTACGAGGTATTGATTCTGGGCACATCGACGTGGGGAAGCGGCGAACTGCAGGACGACTGGTATGACGCCATCAAAGAGCTGAAGAAAGCCGACCTCTCGGACAAATTCGTGGCTCTGTTCGGCTGCGGCGATTCAGAATCTTATTGCGACACCTTCTGCGACGGTATCGGCATACTGTACGAGGAGTTGAGGGAAAGCGGATGCACCTTCCTTGGCAACCGGGTGAGTACAGACGGATATTCGTTTGAGTCGTCCATTGCCGTAGCCGATGGCGCCTTCGTGGGCCTCGCCCTCGACGAAACAAACGAAAGCGACAAAACCGATGCCCGCATAGACGCTTGGCTGGCCGGCTTCAAAGACAAACTGTAACATTCATCCCCTGCTTATTCCTTCCGCCATGCCCATGCCTATGCCATCATCGCCCGACATACAGCCTGCCGACCTGAAAGTCTTCCTGAACCACGTATACGAGTTCAAGAAGGGAGTGCGGCAAATGATTCTTTACACTGTAAACCGAAAGTACGAGGCTTTTGCCATAGCACGACTGAAAAGCCAGAAGATTGATTACTTGATTCAGCCGGTAGACAGCCAAAAGATCAACCTGTTTTTCGGGAAACCGGAATGCATTCATGCCATACGCTGCATTGCAACCCGTCCGCTAAACCAACTGACTCCCGAAGAAGACTTCATACTGGGAGCAATGCTGGGTTACGACATCTGTGCGCAGTGCGTAAGGTACTGTACGCGGAAGGGCAAGTGCGGGCAAGAAAGAGTATAGGTGCGTCTGGTGAGCGAAGTTCGGGCTTTCGGACTTAAAGACTCGCTTTCCCAATGGTCGCAGTGACTGTTCCTAAAGGGGGAGTTACTGTGACTGTTGCCAAGGAGTCAAAAACACACCTTTGTTTGCTGTACCACTTTCGCCAGTTCGTTTCAGTCCGTTGCGCCGTTCAAACAAGGCTTGAATCAAGCTTTTCTTCTTCGGTCACTCTTCCTGCTATTTTTTCTATTGCATGTTGTATGCTAAGTGCGGGTGAATTTAAACTCCTTCCATATATTTGCCCGCTCAGGGAAGAAAACTTTCCTAACCTAGAAAGATTTTTTTCCTAACTGGGAAAAATAAGGCAGGCGACCACCTCACTAAAACCGCTTGCTGATGTCGGCATGCACGACCTTACTCTGCAGCTTTTTCACTCTCCAGCCGCCCCATCTTGTAAGTACGTGTGCGGATCACTTTTCCGTCCTTGTCTTTCTCCACAAAAGTGCCGTCTTTCTTGCCCTGCTTGAAGGTACCTTCAATGGTGACACCGTTCTTGTCCACCTGCACGCCGTGACCGTCTTGTAAGCCGTCGACAAACCCTCCGGTATAGCGAGTACCATCGGCCATCTGTAGGGTACCCTGACCATTGAATTTGTCGGCCTTCCACTCACCTTCGTACAAGTCGCCCACCTGCCACTTGTAGGTTCCATAGCCGTCGCGGCAGTTATCTTTCCAACCACCGTCGTACACGGCGCCATTGGCCCACGTAAATACCCCGTTGCCATCTTGCTTGCCGTCTTTAAAGCTACCCACGTACTTGTTGCCGTTGGCATGGTAGTAGATACCCTGACCGGTACGTTCGCCCTGCACGTAGTCGCCTTCATAGCGGTCGCCGGTGTGAAAATAGTAAGTGCCATGGCCGTGTTGCATATCGTTGCTCCATTCGCCCACGTACTTATCGCCATTGGCATACTCAAAAGTACCTTCTCCTTCGCGCATGTCGTTCTGCCACTCACCATCATACCTGCTGCCATCGTTCCACGTCAAGACTCCTTTGCCGTCTTTCTTGTCGTTCTTCCAAGTGCCCACGTAAGTCGAGCCGTTCTTCCATGTATAAGAGCCTTGGCCTTCTCGCTTGTCGCGCACCCACTGCCCGTCGTAAACGTCTCCGTTGTAGTAGGTCATCACCCCCCGGCCATGCTGGAAGTCTTCGCTCCACTCGCCATCGTAGCGATTGTTGTTCATGAAGTAGTATACGCCATGACCATGTTGGCGATCGTCGAACCACTCACCCTCGTAGCGCTCGCCATCGGGAAAAGTGTAAACACCATAACCTTGCCGCTTGCCTTTGACGTACTGTCCCTCGTAGACATCACCGCTCTTGAAGACGGTACGTCCCCGCCCGTAGGGTCGACGCCCCTTCATCTCGCCGGTATAAACCGAACCATCCTTGAAAGTGTAGCTGTCTATCCGTATTTCTGTCGAGAACATGTGCTTCACACGATCGAAGAAGCCTGTTTTTTTCTCCTGGGCGCCCAAGCCTCCGCCTTGACAAAGTGTTAGGGCAAGGGATATGATGTATAGGTATTTCATGTGCAAAAAGAATTACTTTAGTGGCACAAAGATAATAGAAAAAAATGAGATAC
>CALUIF010000213.1 GCA_944320635.1 uncultured Bacteroides sp. | reverse complement strand
CATCATGTTGTCGCCCACCAGGGCAGGCAGCTTCACTTTGGCGCCCAGAGTCGTGGCGGCGCAAAGGAGGAGAAGGGAGAAAAGGGTTTTCCGTTTCATAGAACCAGGTTGTATGTTAATAAGTCGTTAGAAAAAGTATCGGCAGGGACAAGCGTTACCCTGTCGGCCGAAAGGGCGTGGACAAATATAAGGCTTTTTTGTCTACGTTCTTCTTTTCTGCGTAAGAATGCTACATTTCATGCCTGCATCGGAAACATCGGCACAACACTTTGCCATTCGAAGGGGAACGTGTCCGCTACCAGACAGCATCGGAAGGCCGGTTTGATAGCGACAGAGCGCTAACGTGATAGTGACGGAGCGCTAACGCGATAGCGACGGAGCGCTAAGACGGCAGTGACGGAGTACTAATGTACCCGCTCTAAATCTCCTATCATACGTTAATAATCGCCCCCACCGCCCCGTGTTTCAGATGGAAATCATTATCTTTGCGGCTTAAACGTAAAAAAATGCTTTCTACGGAATGAAACAGTACAGGACGATAAACAACCTCATGGGGTGGCTGGCCTTCCTCATAGCGGCCGTGGTGTATTGCATGACCATAGAGCCGACCGCCAGTTTCTGGGACTGCCCCGAGTTCATCACCACCGGATACAAACTGGAAGTAGGACACCCGCCCGGCGCGCCGTTCTTCATGCTGGTGGCCAACTTGTTCTCGCAATTCGCCTCCGACGCGTCGGAAGTGGCCAAGATGGTGAACTACATGAGCGCGCTGATGAGCGCGGCATGCATACTGTTCCTGTTCTGGACCATCACGCACCTGGTGCGCAAGCTAGTGGTGACGGACGAGAACAACATCAGCACGGGACAAATCGTAGCCATCATGGGCAGCGGACTGGTGGGCGCATTGGCCTACACGTTCAGCGACACCTTCTGGTTCTCGGCCGTCGAGGGCGAGGTCTATGCCTTCTCGTCGCTGTTCACCGCCATCGTATTTTGGCTCATCCTGAAGTGGGAAGACGTGGCCGACCAGCCGCACAGCGACCGCTGGCTGGTACTCATAGCCTACCTCACGGGCCTCTCCATAGGCGTGCACTTGCTCAACCTGCTGTGCTTGCCTGCCATTGTACTGGTATATTACTATAAGAAGGTGCCCAATGCCAATGCCAAAGGCTCCCTGCTGGCCCTGCTGGGCTCGGCGGTGCTGGTGGCCGTAGTGCTGTATGGCATCGTGCCGGGCATCGTGAAGGTGGGCGGATGGTTCGAGCTGCTGTTTGTCAACACGCTGGGCATGCCGTTCAACACGGGCGTCATCGTCTACATCGTAGTGCTGGCCGCATCGCTCATCTGGGGCGTGTACGAAAGCTACCAGAACCGCAACAAGCTGCGCATGGCCCTGTCGTTCATTCTCACCATCGCCCTGCTGGGCATCCCTTTCTACGGGCACGGAGCCGGAGCGGTAGTCATCGGCCTCATCGTGATAGCCCTGCTGTGGCTCTACCTCAACCCCAAGACGCAGGCAAATATAAAGGAGAAATGGCGCGTCAGCGCACGCACGCTCAACACGGCATTACTTTGCACCATGCTCATCGTAGTGGGCTACTCGTCGTATGCACTGATTGTCATCCGCTCTACCGCCAACCCGCCCATGGACCAGAACTCGCCCGAAGACATCTTCACGCTGGGCGAATACCTGGGACGCGAGCAGTATGGCACACGTCCGCTGTTCTACGGCCCTGCCTACTCCTCTAAAGTGGCGCTCGACGTGAAAGACGGATATTGCGAGCCCCGCATCTCATACAACGGCACCAAGTTCATCCGCAAGGAGAAGACTTCGCCCGACGAAAAAGACAGTTACATCGAAGTGCCCGGACGCATAGAGTACGAATATGCGCAGAACATGCTGTTCCCCCGCATGTACAGCAGCCTGCACACCTCGCAATACCTGGCCTGGCAAGACATCAAGGGACACGACGTGCCCTACGACCAATGCGGCGAAATGGTGATGGTAAACATACCCACGCAGTGGGAGAACATCAAGTTCTTCTTCTCCTACCAACTCAATTGGATGTACTGGCGATACTTCATGTGGAACTTCGCCGGACGGCAGAACGACATACAAGGCTTCGGCGAGATTGAGCACGGCAACTGGATAACCGGTATCCCCTTCATAGACAACTGGCGGGTGGGCGACCAAACCCTGCTGCCCCAGGAACTGAAAGACAACAAAGGGCACAACGTGTTCTACTGCCTGCCGCTGCTGCTGGGCGTCATCGGACTGCTGTGGCAAGCCTACCGTGGACGCAAGGGCGTGCAGCAGTTCTGGGTAGTGTTCTTCCTGTTCTTCATGACGGGCATCGCCATTGTGCTCTACCTGAACCAGACCCCATCGCAACCGCGCGAACGCGACTATGCCTACGCCGGCTCGTTCTATGCCTTTGCCATTTGGATAGGCATGGGCGTAGCCGGACTGACCCAACTGCTAAACAAACTGACCAATAAGCAAGCACGCAAAGACTGGACTGCCGAGCAACTGGCAGCCTGGAACCAAGGCACCTGGATGCCGGCCCTGCGCCCCGCACTGCCCGCCGCCCTTGCCGTGACGGCACTTTGCCTGCTCGTGCCCATACAAATGGCCAGCCAGACGTGGGACGACCACGACCGCAGCGACCGCTACATGGCACGCGATTTCGGCTACAACTACCTGATGTCGCTGCAGGAGAGCGGAAACCCCGTCATCTTCACCAACGGAGACAACGACACCTTCCCCCTGTGGTACGGGCAAGACACCGAAGGCTTCCGCCCCGACGCGCGCACCTGCAACCTCAGCTACCTGCAGACCGACTGGTACATCGACCAGATGCGTCGCCCGGCCTACGACTCACCCTCGCTGCCCATCACCTGGAACCGCTCGGAGTATGTGGAAGGCACCAACGAGTACATCCCCATCCGCCCCGAGTTCAAGCCCAGCATCGACGCCCTCTATGCCGAAGGACGCAAGCAGGCACTCGACGGCAACCCCGAAGCACTGGTGAACGTGGAGAAAGAGTTTGGCGAAAATCCCTACGAGCTGAAAAACATCCTGAAGCACTGGGTGCGCAACCCCAAAGACCAAGACCTGAAGGTGATTCCCACCGACAGCATCGTCATCAAGGTAGACAAGGAAGCCGTGCGCCGCAGCGGCATGCTCATACCCGGCGACAGCATACCCGACTACATGACCATCTCCCTGAAAGGCAAGCAAGCCCTGTACAAGAGCGAACTGATGATGCTTGAAATGCTGGCCGAATCCAACTGGGAGCGCCCGCTCTACATAGCCGTCACCGTAGGCACGGAAAACCAGCTGAACATGGGCAACCACCTCGTACAGGAAGGCCTGGCCTACCGCTTCACCCCCTTCGACACCGGAAAGACAGGCGTGAAGGTAGACAGCGAGAAGATGTACGACAACCTGATGCACAAGTTCAAGTACGGCGGCGTGGACAAACCCGGCCTCTACATCGACGAAAACGCCATGCGCATGTGCCACACACACCGCCGCATCTTCGCCCAACTCGTGCAGCAGCTGCTGGTCGAAGGCAAGAACGACAAGGCGAAGGCTGCCCTGGAGTATGCAGAGAAGGTATTGCCCGCCTACAACATCCCCTACGACTGGCAAAACGGAGCCGCACAGCTGGCCGAATGCTGGTACCGGCTGGGCGACATGGAGAAAGGCGACGAAATCATCCAGGCCCTGGCCGACAAGGCCGTAGAGTACTGCACTTGGTACCTCAGCCTGAGCGACCGCAAGTTCATGTACTCCACCAGCGAGCTGGAATACAACTGGGCGCTGCTCGATGCCGTAGTGAAAATCATGAAGCAATACCACTCCACCCTGGTCGACATCTACACCCCCAAGGTAGACGAAATATACAACCTCTACATGGAACGGATGGAATAAACAGACGACAGGCCTATGCTGATTGAACAACCTCCCGAGCTACTCCGGAAGCTATACCCCAGTGCCCTGTGGCGGGTGAACCCCGACGAGCACGCCGTCTACCTCACCTTCGACGACGGCCCCATCCCCGAAGTCACCCCCTGGGTACTGAAGCTGCTGGAGCAAAAGGACGTGAAAGCCACCTTCTTCATGGTAGGCGACAACATACGCAAGCATCCCGACGTATTCCGCCAAGTGGTGGAACAAGGGCACCGCATCGGCAACCACACGTTCAACCACATCCGCGGCTTCGAGAACACCTTCAAAAGCTACCTCACCAACACCGATAAGGCACAGCAATACATGCGCCAGGCCTGCCCCACACCGTCCCCCCGGCTGGAACAGGCCCTGCAGCCCCTGCTGTTCCGCCCGCCCCACGGGCACATGACGTGGAGCCAGTACATGGTGCTGAAGAAACACTACCGCATCGTGATGTGGGACCTCGTCACTCGCGACTACAGCCGCAAGCTGCGCCCGCCCCAAGTGCTGGCCAACGTGATGCGCTACGCCCGCAACGGCTCCATCATCACCTTCCACGACTCGCTGAAGTCGTGGCACAACGGCAATCTGGCCTACGCCCTGCCCCGCGCCATCGACTTCCTGAAGGAAGAAGGCTACCGCTTCAAACTGCTTTAAAACAAAGGGTTATTAGCGTTGGGACGCCAGCACGATAGCGATACTATGCTATCGTGCTGGCGTCCCAACGCTATCCGGACAGTGATACTACACCACCCATCCGCTTAAGGCACCTCGCTGAACGAAGGCTCATACACAGCCTCCAGCAGGCGGTCGAACACACTCAAATCCTGGATAATAAGGTCGGGCACGGGATGACTGGTGCGCGCCGTTTCCAGGTCGGTCTCGCCGGAAAGCACCAGCACGCCCAAGGCATCCGCCCGATAGGCCATCAGCAAGTCCGTATAAATACGGTCGCCCACCATGGCCACCTGCGAGGGCTGCAAACGATAACGCTGCATGATGCCGTTCAGCATGCGGGGATCGGGCTTTCCCACCACCACATCGGGCATGCGCCCTGTAGCATGCTCCAGGCTGTGACAGATGGAACCGCAATCCACCAGCACCGTCTCCTCATCAGTGGGGCACACTTTGTCCGGATTGGTAGCCACGTAAAACTTCCCCTGCTTTATCCACCAGGCCGCCCGGCACAGACGGTTGTAAGTCAGCGTCAAGTCGAAGCTCACCACCACCGCGTCGGGCTCATCCTGGCTGCTGTCGGCAGCCGAACGGAAACCTGCCCCCTCAAACTCCCTGACCATACTGGGCGTACCCAATATAAAGAGGCTTTTCACTTCGGGGCACTCAGCCTTCAAGAAGTCTATCGTAGCCTGCGCCGAGGTGTAAAAGTCGTCGGCCGACGCCTCCACCCCCATCTTGCGCAAGTGCACCACGTAGTCGGCCACACTCTTCGAAGGATTGTTCGTGAGAAACGAGTAGCCAATGCCCAGCTCCTTCAGCCTGGCCAGAAAAGGATTGGTAAAGGGGAACAACGTACGCCCGTTGTAAATAGTCCCGTCCATATCCAGCGCCACATGCTTTATCTGCTTCAGCCGCCTCGATAAAGCCTGTATGCCCGCCGGCGGCGGCAAATAGATACCGTTGACAACTCCCTCCATACTATTTCTCCTCCTTTCCGTAACCGTCAGCCTTGGCAGGCCATGCCAGCACGAAGGCAGCCGTACCAGCCAGGGCTATGATAATCAATACACCGATGGCATAATTCCACCCGAACGACTCGACCAGCATACCCAGTCCCCAACCCGAAAGGATGGTACTGGCATAGCCGAACAGGCCCGTAAAGCCTACAGCCGTAGCAGCAGCCTGCTTCGTGGCCAGATTGGCCGCAGCAATGCCTACCAACGCCTGAGGCCCGTAGATGCAGAAACCGGCCGCACCCAGCACAAGGGTAGCCAGCCAGATGGGCGGAGCATCCATCGCCCAAAACAGCCCGATAAACACCGTGGCCGCAGCCATGCACACCACACACGTGCGTGGCCCGCGCCCGCCAAATACACGGTCGGTAGCCCAACCCGCAGCCAGCATGCCCAGAATACCCGACACCTCGAAGGCAGCCACCATCCAGCCGGCATGCTCTATGTTGACGTGTTTCCACTCGCTGAGTAGCGTAGGCCCCCAGTCGAGTACGGCGTAACGCACAGTATACACAAAGAAATTGGCCACAGCAATAATCCATATATAGGGATTGCCGAAAACCTTC
This sequence comes from uncultured Bacteroides sp., assembly GCA_944320635.1. Taxonomy (GTDB): domain Bacteria; phylum Bacteroidota; class Bacteroidia; order Bacteroidales; family Bacteroidaceae; genus Bacteroides. The sequence goes on along the minus strand of CALUIF010000213.1, from coordinate 23,791 downwards.
CGACGGACAATCTGCTTGAAAGCCACATCATCCTTCTCCGGCTCCTGCTGCTCAGCGGCAACCCGAATCTCGGGCAAGCCTACGGATTTCGGCGTATCGCGCAAGGCAAACCACAGGTAAACAGCTCCCAATAGCGCCACAACAGACGGCAGAAAGAAACACCACCGCCAGCCCAGGCTTACCACATACCCGCAGAATATCACCACAATACCTGCACCGATAGAGTGCGACGTGTTCCAGATGGACATCTTGGTAGCCAGTTCGGTAGGCGGAATCCAATGTGTCAGCAAGCGTGCACAAGGCGGAAAGCCCATGCCTTGAAACCACCCGTTCAGCATCCACACAATGCCAAACACCAGCACAGCCGCGCTAAAACCGAAAATAATGTTGCACACAGCCGACAGCACCAACCCCGTCACCATGAAGTAACGGGCATTCACACGGTCGCCTATAAACCCATTGGCAAACTTCGACACCCCATAAATCAAGCCATGCAAGGTGAGAAACAAGCCCAAATCGGTCTTAGTAATGCCCAAGTCCTCTTGCATGCCGGGCATGGCTATGCTCAGGTTCTTCCGCACGAAGTAGAATAACGCATAACCAATCATACTGGCTATGATGGTACGCCGCTGCCAGTACTTGAAGCGCTTACTTTCTTCGGCCGGCAAACTCTGATAAAAACTGTTATCACTCATTGTTCTATGTTTTTAGACGTTGGTATATAAAGACGTTGACTAAACGCTTTCATGTTATCCCATTGAAAACTGAAAGAAGAAAGCTCGTCAGATTTCCCAAATGCCTCCCTTGCCAAACAGTGCGTCGAGCCAACGGTTCATGTACCCGGTACGCACAGCAAGGTCGAGCACGGTGAAACGACGGCGGATGTACTGCGCCCTCACAAACGAATCGCGCAGCCTTTGACGAGTAATGCCTATTTCCTCAGGCTCGGTAGGAGCACCAACCAGCTGCAGACGATGCTTGACTTCTTTATAAGGCAACAACTGATCGGTCAAGCGCTGACGTATTTGCGGCCAATAATCCTTCAGTTGCTGCAATTGGGCAGCCAGCTGTTGGCGGGTCACCGCCTTGGCGCGAGTTTCCACCACCCCAATGTTCGGAAAATCGGTGCCTTTAAACATCTCGCGGGCACGCACTTCTATGTCTTCAGCAGCAGGCCAGCGGTCGCAACAGGCTTCTACATCGAGGTCTTCGAAAGACGTGTTCAGCACCTGCTCGTAGAAAGCCGTGACAGCCAGCATACCGATACTGACTTGGAAGCCGTGGGACACCGTTTGCCCATGGTTGAGGTGATGCTCCATATTCCATAAGTGGCTGAACTGGTGTTCTGCACCCGAAGCCGGGCGACTCGACTTGGCCCACTGCATGGCAAACCCGCCCAACATCAGCCCCTCTATCAGCTGTTCGATGGCGCCACTATGGCCGCAACGCGCACCTTCAGGGTCGGACAAAGCATCTTTCAGCCCGTCTTGCACAATGCTCCATGCCTGGTTGTCGATGGGTTCAATGCCCATCCAGTCGGCCAAAATCCAGTCGGCACCGGCAGTGACCTTGGCAAACAGGTCGGCATAGCCTGCGGCCGTCATTTGCGCAGGGGCATGACGAATGATGTCTATATCGGCCAACACGGCCTGCGGAGCCGGGCAACTGAAGGTCTGCTTGGCACCGTCTTTCGTAATGGAGGCGCCGAAAGCCGTATAGCCGTCCATGGATGCGGCGGTAGCCACCGTCATGTAACGGCGACCTGCCAAGTGGGCGGACAACTTCGTCAGGTCGTTGATGGTGCCGGAGCCTACGGCCACTGGTATGGCGTTGTTACCCTTCAGAAAATCCGTCAGACGGTCGATGTAATCGTAACGGGCATACAAGCCGGGGTCGGTGAATACGAAGGGCGGCAACTGTGCGATGCCGGCGGCCTGCAATACCTGCTGCACCTGGCGACCGGCCACTTCGAAGGTGGTGGCATCGGCTACCACGACCGCTGTCTGTCCGGGAAACTGCTCTCCGAACAGCCGTCCTGCTTCGGCAATGATGCCGCTGCCTATCAGCAAGGCTTTTGTATCGCTGGCGGCCTGCAGGGCTTTCTCTACCCGCGACAGGCCATGATGCTGTTGTTTCATATAGCTGTCTTTTATTGCTTTGTATAGCGCCTCGATGACCGAGGCATCCAGTGTAAGAGTTATTTTAGCGCTTTCCATACTTCTGTGGGTATATCGGTTTCTATGATGTCGGGGTGTTTCCCTATCTCCTGGCGGTAGCCGTCTGCACGTTCGGCTTCGGCCTTCAAGCGGTCGTGGGTGGGTGCCACGGATATCATGCAACGCACACCCAAGCGGTGCAGTCGTTCTACGATGTGGCGGTTGGTCTCGTCGATGGTAGGTCCCACATAGGCTATCATGCTCGCCCAGGGCACGCCGGAGATGGCCATGTCTTCGTACTCGGCGTCGTTGCGCATGAAGACCGACAGCATGATGCCTGGCAGGCGGTCGTAATAGTAACGCGCCTGGGCGCCGGTATGTACCGTCAGCATAACGTGGTCTTCTGCTTTGTGCTTACGGATAAGTGAGACGATGCGCTCCATGGGCACGTCTTTCTTGTCGAGGTTGATGACGGTCTTTCCCTTGCTCCACACAATGGCTTCTTCCAATGTGGGGATGCGGCATGGGGTGACGTTGCCGTCATAATCCTTCAGGCGCACTTCCTGCAGCTCGGCCCAGGTATAGTCGCAAAGCCGGCCGGAGGCAGTGGTGGTGCGGTCCAAGGTGGCGTCGTGCATCAGCACGACGACGCTGTCTTTCGTGAGACGGGGGTCGATCTCGAAGAAAGCAGGCAACTGGCGCAGTACGTTCTCGAAACCTTCGATAGAGTTTTCGGGAAAGCCCTTTTCGCGCCCGCCCCGATGGCCGCTCACCAAGATGCTGCCGTCGGCTTTGTAGTGGAAGTGTTCGTGCAGGGCATTGCTTTCGGCCGGGGGAAGCCGGTGCGCCCCGCTGTCGACGTCGGCAGGTGCCTTCATCTGACAGCCGACCAATGCCGACAGGCACAGGATGCTAAAGAGTCTAAGTGTTGTTTTCATTCTTTATCGGTTATTGTTGTTCATGGGGTTATTGTTTCACGGGGGCGGGCAGAATGTGCTACCCGATAGCGCAATATCACTGTCTTGATAGCATAGGAACACTGACACGATAGCGACGGAACGCTAACAAGATAGCGACGAAGCACTAACAAGATAGCGATACTACGCTATCGACAGCCTGATACACAGCCCGTTGCAAGGGATACCTATAGCACATAACCCTTGGCGAGCTCTACGAAGTCGTGCACCTGGTGGTATTGCCAGTCGTCCGACTTGCCGGTTTCACGGGCCATGATGGCCGCCACTTTCGGAGCCATCTCCATAGCGGCACGGGCATCGAGAAAGAGGGCGCGTACACGGCGTGCCAGCACGTCTTCTACCGTCTCGGCCATTTCCTCGCGCACGGCCCAGGCCACGTGGGCGCCGGTGAAGGAGTAGTGGGGGTGCAGGGGCTTGGCATATTCGGGCACCTCCTGTTCCAACTGCTTGAGGCGGGCCACGTCGCTGCCATACACGTAGTTCCACGACGTGTCGTCCGTAGGCCGGGCATAGCCGTGCACTTTGAGGTGCTTGGTGACGCACTCTTTGCGGGGCAGTCCGGCCATCTCCATACCTATATTAATGGCGTCTTCCGCCATCTCGCGGTACGTAGTCCACTTTCCGCCTGTGATGGTGAGCAACCCGGAAGGCGACTTGTATATCTTGTGGTTGCGCGAGATTTCCTTGGTCTTCTTCCCATCAGAATCCGTGGGCGCGGCCAACGGGCGCAGCCCGGCAAACACAGACAGCACATCGGCGCGCGTAGGTTTCTGCTCCAGATACTGGCCGGCCTGGTCGAGTATAAAGTCTATCTCGCTGTCCAAAGCGCGGGGCTCGAGGGTTTCTTCGTCGAGAGGGGTATCGGTAGTGCCCAGCACCACCTTGCCGTGCCAGGGCACTCCAAACAGCACGCGGCCGTCTTTTGTCTTGGGAATCATCAGTGCCGAATTTCCGCCCAAGAACTTGCTGTCCACAATGAGATGCACGCCCTGGCTGGGCCTGATTTTCTTGCGAACCTCGGGAGCATCCATCTGCATGATGTCATCTACAAACACGCCGGTAGCATTGATAAACAGCTTGGCGCGTACCGTGTAATGTTCGCCACTCAGCTGGTCGACTGCCTCTACACTACACAGCTTTCCGTTCTCATCCTTGTTCAGGCCCACCACCTTCACGTAGTTCAGGCACAAGCCACCATGGTCTACCAACGTCTGCGCCAGGGTGATGGCCATGCGGGCGTCGTCAAACTGCCCATCATGATATACCACCCCTCCACGCAGGCCTTCGTGCTTGATGCCAGGGATTTCTTTCTTCACCGTTTTCTTCAACAAAGGCAACGAACGCCCCAACCCCAGCCGACCGGCCAGCACATCGTAGCACGTCAACCCGATAGTGTAGAAAGCCTGCTCCCACCAACGGTAGTTACCGATGATAAAACGCATATCCTTCACCAGATGAGGGGCATTCTGCCTCATGCGGCCACGCTCGTGCAAGGCTCCAATCACCATCTGCACATCGCCCTGCGCCAGGTAGCGCACCCCGCCATGCACCAGTTTGGTACTGCGGCTCGAAGTGGCTTTGGCAAAATCGTGCTGCTCCAGCAAAAGGGTTTTATACCCACGGCAAGCCGCATCGACGGCAGCCCCCAGTCCGGTGGCACCGCCTCCTATCACCAGCACGTCGCACCGGAAATCCTGTCGACGGGCTTCTTCCAATATAGTTTTCCGTTTCATAGATACAGACTGCTTCTTAATTTGTTTTTCCTATCATAGCCCTATTACGCTGCAAATATATAAAAAGAAAACAATAAAGCCATAAAAAGAAAGTTACTTTTTCTTTTCGTTTCCATTTCAAACTTGTTTCGGCAGATAGATTCAGAGGTAGAAAAAATAAGTTTTCCTCGTTTTTTTATTGCAGCATTGCAACATTTCAGTATCTTTGCAAAAAGGAATTCCCATGATTAGCATAGCAGAAAGACATAAATACATCCTTGAATCGCTCAACAAAAAGGGCTTCATCAAGATAAATGACATTGCCAAAGAACTGGACGTAACACGCGTTACCATCCGGAAAGACCTGAAATTCCTGGAAGAGAAAGGTCTGTTGTACCGCACACACGGCAGCGCCAGTTCCATCAATCCCCTGACGCCGGACATGGCAGTGAACGAGAAAGAGAAAATCAAGAAAGACGAAAAAAAACGCATCGCACTGGCGGCCTGCAACCTGATAGAAGAAAACGACTCCATCATCATAGCTTCGGGATCCACGGTGCACACCTTCGCCGAATGCATCCCACCCTCCAGCCACCTCACCGTAGTAACAGCATCGTTGAAAATAGCCATGATGCTCAATGAATTGCCCGACGTGGAGGTATATCAACTTGGAGGCATCGTGCGCAAGAATTCCTTTTCCGTAGTAGGCGATTACGCCACCTCTTTTTTCAACACCATCACTTGCTCCAAGCTGTTCTTGGGGGTAGACGGCATCGACTTGGAATATGGCATCACCAACTCCAATATGGGAGAAGCGCAACTCAATCGCATCATGATGGACGCTTCCCTGCGCACCATCATTTTGGCCGACTCATCAAAATTCGGGAAACGAGGATTCGGCAAAATTTGCAACTTAGACCAAATAGACGTAATCATTACTGATTCAGGCATTTCCGACTCCATTGCCAAGTCTATTGAAGAAATGGGCATCGAATTAATCACCGTATAGCCCCGAGCCCATCAGTAGTAACATTTTTTCCCTACCACACTCCATTATTTCTTTTTACAATCACTCCATATATTATAATAGGGTGGGAAGCCTTCATACCCATTCTCTCCGTCCCTCATATTTCATTCTGTAATACGAATGAAACACTATTGTTTTCTTTTCTTAATATTATTGCAACTGTTTATTCATATAATGTTTCTTTCTTTGCACCAAAAATAACAGAAACAGCCATGATACGAAACAGCTATAAGCGAAACAAGAGGGAAATATTTCCTTTTAAGCCCAATAATGGAAACAAAAAGAAAAAAATTCCCTATTTTATTTGCTTCTTTAATTTTTTAAATGTATGTTTGTGCCATCAAATGAAAAACATAAAAGTATCATGAGAAAACTGAATAGCCGGAAACCGGCTTTTCTATCGTTGTTTTTCTTGAAACTTGGAGAACACCAAAACAAGATATAAGTTTTCAAAACAATACGCACCACTATGAGAAGGCTTTTGCTCAACACATGTTTAGGTAGCCTGCTGATATGGACCATATCGGCATGCAGCACACGTCCCTCAGAACCTTACAAAAACCTTAACCTAAGTTTTGAGGAACGCACCGAAGACCTGGTTTCACGTATGACTTTGGATGAAAAGATCACCATGCTGCGCTATGGTTCACCGGCCATAGAACGGTTGGGAGTGCCAGCCTACAACTTTTGGAACGAATGCCTGCACGGAGTGGCGCGCTCCGAAGCCACAGTATTCCCCCAAGCCATAGGCATGGCCGCCATGTGGGATACGGATGAAATGTTCCGCATAGCCGATGCCATCTCGGACGAGGCACGGGCAAAATATCAGGAATATTCCTCACGAGGCAAAAGAGGCATGTATCAAGGACTGACGTATTGGACACCCAACATCAACATTTTCCGTGACCCACGTTGGGGACGCGGCATGGAGACTTACGGGGAAGACCCCTACCTGACTGCCGAGCTGGCTATTCCTTTCGTAAAAGGACTACAAGGAAACGATAAAAAATACTACAAAGTAATAGCTACCGCCAAACATTTTGCCGTGCATAGCGGTCCGGAGGCCACCCGCCACTCGGCCGACGTATGGCCAAGCGACTACGACCTGGCAGAGACCTATCTGCCACACTTCAAACGGGTAGTTCAAGAAGGCGGAGTATACTCCGTGATGTGTGCCTACCAAAGCTTGCGTGGTGCACCCTGCTGTGGCAGCAAGTTTCTCGACAACCTGCTGCGCAACGAATGGGGATTTAAAGGATTTGTGGTTTCAGATTGCGGCGCCGTGCGCGACATCCACCAAGAAAACGGCCATCACATTGTAGATACTCCCGAAGAAGCAGCAGCCATGGCCGTAAAATCGGGCACCGACTTAGAGTGTGGCAGTACTGTACTCCACCTACGCAAAGCCGTAGAGAAAGGACTGATTACCGAACAGGAACTGGACGTAGCAGTAAAACGAGTCATGCTGGCACGCATGAAACTCGGACAATTCGACCCTGACGACGAAGTGCCCTATACCCGCATCCCCTTCAACGTGGTAAACTGCAAAGAGCATCAAGACTTGGCACTCGAAGCCGCTCGTAAGTCTATCGTGCTATTGAAAAACGAAAACAATGTCCTTCCACTCGACAAAGACATCAAGAATATTGCCGTTATCGGCCCGAACGCCGACGACCTCGAAGTACTACTTGGCAACTACAGTGGCTGGCCTATCGACCCTGTCACCCCTCTGAGAGGCATCCGCGAAAAACTTCCCCATGCAAAAGTAACCTTTACTCAAGGTTGTACCTTAGCCGAGAATTTTCCCTATTTCAGCACGATACCCGACGCACGCCTGTACACCGACTCCACATTGACCCAACAAGGACTGCAAGCTGAATATTACGACAACATCACTTGGGAAGGCCAACCGTTGCACCAGCGCGTAGACAAAAACATCGACTTCGTATGGAAAACCACCGCACCGTTCAGCGATATGAAGTACGACCAGTTCTCCGTGCGTTGGACAGGCTACCTCGTGCCCGAGACATCGGGCAAATATGCCTTAGGGGGTGAAGGATATTCAGGGTTCAAGTTCTATTTGAACGATTCACTACTCACCCAATGGCAAAGCCTGCATCACCCGCGCAAAGAATACAAATGGGTTAACCTCGAAGCCGGAAAACCCTACAAAATCCGTGTAGAATATTTCCAAGACAACACCGAATACGCCATCATGCGCATGCTGTGGGATACGCCTAAACCCAACTTGAAGGAAGAAGCCATCCAAGCTGCCCGGAAAGCAGACGCAATCATCTTATGCATGGGGCTCAGCCCACTGCTGGAAGGAGAAGAAATGAACGTACAAGTTCCCGGTTTCGAAAAAGGCGACCGCAAGGATATCCAACTGCCTGCTGTACAAACCGAACTGATCCAAGCCATCTGCCAACTAGGCAAGCCCACCGTATTGGTATTGCTCAACGGCAGTGCACTGGCCTTCAACTGGGAAGCACAACATGTACCCGCTATCGTAGAAGCCTGGTACCCCGGACAAGCCGGTGGAACGGCACTGGCCGACGTGTTGTTCGGCGACTATAACCCGGCAGGACGATTACCCGTCACGTTCTATCGTTCCATAGATCAAATCCCGGCCTTTGAAAACTACGATATGAAAGGAAAAACTTACCGTTACTTTGAAGGCACTCCTCTATATCCCTTTGGCTACGGATTGAGTTACTCCACCTTCCGTTACGACGATCTGCAAATGCCCGCCACCATACAAGCAGGCGACAGCCTCCAAGCGAGCATAAAGGTAACCAACACAAGCCAACGCGATGGCGATGAGGTAGTACAGTTGTACGTTGCCCTACACAACACCGGTTTAAAAGTACCGCTCCGTTCCCTACAAGGATTCAAACGAATACACTTGAAAGCAGGCGAAAGTCAGACCGTATCTTTCACCTTGCAGCCAAGCCAGATGGCGGGCCGTGACGAAAACAATGCCCCAATGGTGACGGCTGGTAAATTGTCAGTATACATAGGAGGCAGCCAGCCAATGCCGCAAGCAAAGGCCCGTGCAAACGGCCTCACAAAAAATGTACAGATAACCGGAGACGCCTATTTTATAAAATAACTTCTAACCTATTACACCCATAAACAACGTAGATGCTTTTGCAAAATGCAAAAAGATGTTCCTCCTTGCGCAAGCGAGGCCTATTGTGAGAGTACAAATGACCAAAATTATGTTTTACTGAATGATTAAAAAAAGTATGAAACTGCATGAAAAAGATGAATGTTTATCCCTACGGAAAACATTCAGAGTTGCACAGTATTCGCTTGCATTCCTGCTATGTGGGACGCTAAGCGCATACGCCTCGCCCAAGTATTCAATGACACAGCCGGATACCCGCCAAGCCGACGAAGTGATGCAAGCCATCAAAGTCACCGGCAAGGTAGTAGATGAATCCGGAGTAGCGGTCATCGGCGCAAACGTCTCGGTAAAAGGGACGACCAACGGAGCTATTACCGATATCAACGGAGACTTTACCTTACAGGTACCCATGAACTCCACATTGTCTGTCTCCTACATCGGCTATCTCACTCAAGAAGTAAAAGTTACCGGCAGCCAGCCGCTACGCATCGTCATCAAAGAAGATGCACAGAATCTGGAAGAACTGGTGGTAATAGGCTACGGAACGATGAAAAAGAAAGACCTGATGGGAGCCACCACCGGCGTGAGCGGCGACAACCTCTCTACAGCCTCCAACATCTCTGTGGGAGGTGCCCTGCAGGGCAAAATGTCTGGTATCTCCATCATGAGCCAAGGAGGATTTCCCGGTGCGGAAACTAACATCAACATCCGCGGTATCGGCACCTTTGGCAGTGGCGACTCGGCTCCGCTGGTAGTTATCGACGGTGTACCCGTAGACCAAGGCTTCGAGACGCTGAACCCTGCCGACATTGAGAGCGTGAATGTATTGAAGGATGCTTCTTCGGCCGCCATTTACGGTTCACGTGCGGCCAACGGTGTCATCCTGGTAACCACGAAAAAAGGCAACACCGGAAAAGCCAAACTGAATATCAATGCCACGGTAGGCATACAGTCGCCCATGCACATGATGGAACTGCTCAACGCCACTGAGTTCGTTTCCGCCATCCAGGAAATGCGCGACAACTACAACGCCATCAACCCCGGTACCACTACACCGGCCACGACTAATTACGATGGTCTCGACCCGAAATCCTTTGGCAAAGGCACCAACTGGGGCGACTACATCTATGGTTCAGCTCCCACCTACAACATCAATGCCAGCGTGAGCGGCGGTAGCGAAAGTATGAAGTACTACCTGTCCGGCGAATTTTTGAACCAAGAAGGTATCGCCATCAACACCGACTTTAAGAAAGCCTCACTGCGCGCCAACCTGGAAGGCCAAATAAACTCGCGCCTCACCATCGGAAACAACGTGCACATGGCTTACCGCTACACTACGGGCGATGCTGGCAACCGCTATTCGGACGTTATCTTCAACGCTCCCATCATACCTGCCTACGATGAAGACGGCAGCTACGGCGAACCCGACACCTCACTGACAGGCTCCAAGAACGCCATGGCCGAAGTGGCCTGGAACACACCGACCAACAGCAACTACCGCGTGATGGACAACCTGTTCCTGGAGTTTAAGTTTACCGACTGGCTGAAGTTCCGCTTCCAAGGTGGCATCGACATGGTGTACAACGAATACAAACTGTTCAGCCCCACCTACAACGACGGCGGACAGACCAACTCGCAGAACTCCTACACTGAGACACGCTCCAAAGACTTCATGTGGGTGACAGACTATCTGCTCTACTTTGACAAAACTTTCGGCGCACACACCATCAACGCCATGGGTGGTTTCTCGCAACAGCTGTTCTCGTACGACGACATGAGCGGTACAGCCAAAGACTACGTATCTGAAGTAGACAACATGCACGTGTTCGACGGCGGCACCAACGCTGAAGAACGCGAGCTGAGCGGCGGCAAGCAACAGCTGGCACTGGCTTCCTGGTTTGGTCGCGTCAACTACGACTACAAAGGCCGCTACCTGTTCTCCTTCAACCTGCGTGCCGACGGTTCTTCCCGCTTCAAAGGCAACAACCGCTGGGGCGTGTTCCCGTCACTCTCAGCCGGATGGCGCATCTCCGAGGAGAACTTCTTCAACGTAGACCCCATCAGCAACCTCAAAGTGCGTGCCTCGTGGGGACAGCTGGGTAATCAGTCCATCGGTTCCTACTATCCTACTATAGCTGCCGTGGGCAAACAAAATGTGGTATTCGGACCCTCGGCCGACAACCAGATTCTCTACGCCGGCTACAGCCAGACTGCCTTGGGTAATCCCAGCCTGAAGTGGGAAACCACCACCGTAACTAACGTAGGTGTAGACCTGGGCTTCTTCAACAACAGCCTGAACATCACGGCCGACTACTTCATCAAAAACACCGATGGTATCCTCCGGTCCATGGTATTGCCTCCTTCGGTAGGCCTTACTGCTCCCAACATGAACTACGCTGAAGTGCAGAACCGTGGTTTCGAACTGGAAATCGGTTACAACGGCAAGGTGCGCGACTTCCAGTACAATATCTCTGGTAACGTATCCTTCCTGCACAACGAAATCAAGAAACTGAGCTCAGGCGTCAACGAAGAAGTCATCGACATAGGTTGTTATGGAGGTGTCACAATCAACCGTGTGGGCGAACCCATCAGTGCCCTTTACGGCTACAAGACCGACGGCCTCATCACCACGCAGGAAGAAGCCGACCAATACAAGGCTATGGGCCAGGGTAACGCCAAAATTGGTCGTTTGAAGTATGTAGATACAGACCACAATGGCGTCATCGACGGCAACGACCGTGTCATCTTGGGCAGCTATATCCCGAAGGTGACTGCCGGACTCACGCTGGGAGCTTCGTGGAAGGGCTTCGACTTCAACACCGTATTTACCGGTGTATTCGGCCGCACGCAACACTCGCCCATGAGCTACCAAAACCGCTTCCCCAACCGCAACATCAGCCGCAAGTGGTATGACAACCGCTGGACACTGGGCTCCGACCCCGAAGGCAAATACCCTCTCATGATTCAAGGCGAAAGCTACGAGGAAATGACCGACCTGATGGCCATGAACACATCGTACGTCAAGATGAAGTCCATCACACTCGGCTACACCCTCAACTTCACAGATTGGAAAGCGCGCATCTTCCTCTCGGGCGAAAACCTGTTTGCCATCACTAGCGACGAGTTCGACGGCTTCGACCCCGAAAACGGTACTTCCGTAGGCCACTATACCAACTGGGGAGACGACTTCCCCACCCCGAGAATATTCATGATTGGAGTGAACTTAACTTTATAACAACACGGAAACAATGAAAAAGACAATGATAGGAACCTTGGCGCTGGCCGCACTGCTGACGTCAAGTTGTATGGACAACTTCCTAGACAGGAACCCATACGGGTCGATAGACGAAACCACGTTCTTCACCCAACCCGAACATGCCAACCTGGCTGCCATGGCCTGCTACTCCAAGCTGGCAAAGCAAAATAACCACTGGGCCGACGCACAGTTGGAACTGGGCATGACGGGCGATTTCTCGCCGGCCGGTTTCAAGGATGCCAGCGTATTCTACCTGGGTACGTTCAACCCCAATGAGTCCAACGTCGTACTCGGAGCCTGGGAGTGCGCCTACGAAGGTATTGCCGTGTGCAACAAAAACATCGAAGGCGTCACCGGCATGAGCAGCGAACTGCTCGACGATGCTACACGCAACCAATATCTGGCCGAAATGCGCTTTATACGTGCCTACTGGTACTTCCGCCTCATACAGCTCTATGGCGACGTACCTATGCGCTCGGCATCGGTAGAAGACCCCACGGATGCCAGCCAAGTGCAACTGGGCGCCACGCCGAAAGAGACTATCTTGAGTGACATGATCGTACCCGACCTAGAGTTTGCTGCCGAATGGCTGCCCGAGTCGTGGGATACCGACTACATGCACCGCGCTACCAAGGGGACGGCCTACGCCTACCTGTGCGAAGTCTACCTCTACATGAAAGACTATGACAACGCCATCCTGGCCGGAGAGCAAGTAGAAAGCCGCGACTACGCATTGGAGGAAGACCCCGGCTGCGTGTTGCGCGTAGACAAGGAAGACTCTAAGGAGATTATCTTCTCCGTAGGCATCGCCAACGGCAACGGCAGCTACCGAGAGTTCTACTTCGGCACTATTGAAGACACCGGCGAATTTGGCCGCATCATGCGAGGCGACACCTATTCGGGCGACTACTTCTACCCCTCGGAAGGCTTCGTGAACTGCTTCCAGGCCATCGACGGCTCGGACTACCTTACCTCTTCATACTACACCGACGTGCGCAACGACCAGTGGATGAACCGCGACCCGCGCTTCGACGCCACCTTCTTCACCCCGCAGGACGACGTGACCACCACAACCGGAGTAGAAATGAAATGGCAGCAAAGCTGGCTGGTGAACACGCAGACGGGATACGACATCCAGAAACGCGGCGTGTGGTACGGCAACGACAACTGGAACTTCCGCGTAGACTTCCACCTGATGCGCCTGCCGCGTGTGTACCTCCACATGGCCGAAGCCTATGCACTGAAGTCGAACCCCGACTATGCCAAGTGTTCGGAATATGTAGAGAAAGTACGCAGCCGCGCCAGGAATTTCGCCTTGGCCAACCGCGACAAATACGTGCCCGCCGGATTGACGGACGCAGAAGTGCTCCCACCGTTCACCATCAACTCACAGGAATCGGCCATGACCGCCATCGACTACGAAAGCCGTGTGGAGTTCTTCACCGAAGACTGTATCCGCTACTACGACCTGAAACGTTGGGGCAAGCTGCAAGACGTATGGCCCGTCACCGTAGGCGGTACTTGGGAAGACCGCTTGCTCGACCTGCCCTATCCGGCCAGCGAGCTCTCGGCCAACCACGCCCTGACGCAGCATAGCGGCTGGGGAAGCTAACCGGAACGACACACACGGAAAGAAATTCTTCTATTAACTTAACACACAAAGCATTTCTTTCAACACGTAACCACGGAGGACAGTGCCGGAAGCGCGCAAGACAGCGCTTCCGGCACGCTTCGGTTACAACACCCGTCACCACGCCGACAGCACAGTATCGCCAGCACGATAGCGACGGAGTGCCAACGCGATAGCAACGGAGCGCTAACACGATAGCGATACTACGCTATCAGACGGGTAACGGGACATGTATTTTTCCACATGTCACCGCACGGAATTACGCAACAAATACTTTAATTTTGCCCCCTTAATAACACAAGACAAAGAACCATGAACCTGAAACATTACATCATTGCCACCCTGCTGATGTGCCCCTGCCTGACCCTGGCGGCACAAGGCCAGACGACTGACAACGCTCCACGGCTCAGCAACCCGGAATCGGGCTCCATCATCCTTCTGCCCGACCCGCAAACCTACACCAAGTTCGACACCAACCAGCCGCTGTTCGACCTCATGACCGCCTGGACGGCAGCCAACCTCGACCGGCTCAACGTACAAGCCGTGCTATGCACCGGCGATCTGGTGGAACAAAACGAATACCTCGTGCCCGACAACGTGAACGGCAACCAAACCTCCACCCAGCAATGGCGTGCCGCCTCCGCAGCCTTCGCCAAGCTCGACGGAAAGATACCCTACATGATATGCGGAGGCAACCACGACTACGGCTACACCCGCTCCGAGAACCGCCTGTGCCGTTTTCCTGAATACTTCCCTGTAGAGCGCAACCCGCAATGGAAAGGCTGCCTGGTCAGCGTATGCAACAACGCCTTTGGCGTACCCACGCTCGAAAACGCTGCCTTCGAGGTCGACATGCCCCACTGGGGCCGTCTGCTCGTCATCGCCACCGAGTTCGCCCCGCGCGACGAAGTACTGCAATGGGCACACCAGCTGTGTACAAGCGAGAAATATGCCAACCACACCGCCATCCTCCTCACCCACTCCTACTTGGACTGGGAGGGCAACCGCATCGAGAAAGAACCCTACCTCGTGCAGCCCGCCAACTATGGCGAGGCCATCTGGCAAAAGCTGGTATCCGTCACACCCAACCTGCGTCTCGTCATCTGCGGACACTGGTGCCTGGACGACGACCACCGTCACAACGTAGGCCAGCGCACCGACAAAAATCAAGCCGGAAAAACCGTGTTCCAAATGATGTTCAACGCACAGACAGCTGGAGGCGGATGGCACGGCAACGGCGGAGATGGCTGGCTGCGTATCCTCGAATTCCTGCCCGACGGCAAAACCATTCAAGTGAAAACCTACTCGCCCCTGTTCGGCATATCACCCACCACACGGCAGTTTGCCTGGCGCACCGACCCTTGGGACGAGTTCGACATTGTGCTCGACTAAAACAATATGGGAATTCAACTCAGCGACAACTCAGCATCTTAACCTCATGAACAAACAACTACTCCTCTCCTGCTTCGCCCTACTGTGGGCTACCCTGGCCTCGCAGGCTCAAAACGTATCGCAATACGTCAACCCGCTCATCGGTACCAAAGGCATGGGGCACACTTTCCCCGGTGCCTGCGTGCCCCACGGGCTGGTACAACTCAGCCCCGATACCGACACCATCCCCCACAATGTAGACGGAGTATACCAGCCCGACGCCTACCGCTATTGCGCCGGATACCAGTACGACGACCCCACCATCGTAGGCTTCAGCCATACACACATGAACGGCACGGGGCACTCCGACTTGGGCGACATTCTGCTGATGCCCACCACCGGTGCCATACAACTGAATCCCGGTACTGCGCAAGTCCCCTCTACCGGCTACCGTTCGGCCTATGACCACGCGTCGGAAACCGCCCGACCCGGCTACTACACCGCCTACCTGAAAGACTACGGTGTGCGCGCCGAGCTCACGGCCACGCCCCGTGTAGGCGTGCACCGCTATACCTACCCGAAAGGAGAAGGCAACCTGATTGTCGACCTCAACCACGGCATTTACAACTACCAAGGCAAAACGCTGTGGAGCAGCCTGCGCGTGGAAAACGACACCCTGCTCACCGGCTGCCGCATCACCAACGGCTGGGCTCGCTTCAACCAGACATACTTTGCCATCAGCCTGTCCAAACCCATCGTGCGCTATGGCGGGAAGGAGGTAGGCAACCAATCGGTCTACAAAGGCTTTTGGCGCAAGTTCGACCAAGAACACAACTTCCCCGAGATGGGAGGTCGTGGGCTGTGCACCTACTTCGTATTCGACTGTTCTGACGGACAGCCTCTCGAAGTGCACGTAGCCCTCTCCGCAGTGAGTACCAAAGGCGCCTTGAAAAACCTGCGCGCCGAAGCCTCGGGCCACTCCTTCGACCAGCTGCGCCAAGAGGCGGAACGGCAGTGGGAAAACGCGCTCTCTGTCATTCAAGCCAAAGGGGACGCTGATATTTTGGGGAGCTTCTACACATCGCTCTACCACACGTTTATCAACCCTTCCGTCTACATGGACGTGGACGGCCGATACCGCGGCATAGACGGCAACGTGCACCGGGCCGGAGAATTTACGAACTACACCGTTTTCTCACTGTGGGACACCTTCCGCGCCCTGCACCCGCTGTTCAACCTCATCGACCCAAACAAAAGCCACGACATGCTGGCTTCCCTGTTGGCACACTACGGGCAGAGCGTGCACAAGGCACTACCCGTATGGTCGCACATGGGCAATGAAAACTGGTGCATGATAGGTTTCCATGGCGTCTCCCTACTGGCCGACGGTATAGCCAAAGGCACGATAAGCAATCCGAAAGCCTTGCAGGCCATGGTGAGCAGCTCCAACGTGCCTTATTACGACGGCATAGCCTCCTACAAACGGCTGGGCTACGTGCCGCTGGAAGAAAACGCAAGCGCAGCCTCCATTACCTTGGAATATGCCTACGACGACTGGACCATCTATCGGACAGCAAAACTGCTGGGAGACACGGCCACTGCTCATGCGTACAAACAACGCGCCACAAGCTACCGCAACGTCTTCAAGCCCGGCTTGGGTTATGCCTGTGCCCGCCTGGCCGATGGCAACTGGAAAACCGACTTCAACCTGTATGACACTTCCGGACAAGGCTTCGTAGAAGGGAATTCGCTGAACTACTCCTACTTCGTACCCCACGATGTAAAAGGTCTCATCGACCTCATGGGCGGTGACAGGCAGTTCATCCGCCGGTTGGACAAGCTGTTTACCGACACGTTGCCCCCCTCGGCCTACGCGCATACGGAAGACGTGACGGCCGAAGGCATCCTGGGCAGCTACGTGCATGGCAACGAACCGAGTCACCACATTGCCTACCTATACATGTGGACCTCACAACCTTGGAAAACAGCCGAACGCATCCGCCAGATATTCGACCACATGTACCGCAACCGCATCGACGGCCTCTGCGGCAACGACGACTGCGGGCAGATGTCCGCCTGGTACGTTTTCTCCGCACTGGGCTTCTACCCTGTATGCCCCGGCACCAGCCAGTATGTATTGGGTGCCCCAGCCTTGCAAGAAGCCACCCTGCAGCTGGCCGGCGGAAAGACCCTGCGCATCGAAACCGAGGGGCTATCCAAAGAAAACAAGTATGTGAAGGCCGTCTACTTGAACGGCAAACCCTACCGCAAAGCTTACCTGACGCATGAAGACCTGATGGCAGGCGGAACTTTGCGCTTCATCATGTCTGCCAAGCCTAACAAACGCGCTTACGCCGACCGAGACAAGCCTTACTCCATGAGCAATGAATAACATCCGTTTCACCCTAAAAAAGACCAAACACGCAATGAAACCACTACTGAAACAACTTCTCGCAAGCACTGCCCTGCTGCTGGCCATGGGCACCATGCAGGCTGCAGAGCCTGTGCGCATTATTCCTGCCGTGCAAGAAATGACCACGGCCGACGGCGCCCTGACGCTTCCCGGCACCCCCACCATCGCCTGTCCGCAAGAGCTGGAAAACGAAGGCAACCTGCTCATCCAATACCTGCAAGCCGACTTCGGCATCCGGGCCACAAAGGAGGGTGATGACGCCACCATCAGCCTGCGGCTGGACTCCGGCCTCAGCTTCCCCCAGGAGCACGGCTACACGCTCGACGTCTCCGGCAAAGGCGTCCGCATTGCCGCCAACGATGCTACCGGCATATTTTACGGCATACAGACCCTGCGCCAGCTGGTGACGAAGGCCGACGAACGCTGCACCCTGCCCTACGTTGCCATCAACGACTATCCCGCCTACCGGTGGCGAGCCTTCATGCACGACGACGCCCGCTCTTTCAAAGGCAAGGACATCGTGCTGGGCCTGCTGGACGAAATGGCACGGCTGAAGCTGAACGTATTCCACTGGCACCTGACCGACGACCAGGGCTGGCGCATCCAGATTGACAAGTACCCACGGCTGACGGAGGTAGGAGCCTGGCGCGACTCCACACAGTTGGGCGGATACCGGGGCATCACCTTCGACCCGCACCGCCACGGAGGCTTCTACACCAAAGACGACATACGCCAAGTGCTGGACTATGCCGCCGCACGCCACATACTCGTCATACCCGAATTTGAAATGCCGGGACACGAAAGCGCCGCCATTGCCGCCTACCCCTGGCTGGGGACGACGGGAAAGGAAATAAAAGTGCCCTGCACCTTCGGCGTGCAATACGAAGTGATGGATATCACGTCACCGCGCGTGTACAAGTTCATAGAAGACGTGTTGGACGAGATTATCGACCTCTTCCCCTCGCCCATCATCCACATCGGGGGCGATGAGGTGAAGTTCGACCAGTGGAAAGCCTCACCCCGCGTGCAGGCCTACATGAAGGAGCACGGCATCACGACGCCCGCCGACCTGCAGGTGCTCTTTACCAACGACATCTCGTACATACTGAGCCGGAAAGGACGCCGCATGATGGGATGGAACGACATCACCGGAAACAAAATACACGAATACAACGATGCCGACGACGCCACAGCCCGGCAGAAACTGGCCGAAGGCACCATCGTACAGTTCTGGAAAGGCGACCTCGACCTGATAGAAAAGACCGCCCGGCAGGGTTATGACATCGTCAACTCCTACCACTACATGACCTATCTGGACTACGACTACAAGCAGATTCCCCTGCGACAGGCCTACGACTTCAGCCCCATCCCCGAAGGGCTGCCCAAGGAACTGGAACCGCGCATCCTCGGCCTGGGCTGCCAGATGTGGGGCGAAGAAACACTGTCGGACGAATGGATGTACAGCCGCATCTTCCCCCGCATCGCCGCCTACGCCGAAGTGGGATGGACGCTGCCCGCCCGGAAAGACTACGACTCCTTCCTGCACTCGCTCGAAGGGCTGAAAAACATCTGGAAAAAGAAAGGCTACCAGGTAGGCGGAGAATAAGTACCCCCGCCGCCATAGCACAGTATCACTGTCCCGTCAGCGTTGAAACGCCAGCACGATAGCGTAGTATCACTATCGTGCTGGCGTTTCAACGCTAATAACCACTTGACAATAAGCCGTCTATCGGCTCTTGGAGGTTGGAAGTCCCCACTGGCCGGGATTGCGTTGCGCTTCGACCTCGCGCTCCACCTCGTCGGGCAAGGCGGGAAAGAAGTCGATGCCCGTGATGCGCTCTACCTCGTCCACGGAGTTGACGTACTTGTCCAGCCGCTGGTTGCCCGAAGTGTTCTTGAAGATGAAGCCGATGGCCTTGGGCCGGGGCTTGCCCATGCAGAGCACTACTTTGAAAAAGGCCTCGGGCACGGTGACGGTGTGCTCCCGCCCGATGGTGCGGTGCTTCTGGTTGTAGAACACGGGGCCGCACACAATGTATATCCCCTCCTCGCACTGCGCCCAGGCGCGGCACGCCTCTTCCAGTTCCTTCCAGTCGCCACGGTTCAGGTTATGGTTCTGGGGACAGATGTTGGTCATGTAGAAACTCTCCTGCATGGCGCGCCAGTGCCAGCGGTTGTCGCCTGCGGGGCACATGTGCCCGCGATCCCAGCCCGAACGCTTGTAGTCGTCGGTGGTCACGGCATCCTGCTGCGGCAGGTCGGGGTCGGGCAGGAACTTGTCCGTGCGGCTTTCGCGTTCTACCAGCTTGTCCGCATTCAGCTCCCAGGCCACCCAGTTGGGCAGTTTGGTACGGCTGTTGTAAGAGGTGATGTAGCCCATGCGGCGCAGGAATTTTTCGGGCACGCCCTTCTTCATCCGCGCGGGGCGCAGCAGGGTTTCGCCCTTGGGCATGACGGAAAGAGAGGCCTCCCTTGCAACCTCTGCCTTGCGGGGCACGGCTGGGGTTGCGGACGGGGACGGGGAAGCCTGCCCCTCCCCGGCAACAAGCTGCGCGGACTGCGGAGCAGGGACATCCATTTGGAGCGAATCGGCCTGCCGGGCGGCCTTTTCAGACAGCTTGCCCAGCACGGCGGCAATGCCTTCCTTCTCCGTATCGACACCCAGCCGCCTGGCCAGGGGCTCGTAGAGCAGGCACACCAGACAGAGCAGCGCCACCAGCCAGATGACGCCGTTTGCCCTGCCCTTTCGTGAAGAATTGCTTCGTCTCGCCATTTATCTGTCCGTTATCAGCATGGCGTCGCCGTAGGTGCCAAATTGATAGCCTTCCTTCAGTGCCACGTCGTAGGCGTGCATCACCTCGTCGTAACCGCCGAAGGCGGCCACAATCATGAGCAGCGTGGAGAGGGGCATGTGGAAGTTGGACACCATGGAGGTGGCCACGGTAAAGTCGTAGGGCGGGAAGATGAACTTGTTGGTCCAGCCGTCGTAGGCCTTCACATGGCCGTCGGTGCTCACGGTGCTTTCGATGGCACGCATCACGGTAGTGCCCACGGCGCATACCTGGCGGCTTTCGTCCTTGGCATGGTTGATGATGGACACGGCCTCGTCGTTTACAATCATCTGCTCGGAGTCGGTCTTGTGCTTGGTGAGGTCTTCCACGTCAATCTCGCGGAAGTTGCCCAGCCCGGCGTGCAGGGTGATGAAGGCGAAGTTGATGCCTTTTATCTCCATGCGTTTCATCAGCTCGCGGCTGAAGTGCAGATTGGCCGTAGGGGCGGTGACGGCTCCCTCGTTCTTGGCGAAGATGGACTGGAAGCGTTCGGCATCTTCCGGCTCCACGGGGCGGTTGATGATGCTGTGGGGCAGCGGCGTTTCGCCCAGGGCGTAGAGGGCTTTCTTGAACTCGTCGTGCGGCCCGTCGTAGAGGAAGCGCAGGGTGCGTCCGCGCGAGGTAGTATTGTCTATCACCTCGGCCACCATAGAGTCGTCTTCGCCGAAGTAGAGCTTATTGCCGATGCGGATTTTCCTGGCGGGGTCTACCAGCACGTCCCACAGCCGCAATTCTTCGTTCAGCTCGCGCAAGAGGAACACTTCTATGCGGGCACCGGTCTTCTCCTTGTTGCCATAGAGGCGTGCGGGGAATACCTTCGTATCGTTGAACACAAACACGTCTTTATCGTCGAAATACTCCAGAATGTCCTTGAACATGCGGTGCTCAATCTCACCGGTCTTTTTGTGGAGCACCATCAGGCGACACTCGTCCCTGAACTTCGTGGGGTGCATGGCAATCTTGTCCTCAGGAAGCTTGAATTTAAATTGAGACAGTTTCATAGGCTATATGCTTTATGTGTGTGTAATAATTATTGATTAAGAACGTTTTCATTGGCCTCATCGCCGGTCTCCACCTCCTGCTGGTCTATCCAGTCGCGGAAGCCGAGCGGGTCGAGGCAGTCTTCCAGGCGGACGTCGCCCACCCGGGTGCGCTGCAGGGCTGTGAGGTGGGCACCGCTGTGCAAGGCCTGCCCGATGTCGCGCGCCAGTGCACGGATGTAAGTGCCTTTGCTGCACACCACCCGCACGCGGATGTCGGGCAAACGGCACTCCAGCAGTTCTATCTCGTCTATCACCAGCAGCTTGGGCTTCAGGTCTACTTCCTTGCCTTTGCGTGCCAGGTCGTAGGCACGCTTTCCGTTCACCATGCAGGCCGAAAAAGCTGGAGGCACCTGCTGTATCTCGCCCTTGAAGCGCTGCAAGGTCTCCTCCACCAGCTCGCGGGTGATGTGCTCCGTAGGGTAAATGGCATCTATCTCATGCTCCAGGTCGAAACTGGGCGTCGTGGCTCCCAGGCGGATGTCGGCCACGTACTCCTTGGTGTGGTACTGGAACTCCTCAATGCGCTTCGTGGCCTTGCCCGTGCAGACTATCATGACACCCGTGGCCAGGGGGTCGAGCGTGCCGGCATGGCCCACCTTGAGCTTCTTCACCCCCATGCGGCGGCAGATGTGGTAGCGCACGTGGCCCACCACCTTAAACGACGTCCACCCCAGCGGCTTATTGAAATAGAGCACTTCTCCTTCTTTGAAATTCATACGCGCCACAGCAAAATTATACCAGTTTCAACTCATACCCCATGGCCAGCATCAGCAGAATGACGCCGCCCACCACAATGCGGTACCACCCGAAGGCCTTGAAGCCGTACTTCGTCACGTAGCTGATAAAAAACTTGATGGCCAGAACGGCTACCACGAAGGCTACGGCCGACCCCACCAGCAACGTTTCCAAGTTGTTGCCCTGCGTCAGCAGCGAGCCGCTGCCGTAGCTTATCATCTTGTACGTTTCCAGGCACGTGGCGCCAAACATGGTAGGCACCGCCAGGAAGAACGAAAACTCGGCTGCCGCCTTGCGCGTGAGCCGTTGCGACATGCCGCCCACAATGGTGGCCATGGAGCGCGACACGCCGGGAATCATCGAGATGCACTGCACCAGGCCGATGATGAAAGCACGCTTGTACGTGAGCCGTGTTTCTTCAGAGCCTTTGTTGAAGATGCGGTCGCAAAACAGCATGAACACGCCGCCCACAATGAGCATCCACGCCACCAGCTGCACGTTGCCGAAGTTGGCCTCAATGGCGTCGTTGAACGCCAGCCCCAGCACCACCGCAGGCAGCACGCCCACCACCAGCCGGGCGTAGAAGTCGAACATCGCCCGCCAGTACGTCACCCCCGCCCGCTCGGCGTTGGGGTAAAAGAAGCGCTTCCAATACAGGCAGATGACCGATAGGATGGCACCAAACTGTATGATGACCGTAAAGGCGGTGACAAACGGCGTGCTCTCCACGCCCAGCACATTCTGCGCAATAATCATGTGCCCCGTCGACGACACGGGCAGGAACTCCGTCAGTCCCTCCACTATGGCGATGATAATCGCCTCGAATATAGTCAAATCCTCCATGTCACTCCTTCGTCAACGTGTCCTGGTTGTCCTTCGGCTTCTTCACCACCGCATAAATCATAAACACAAAGCCCAGCAGGCATACCAGCGGGGCTACCTTGACACGCCGCACACTGAAGATGTCCGGCTCAAAATGGGTAGGCGTAGACGACGGTCCCGCCATCAGCAGGAAGCCGATGATGACCACCGCCATGCCCGCGGCCAAGAGCACAAAGTTTGTCTTGCCAAAAGCAAATTTCTGTCTGTCCATATCAACTTATTATCTGATTTTTCAATTCTCCATTCTCCATTTTTTAAATGTAATACAGCGTGCTTGCCTTCATCCGCAAGAACTTGTTGATAGAGAGCAACGCACACAGCCACGTGATAAGCACCCCCGACACCAGCACCACAGCCGATACCAGCAGCATCACCCGTGGCGTCACCACCTTCACCAGCCCCGGCTCGCAAGCCACCAGCCAGCGGGCGGTCGCCCAAAGAATGCCACTGGCCACCGCCGCCGCAAGCACCCCTATCCAGAGGTTGCGCGTCAGGAAAGGCCGCCGGATAAACGACCAGCTTGCCCCCACCAGCTTCATGGTGTGGATAAGGAAACGTTGCGAATAGATGGTCAGCCGGATGGTATTGTTTATCAGCGCAAAGGATATCAGCGTCAGCACCACGGCCA
>CALUIF010000212.1 GCA_944320635.1 uncultured Bacteroides sp. | reverse complement strand
TTCGGAGGAAAGAAGATTCCTGAACTGATGAGAGGACTTGGCAAAGGCGTGAAAAGCTTCAAAGAAGGCGTAAACGAGGCTAAGGAGGAAATCAATAAGGCAAAGGATGAGATAGACGAGCCTGTCTCCAAAGATAAATAAAGTCTTTGCAAAACAATGGTAATGGCGTAGGCAGAGGTGCATCTTCCGCCTGCGGGGTGCATGTTGTACCGAATAATTATGAGTGAAAAAGAACTGACCTTTTGGGATCATTTGGATGAGTTGCGCCGGGTGCTGTTCCGTGTGTTGGGCGTGTGGTTTGTGCTGGCTATAGGTTATTTTATTGCTATGCCTTACCTGTTCGACCAAGTAATTATGGCACCTTGTCGCAATGATTTCGTGTTTTACGACTTGTTGCGGAAGGTGGGGGAGGCGTTTCATCTGGAAGGCGACTTCTTTACGCAAGATTTCCATGTAAAACTGATTAATATCAACCTGGCGGCACCTTTCTTTATTCATATTTCTACCTCGTTGTGGATGTCGATAGTGACGGCGGCTCCCTACTTGTTTTATGAGGTATGGAAGTTTATAAGCCCTGCACTTTATCCCAATGAGGTTCGTGGAGTGAAGAAGGCTTTGACGCTGGGAACGGTCATGTTTTTCTTGGGTGTATTGCTGGGCTACTTCATGGTGTATCCGCTGACTTTAAGGTTTTTGTCCACTTACCAGCTGAGCGCGGTTATTGAGAATCAGATTTCCTTGAATTCTTATATCAACAACTTCATGATGTTGGTGTTGTGCATGGGGTTGGCCTTTGAATTGCCATTGGTCACTTGGCTGTTGTCTCTTTTAGGGTTAGTCAATAAGACATTCTTGCGCAAGTATCGCCGTCATGCGGCAGTGCTTATAGTGATAGCCGCGGCAGTGATAACCCCGACGGGCGATCCGTTTACCTTGACTGTAGTGGCTGTGCCGCTTTATATGCTTTACGAACTGAGCATCTTGATGGTGAAAGATAAGAAACGAGAGGAAACCGACGAGGAGGCTTGATGTACGATGAAGGTGAGGTAAAAGAGTATTATGACATACTTTGGGCGGTATGTCAAGATGATAATTTGTCGGGATATGCTGCTTATCGCCAATTGCGTGGATTATTGGAGCATCTGTGTCATGCCCAACTGGCCGATGATATGGGTAGCTTGCAGATGACTGACTTGTCGGCACGTATCAGTTTTGTAGCGTTTAAAATAGGTTTGACGCTTGTCGAACAGAATCGCCTGCATACTTTTCGCCTGACTTCTAATGATGTGCTGAATCATCGGGCAAAGCCCGAAAGGGCACAATTGCTAAGGGATGCCAAGACATTGGCATTCTTTGTGAAACGTTTGACGGGCAGAGATATTCCAAGTGAATTATATGCTTTGTTGCCTCGGGCGGATGCAATCTATCTGCCTGCCTTGCTGGGTGCTCGGAAAGTGAAACGCATGAGAGTTACTTTCCGGTATACTGACGATGTATTCTTGTATGTGGAATCTTCCGACGGTATAGAAAATGGGTTGCTGCGGGTACGCTATGATGTGCCCCAGGTTAATGATGAATTTAAGGAAACCTGTCGTGTGTTATGGCAGCATGCCCAATTGAATCTGTTGGATGTAGCCATTGATGAAGAAAATGTGCTGACGCCTTCGTTCATTATATTGGAGCCGGACTACTTGATAGATATTAGTTCGTTGACCGAGTGCTTCAAGGAGTATGGGCATCATCCATTAAATTATATATTCGCCCGTTTGCAGTCGTCGGGCAATACACGGCCATTGTTATTGGGTAATATCGTCAACCTTTTTCTTGACGAATGGATTCATTCAACGGCGGTTCCCGATTACTTGGCCTGTATGAAGAAAGCTTTTCGTGCTTATTCCATAGAACTTGCGGCTTGCGAAGAATTGCTCGACCGGGAAAAAGAGGTGGCATTCTTTGCCGATTGCAAGCGGCATTTTGAACATATCTGCAAGACGGTAAACGAAGTTTTCCCGGCTGCGGGCTATGCTCTTGATAAAACGGATGCTGTGCTTGAGCCTTCGTACATCTGCGAGGCATTGGGACTTCAAGGACGGTTGGACTATATGCAGCGGGATATGTCTTCGTTCATTGAAATGAAGTCGGGAAAAGCGGACGAATATGCTATCCGGGGCAAGATTGAACCTAAAGAAAACAATCGTGTGCAGATGCTGCTCTACCAGGCGGTGCTTGAGTATTCCATGGGGATGGATCATCATCAGGTAAAAGCCTATTTATTTTATACTCGTTATCCGTTACTGTATCCGGCCCGTTCGTCTTGGGCGATGGTGCGGAGGATAATGGACGTACGCAACCGGATTGTAGCCAATGAATACGGTATCCAGTTTCGGAACAATCCGGAATACACAGCTGAATTGCTGAAAAGTATCTCTCCCTCTTTGTTGAATGAACGGAAATTGAATAATGTCTTGTGGAAGCGTTATTTGTGTCCTTCCATTGAGGCGGTGTGCGGAAAACTACGTGCGCTGTCGGCTTTGGAGACTACTTATTTCTGTACTCTTTATAACTTTATTACCAAAGAATTGTATACTTCAAAATCGGGCGATGCGGAGTATGAGGGACGTTGCGGGGCTTCTTCCTTATGGCTATCCACGTTGGAAGAAAAGCGGGAAGCCGGTGAAATTTTGTATGACCTCAGTATTGTGCAGAACCGTGCAGCCGATGAACATAAACCTTTTCTTATCTTGTCGGTTGGCAATGCGGCGGGAGATGAAGACATTTGTACGCTTCCTAATTTTAGGGAAGGCGATGCCGTGGTATTGTATGAAAGAAATGATGATGCAGATAATGTGACCAACAAGATGGTTTTTAAGGGCAACATTGAGCGTTTTACAGGCAGCACTGTGCGTCTGCGCCTGCGGGCATCTCAACGAAATGCCGGCGTGTTGCCTCCTGATAGCCTATATGCTATAGAACATGACTATATGGACACGTCATTCCGAAGCATGTATAGTGGGCTGGGAACTTTTCTGAATGCTACGCAGGATAGGCGTGATTTGTTGTTGGGGCAACGCCTTCCAGAGTTTGACACTTCGTTGGACAGGCGCATTGCTTTGGCTTCGGATGATTTTTCGCGCATAGCCTTGAAGGCTGAGGCGGCACGCGATTATTTCTTGCTTGTGGGGCCGCCGGGCACGGGTAAAACTTCGCGTGCTTTGCGTGCCATGGTGGAGAATTTTTATAGCCAGGGCAAGCAGCTGTTACTGTTGTCGTATACCAACAGGGCTGTGGATGAAATCTGCAAGATGCTGGTGACTATTATGCCTTCCGTCGATTTTATCCGCATGGGAAGTGAGTTGGCCTGTGAGCCGCTTTATAGGCCATATCTGATGGAGAACGTCTTGAGTGATTGTGGCAATCGTAGTGATGTGAGAGAACGCATTGCCCGTTGCCGCGTGTTTGTGGGTACGGTAGCAACGCTTTCGATGAAGACGGATTTGTTCCGGTTGAAGACATTCGATGTGGCCTTGGTGGATGAGGCGACCCAGATACTGGAGCCTCAGTTGCTTGGCCTGCTGTGTGCCCGTGGTGAGTCGGGAGAGAATGCCATAGGAAAGTTTGTCATGATAGGCGACCATAAGCAGCTTCCTGCCGTGGTGTTACAGCCGTCTGCCCAATCGGAGGTGAAGGATGAAGCTTTGCGGAGCATCGGGCTGCATAATTTGAAGGACTCTTTGTTTGAGCGGCTTTATAAGGGGCTTTCCCGCTATCGCAACGCCGGAACTGGAACCGGACTGGGGCTTGTCGACCGTTGTTGCGACATGCTGTGCCGCCAAGGTCGCATGAATGTGGAGGTGGCTCGTTTTCCCAATATCGCCTTTTATGGCAATCGGTTGAAATCATTGGGGTTGCCCCATCAGCAAGGCAGTCTGACGCTGGCCGGAGGCATGGAGAATGATGAGTTTGCTGCATTGCTCACTTGCCGGGTTGCATTTTTGCCTTCCGAGGCCGAGACATTAACCGGTTCGCCCAAGGTCAACCATTCGGAGGCAAAAGTCGTGGCGAGGCTTTCTGCGTCGGTATACAGGCAGTATAGTGCATTAGGGCAGTTCGATGTGACGTCTACGTTGGGTGTCATAGCTCCCTATCGCAGCCAGATTGCGCTGATTAAGTGGGAGCTGGAAAACTCGGGCATCCCTGCACTGACCGGGGTGATGGTCGATACCGTGGAGCGTTTCCAGGGCAGCGAACGGGATGTCATTATTTATTCATTTTGCTTGAATAGGGCTTACCAGTTGGAAACCCTTGCCAATACCACCGAAGAAGATGGGGTGCTGATAGACCGTAAACTGAATGTGGCTTTGACTCGTGCCCGCAAGCAGATGTTCATAACGGGGGTGCCAGGGTTGCTGCGGCAGAATCCTTTATATGCTCGTTTGTTGCAAGAATTGACAGAAGCAAACGGCGGGAAAAGGTGTTAAATTAGCAAATATTGCACTGTTGACCTCATTTTCTTTGCGCGGTTTGTTGCGAATAAGGAAAGGATGCAGTATATTTGTACCGCGTTTTTTTCATAGAGATTTAGATTTAAGGTTAGAAGAATTGGGAAGTCGGGAGACTTCCCTCTTTTTTTGCCCGCCCGGCATCCCCTTCTTAAACACGGAAGCTGCTCAGGTCTGAGCAGTCTCCGTGTCCAAGCTGGGTAGTTGCTTTGCGCGCCCTTAGTCTGCCACGATGGGCTTGTAACGGGGCACAAGTGCTTTCATGATGCACCACCCTACGAGGTAAGCTACGGCGCAAATGCAGAAAATGATGAAATAGCCTGCCGGCTTGCCTTCGAAGCCCATGAATGTCAGATTCGTTTCGCCCGCATAAACAAACAGTTCGCCTGCACCATATTGCATCAGCATTGAGCTCAGTCCGCCCGCCATGCCGCCTATACCGGTGACGGTGGCTACGGCCGATTTGGGAAACATGTCGCTCACGGTGGAGAAGATGTTGGCCGACCACGACTGGTGGGCTGCCGTTCCGATGCCTATCAGCACCACGGGGAACCACGGTGACAGCGTGCCCAGCGGTTGTGCCAGCAACACTACAAGCGGGAAGAAAGCAAAGACAAGCATGGCCTTCATGCGGGCGGCATAGGGGTTCAACCCCGTGCGGTTGATGATGATGGTAGGCAGCTTGCCGCCATAGATGGATAGCATGGTGATGGCATACAGCGTGAAGATAAGTGCCATGCCAAGCCCTTCAGATGTCTTGATGCCAAACTGTGTGTTCAGGTAGGCCGGTATCCAGAAAAGGAAAAACCACCATACACCGTCCGTCATAAACTTGCCCAAGGCAAAGGCCCACGTCTGTCGGTAGCGGAAGCACTGGATGAAGTTCATCGGCTTCCCTTCCTGCTGTGTTGCGGCGGAAGATGCTTGTTCCGTTGTGCTGTTGTCTTGCTCAATGTAGGCCAGTTCTTGCGCATTGACGTGGCGGCTTTTGGCGGGGGCAGAGTAGAGGAACACCCAGAACCCCATCCAGACGAACCCCAGTATACCTATGATGATGAAGGCCAGCTCCCACCCGCAGGCCTTGGCCAGCAGTGGTATGGTGAGTGGTGCCACCAATGCGCCTATCGAAGCCCCGGCATTGAAAATGGAGGTGGCAAAGGCGCGGTCTTTCTTCGGGAAGTACTCGGCAGTGACCTTGATGGCGGCAGGGAAATTGCCTGCCTCGCCCAAGGCCAGCACGCACCTGGCCGCAAGGAAGCAGTACATGCTGACGGTGGCTATGACCACTACCACGTCGCCCGTGGCACCGGCCAGCTCGGCAGCGCTGTGCAGCCCTACGCAGTGCTCGGTGACGATACCGCACAAGGCATGCAGGCAAGCTCCGGCCGACCATATCCCGATGGCCCACAAGTAGCCGCGCTTGGAGCCCAGCCAGTCGATGAGTCGTCCGGCAAAGAGCATGCAGGTGGCATACACGAAGGAGAACACGGCGGTGATGGTGCCGTAATGTGACTCGTCCCAATGAAACTCGGGCTTGATGAACTCGTCCCACGTGAGCGATAATACCTGGCGGTCCAAGTAGTTCACGGTGGTGGCGAAGAACAGCATGGCGCAGATGGTCCAGCGGAAGCCGGTCATCACAGGGGCGGTATTTTGTGCATTGTCTTTCATGGCGGCGGGGCGGTTAGCGCATGTCGGTGTACTTTATCTTGTCCATGTCGTTGTAGTCCAGGTTCTCGCCTGCCATGCCCCAAATGAAGGAGTAGTTGCTCGTTCCGGCAGCGGCGTGTATGGACCATTCGGGCGACATGATGGCTTGCTCGTTTTTCATCCACACCAGGCGTTCTTCCTGCGGCTCGCCCATAAGGTGGCATATCATGTTGTCTTGCGGCACTTGGAAGTAGAAGTAGGCTTCGATGCGTCGGCTGTGGGTGTGTGCCGGCATGGTGTTCCACACGCTGCCGGGCTTAAGCTCGGTCAGTCCCATCTGTAGCTGGCAGGGGCCTTCTTCGAGCACGTTGGCCACGATGAGTTGGTTGATGACACGGTCGTTGCTTTCCTCCATTTTACCGGCGGGGAAGGAGTTGGCCTTCAGTGAGCCTTTGCGTCCGCTGATGGTGACGAGTTGCGTCTTGTACTCCTTGTGGGCGGTTGCCGAGTTGAGGTAGAACTTGGCGGGTTGCGTGGCGTCCTTGCTGCGGAAGGTTACTTCGCGGTTGCCGCGTCCCACGTAGAGAGCTTCCTTGAAGCCCAGTTCATACTCTTGCCCGTCGATGGTGACGATGCCTGTGCCACCGATGTTGATGATGCCTAGCTCGCGGCGCTCCAGGAAGTAGTCGGCCTTCAGCGGATCGATGGTGTCCAGCTCCAGTACTTTCTGCACGGGCATGGCTCCCCCGTAGATGAAGCGGTCGTACATGGAGTAAGTCAGGTTGATTTCGTCGGGCGCCATCACCTTCTCCATCAGGAAGCTGGCACGCAGGCGCTGGGTATCGTAGGTCTTCACGTCCTGCGGGTTGCAGGCCACCTGCATCTGGTAGTTCACTTGGGCGGTGGCTGCCGAGGCCATGGCGCCCATCACGATTGCGGTTGCTAATTTTTTCATAATCATTTATCTGTTTTTTGTTATACTATTTGTTTCTTATAGCTTGTCTGTCAGTGTCTTGTTAGCGCTCCGTCGCTCATCCGTTAGCGCTTCGTCGCCAGTACGTTGGCAACGGAGCGCCAAGTTCTTCGCAAAAGGACGCTCTTTTTTGGGGTGAATACTAAGCTTTCCTCTGTAGTCCGGCCTCCTGTTCGCGTTGGTATTTCAAGATGGCCCGGCGGTTCAGTACCATGAAGAACAGGGTGCAGGCCACCAGTACGGCTACTCCCACGTATTTCAGTGTATGCGTCAGGTGGAAGATGGCCCAAGCCATGGGGCTGGAGGCAAAGTCGAGCGACCCGCCTTCGAAGCCTTCGGGAATGTTGACCGCCGCGTCGCCCGTCTGTGCATAGACATCTTGTGCCGCCAGCGTGAAGTAGGAGGCCAGGTCGGTGACGAAGTACAGGCCGATGAGCAGCACGATAAGTCCCACGATAAACGTTTTCAGTACGTTGCCCCGCGTGATGGGCAATACCAGCGGGAATAGGTAGAACATGCCTGCCAGTGAGGCAAGGGGCAGGAACTCGTTGCCCGGCAGCACTACGGCCAGCAGGATGGTGACGGGGATGAGTAGCAGCGACACCACCAGCGTCGTGGGGTGCCCGATGACGAGAGCCGGACTCATGCCGATGTTCAGCCCTACGGCGCCTTTGAACTTGCGGGCAATGAGTTCGCGCGTGGCGTCCGATATAGGCTTCAGCCCTTCAATGAAGAGCGATGT
The DNA here is from genome assembly GCA_944320635.1 of uncultured Bacteroides sp. Classification (GTDB taxonomy): domain Bacteria; phylum Bacteroidota; class Bacteroidia; order Bacteroidales; family Bacteroidaceae; genus Bacteroides. The sequence goes on along the minus strand of CALUIF010000212.1, from coordinate 1,903 downwards.
GATGCGTGGTATCAGCTCCATCACCGCCCCCATCTTGATGCCCAGTCCCAGTATGTAGGGTATCTTGTCCACTATCTCCTCACCGCTACGGCACGACAGGGCACCGATGATACAGCCCACCAGCACGCCCAAAAACAGTGGCTCGCCCAGCAGGCCGAACTTCCGCTTCATGCCTTCGGCGTCGATATTCAGGCGGTCGAATCCCGGAATCTTGTCCAGCAGTTTGTTGATGGCTATGGCAAACGGTACAAATCCCGCGCAGAACGGCTGTGGGATGGAGATGCCTTCCATTTTGTCGTAGAAGTGTTGGAAGCGGTCTGCCGTATAGTCGGCCAGTATCAGCGTCAGTATGTAGCAGATGATGGCGGCAAAGAATCCCCACCAGATGTTGTCGCATGCGAAATATACCACAGCCCCGATGAAGGCGTAGTGCCAGTAGTTCCACAAGTCGATGTTTACGGTGCGCGTTGTTTTGGTGAGCAGCATCAGTATGTTCACCCCTAAGCATACCGGAATGATGAAGGCGCCCACCGAAGTGTTGTAGGCCACGGCTGCCGCAGCCGGCCACCCCATGTCGAACACCTTCAGCTGCAGGCCGTAGATGTCTACCACTTGGCTTAGTGCCGGTCCTAGGCTGCTGGTGAGCAGAGCCGTCACTACCGACAGTCCCACAAAGCCTACGCCTACCAGCAATCCGCTTTTCAATGCCTTGCCTGTCTTTATGCCGATGCAAATGCCCAATATGGTGAAGATGACGGGCATCATGACCGCTGCCCCCAGACCGATGATATAGCTGAATACTTGTTCCATGGTGTGTGTGATTTGTAATCTGTTTTCTTAATTCGTGCTTGTGAATGTCTCCAAAAATAAGTGCTTTTCTTTACAGAACAAACAGAAAAGTCATAATATTTGATAAATACCCGTATTTCGTCAGGAAAGTGCCGTTATCGTGCACAGATTAATATGTTTTCGCACACGGGAAGGATGATAAAGCCATTACCTGCACAAGCTTCCCTCTACTCCACGCTGATTGCTGTTGTAAAGAATGGGGAGTGAAGGCAATTTATTCCCGCTGCGTCATGGGGCAACCGGCTAGGGAGGCGATATCTTCAGCCCGGTCCACAATGTGGTCGGGGCAGAGGGCTTCCAGCTCGGCACGCGGGCGGAACCCCCAGGTAACGCCGCAGGAGGCAACTTGGGCATTGATGGCCGTCTGCATGTCTACGGCAGAGTCGCCCACATAGAGCACGTCCTGCTTGTCCACGGGGCAGGCTTGGAGGATGTCGTGCACGATAGCCGGGTCAGGCTTCACCGGGATGCCTTCGCGCTGTCCCAGCACGCTGGCAAAGCGGATGCCGGGGAAGTAGTGTGCTATGAGCTTGGATGTGGCTGCCTGGTATTTGTTGGAAGCCACGGCCAGGCGGATGCCTTGGCTTTGAAGGTGCTCCAATAGTTGAGGAATGCCCGGATAGGGGCAGCTGCGGTCGGCGTTATGTATATTATAATATGGTATGAATGCCTGGCGCATGCGCAGCACGTTGGCCTCCGTCTTTTCGCCATCGGGCAAAGCACGCTCAAAGAGTTTGTTGATGCCATTGCCTACCCGAAAGCGGTACGATGCCTCGTCGTGCACGGGATATCCCAGTTGGGCGAGGGCATGGTTGGTGCTCTGAGCCAGGTCGGCAATGGTGTTGAGCAGGGTGCCGTCCAGGTCGAATATCACAAGTTTCTTCATATTGTTCATTGCTGTATCCATTGTTTTTTGGCTTTGCAAAGATAGTGATTAATGCCTAAAGCCGTGCCTGTATGCAATTCTTTCTCTGCTTTTGGTGTTTTTAGGCAGAAAGTCCGTATCTTTGCGGCCTGATTTTTAGTAATTAAAACAGTAAATAGGTATGAGTTA
>CALUIF010000211.1 GCA_944320635.1 uncultured Bacteroides sp. | reverse complement strand
AAATTTTCACGGAACTTTTTTTTTCAAAACTCCCGATCCTGATGGCGAACCTGCCGGTTCATCGCCGAAAGCGGGTGCAAAAGTACAGGCTTTCAACGTAACGGCAAAACATATCAACCACTTTTTTTCAGAAATTTAATGAAGTTTTTTATACATGCGCTGATATACAGATGGTTACAATGGAAAGAAAAAGGGGGCGGAAAAGGAAGGAGGGAAAAGGATACACCATATAATAATATAAAAGGGGAAAGGACGGGACGGAAAAGGGAAGGAAGAATGGATTGAAACCTGCAGAAACGGGATGTAGCTCCCAATGCATCTCCCACGTGTCCGGGACGCTTTTGCTCCGCTCTTCCTCCGCTTTTCCTACGCTCCTATACGAGCGGAGCAGGAGCGGAGGTGGAGCGGAGCAAAAGCGGAGCAGGAACGACACGGGTACGGACGGGATATATCCTGCGTAAGCTACAAGTGAGATGAAAGAAAATCTCCTATCGGCATACGCGGGTGTGGAAACCGTAGTTTTTCCTGCGACACGTGTGACAAATCGAAAAACACTGCGACACATAAGGCAAATATCAACATTAATCACTATCTTTGTTAGCTCAAAAGGTTAACACGGAAAAAACAATCCACGACAATGAAAGATTTCTTAAAATTCACCCTTGCCACTGTCACAGGCATCATAGTGGCAAGCGTAGTGCTGACGTTCATCAGTATAACCACTATTTTCAGCCTGGTCTCGGCCTCAGAGTCGGAAACGCAGGTACCGGAAAACTCCATCATGATGCTCAAGCTGAACGGTATCCTGACGGACCGCTCACAATCCACGCCTCTTGACTTCCTTGCTGCCAGCGAATATGAGAGTTACGGACTGGACGACATTCTTGCCTCTATCCGCAAGGCCAAAGAGAATGATGACATCAGAGGCATCTACCTCGAAGCCACCTATTTGAACAGTGGCTTCGCATCGCTCGAGGAAATTCGCAATGCGTTGTACGACTTCAAACAATCGGGTAAATTCGTGGTAGCCTACAGTGACGCCTACACCCAAGGCCTTTACTACTTGGCCAGCGTAGCCGACAAAGTGCTGCTCAACCCACAGGGCATGCTGCAATGGCAAGGACTGGCCGCCACCCCCGTGTTCTACAAAGGATTGCTGGAACACTTGGGCGTGGAGATGCAGATATTCAAGGTAGGCACCTACAAGTCTGCCGTAGAGCCGTGGACCAACACCACTATGAGCGATGCCAACCGCGAGCAACTTAACGCCTACCTCACCTCTATTTGGAATAAAATGAGCAGCGACATTGCCCAGTCGCGCCACCTGACACCCCAACAACTTAACGACGCAGCCGACCAGTTAATGATGCTCCAGCCCGCCGAAGAAAGCCTGGAGCGAGGACTGGTAGACACCTTAATCTATAGGAACGACGTGCGCAACTACCTGAAACACATGGCCGACATCGACGAGGATGACGACATGCCAGTGTTGGGTCTTAAAGATATGATAAACGTAAAGAAAAACCTGCCCAAAGACAAGAGTGGAAACATCATAGCCGTTTACTATGCCAGCGGTGAGATAGACGGACTCATGGCGAGCGGCACAGACGGCATCAACTCAGAAGAAGTCATTCGCGACCTGCGCCGCTTGAAGGAAGATGAAGACGTCAAAGCCGTCGTACTTCGCATAAACTCGCCGGGTGGAAGTGCCTACGGATCTGAACAGATATGGTATGCCATCAACCAGCTGAAACAGGAGAAGCCCGTCATTGTTTCTATGGGAGATTATGCCGCATCGGGCGGATATTACATTGCCTGCAATGCCGATACCATCGTAGCCGAACCCACCACACTAACGGGTTCCATAGGTATTTTCGGCCAGGTGCCCAACACCAAAGGGCTGACCGACAAGATTGGCATCACTTTCGATGTTGCCAAGACCAACCGCTATGCTGACTTTGGAGGCATCAGCCGCCCTATGAACGAAGGCGAGAAGCAACTGATGCAAGCCTATGTGGAGCGGGGATACGACCTGTTCCTCACCCGCTGCTCGGAAGGCCGCGGCATCAGCAAAGAGGATATGAACCAAATAGCTCAAGGACGAGTGTGGAGCGGCTCTATGGCTAAAGAACTGGGGCTGGTAGACGAACTTGGCGGACTGGATAAGGCCATCGGGATAGCGGCCTCCAAGGCCGGCATCGATGCCTACACACTGATGAACTATCCGGGAAAAAACAGCTTCTGGAGCGAACTGATGGCCACCGATCCGGGCAACTACATCCGCACACTGCTGCTGGATGAACAAATGAGAGAAATATACCACCAAGTAAACATGTTGAAGCAGTTGGACCAACACGACTACCTGCAAGCCCGCATGCCCTTTGAACTCCAAATAAGATAACCCACCCGACGCATGGCAGAACACCTTAGCAAGATACGACGATGGCTGTATCCACTCTCTTGGCTGTATGGCACAGCGGTACAGATACGCAACAAACTCTTTGATCGGGGCATCCTCCGGTCAAAGAGTTTTAACGTTCCCGTCATCTGCATCGGCAACCTGGCCGTAGGCGGAACAGGAAAAACTCCACACACCGAATATCTGATAAGACTGCTTACCAGGAACGGCTTCCACGTAGCTGTGCTGAGCCGGGGCTATAAACGGAAAAGTAAAGGTTACATCCTGGCCGGCAGCGCCGACAACGCGCAGCACATAGGGGACGAACCTTACCAGATGAAAAGCAAGTTCCCAAACATCCATGTAGCCGTAGACGAAGACCGCGTGCACGGCATCGGCAAGTTATTACAGGAAGACAATCCGAGAGCCGACGTCATCCTGCTGGACGATGCCTTCCAACACCGCAAGGTAAAAGCCGGACTGAATATCTTGTTGACGGACTATCACCGCCTGTGGTGCGACGATACCCTTCTGCCTGCAGGCAACCTGCGGGAACCCATACATGGGAAGAATCGTGCACAGATAGTCATTGTGACCAAATGCCCGCCGGACATCAAACCCATAGACTTCAACATCATAGGCAAAAGGCTCGACCTGTATCCCTACCAACAGCTCTACTTTTCAGGGTTACGCTACGGACAGTTAAGGCCCGTATTTCCCGCTACGACAGACCGTGGCAGCATGACCACACTGAAGGGAAACGAGCAGGTGTTGCTGGTAACCGGAATAGCCTCTCCCGCCCCCTTGCTTAAAGAGATACAGGCACGCACCTCATCCGTACAAATACTGGAGTTTGGAGATCATCACGACTTCAGCCGGAAAGACCTGCAACTCATCGACAAGCAGTTCCGCCTGATGCCTGGCACGCGAAAACTCATCATCACTACCGAGAAAGACAGTTCCAGGCTTAAAAACCATCCCGCGCTGCCCGATGCCATCAAGCCACACCTCTACATACTGCCCATTGAAGTCAAAATACTACAAAACCAACAACAAATATTCAACCAAAACATCATTAATTATGTTAGAACGTATTCAAGAAACAGCCAACTTCCTGAAGGGAAAGATGCACACACAGCCTGAGACTGCCATCATACTGGGCACCGGCTTGGGAAACCTGGCAGAAGAAATCACCGAGAGATACGACATAGCGTACAAAGACATCCCCAACTTCCCCGTATCCACCGTCGAAGGGCACAGCGGCAAGCTGATATTCGGCAAACTGGGCGGCAAGGACATCATGGCCATGCAGGGACGCTTCCACTACTACGAAGGCTACTCCATGCAGGAAGTCACCTTCCCTGTCAGGGTAATGCGCGAGCTGGGCATCAAGACCCTGTTTGTATCCAACGCCAGCGGAGGCACCAACCCCGCCTTCCACATCGGCGACCTGATGATTATCACCGACCACATTAACTTCTTCCCCGAACACCCCTTGCGCGGCAAGAACATTCCCTACGGCCCCCGCTTTCCGGACATGAGCAAGGCTTACGACCCCGAACTGATACGCCGGGCCGATGCCATTGCCGCCAAGATGGGCATCTCAGTACAGCACGGCGTGTACATCGGCACGCAAGGCCCCACGTTTGAGACGCCGGCCGAGTACCACATGTTCCGCATGATGGGCGCCGACGCCGTAGGCATGTCCACCGTTCCCGAAGTCATCGTGGCCAACCATTGCGGCATCCGCGTCTTCGGCATGTCCGTCATCACCGACCTCGGCCTCGAAGGACAAATCGTGGAAGTCTCCCACGAAGAAGTACAGAAGGCGGCCGACGAGGCACAGCCCAAGATGACAGCCATCATGCGCGAGCTCATCAAGCAAGCCTGAACATACCCCATGCATGAGGTACAATGAATACCCATGCATGGGGTACGATGAACACCCATGCATGGGTGTTTTCCACAGACTATCAACACTCATTTTGAACACTTGCTACTTATGCGAACAGAAATAGCTACCCTCGGCGAGTTCGGCCTCATCCGTCACCTCACCGAAAACCTTGAACTGAAACACCCTTCAACCCTCTACGGAGTGGGCGACGACGCAGCCGTCCTCTCCTACCCCGCCGGAAAGGACATCCTGATCACCACCGACCTGCTGCTCGAAGGCGTGCACTTCGACCTCACCTACGTGCCCCTGAAGCACCTGGGTTACAAGGCCGCCGTCGTCAACTTCTCCGACATTTACGCCATGAACGGCCAACCGAGGCAAATCACCGTCTCGCTCGGACTGTCCAAACGCTTCTGCATCGAAGACATGGATGAACTTTACGCCGGCATCCGCCTCGCCTGCGAAACCTATAGTGTAGACATCATAGGCGGTGACACCAGCTCCTCGCTCACGGGACTCACCATCAGCATCACCTGCATCGGTGAAGTAGAGCATGGCCGGGCCGTCTACCGCAACGGCGCGAGGGAGACCGACCTCATCTGCGTCAGCGGCGACCTGGGAGCCGCCTACATGGGTCTGCAATTGCTGGAGCGCGAAAAAGCCGTGCTGAAAGGCAGCAGCCAAGACGTGCAACCCGACTTTGCAGGGAAAGAGTACCTCCTGGAGCGGCAACTGAAGCCCGAAGCTCGCCGCGACATCATCGCCCGCCTGGCAGAAGCCGGCATCCACCCCACTGCCATGATGGACATCTCCGACGGACTCTCGTCCGAACTCATCCACATCTGCACGCAAAGCCATGCCGGCTGCCGCGTCTACGAGGAACACATCCCCATCGACTACCAGACAGCCGTCATGGCCGAAGAATTCAACATGAACCTCACCACCTGCGCTCTCAATGGCGGGGAAGACTACGAATTGCTATTTACCGTCCCCATTGCCGACCATGAGAAAATCTCGGAAATGGAAGGCGTGAAACTTATCGGCCACATCACCCGACCCGAACTGGGTTGCGCCCTGATTACTCGCGACGGACAAGAATTCGAGCTCAAGGCACAAGGCTGGAATCCGCTCAAAGCATCGGATTCCCCTTCACCAACACCTCAAAATTCTTAAAAAAAGAAACGCTGATAATGAATGGTTTAAACAATTATCAGCGTTTTTTATTACCCAATCCCTTGCACACTTGCAAAGTTTCACTACCTTTGCAACCGCAAAACGCCAATGGTGCCATAGCTCAGTTGGTAGAGCAAAGGACTGAAAATCCTTGTGTCCCCGGTTCGATTCCTGGTGGCACCACTTTGAAGAAAAGCAATTAGCGGTAAACTCCTGATTTCCAAGCGAAATCGGGAGTTTTTGTTTTCCAGCAGGAGACAAAGACTAATATATCTAATAGCCGGAAAAACTTTTTTGACAGCCTCACCTCACTGTTTTGATTATCCCTTTCGGCTACTTGATGAAGATGACGTATTTCGCTTTTGCTACCATTAATCACAATATTCTACGAAACCATTTGTACACG
>CALUIF010000210.1 GCA_944320635.1 uncultured Bacteroides sp. | reverse complement strand
CCAACGGCATCCACTCCGCCAACACCGAGAACGTAAAACGCTACATCGACTTTGCTGCTGAGAACGGCTTCGATGCCGTGCTGGTAGAGGGCTGGAACCAAGGATGGGAAGACTGGTTTGGCAAAAGCAAAGACTATGTTTTTGACTTTGTAACCCCCTACCCCGATTTCAATGTGAAGGAAATACACCGCTACGCACAGGAAAAGGGCATCAAGATGATGATGCACCACGAGACCTCCAGTTCTGTGCGCAACTACGAACGCCACATGGACAAAGCCTACCAGTTTATGGTAGACAACGGATATAATTCCGTCAAGAGCGGCTACGTGGGCGACATCATTCCGCGTGGCGAACACCATTATGGCCAGTGGATGGTAAACCACTACCTCTATGCCGTGACCAAGGCTGCCGACTATAAGATTATGGTCAACGCCCACGAAGCAGTACGCCCTACCGGCTTGTGCCGCACCTACCCCAACCTCATAGGCAACGAATCGGCACGTGGCACAGAGTATGAATCCTTCGGAGGCAACAAAGTGTACCACACTACCATCCTGCCTTTCACCCGCCTTATCGGTGGTCCGATGGACTATACACCGGGCATCTTCGAGATGGATTGCAGCAAGATGAATCCCAACAACACCTCCCGCGTGCGTTCTACGTTGGCACGTCAGCTGGCATTGTACGTTACCATGTACAGTCCCCTGCAAATGGCCGCCGACATTCCCGAAAACTACGAGCGCTTCATGGATGCCTTCCAGTTCATTAAAGACGTAGCCATCGACTGGGACGAGAGCCGCTACCTCGAAGCCGAGCCGGGCGAATACATCACCATTGCCCGCCGCGCCAAGGGCACGGACGACTGGTACGTGGGCTGTACTGCCGGCTACAACGGACATGAATCCAACCTCGTGCTCGACTTCCTGACGCCGGGCAAGAAGTACGAGGCCACCATCTATGCCGATGCAAAGGATGCACATTGGGAAACCAACCCACAGGCCTACACCATCAGCAAGAAGAAGGTGACCAGCAAGAGCAAACTGAAACTGAAAGCCGCTGTGGGCGGAGGGTATGCCATCAGCATAAAACCCATTAAATGAAGAATTGAGAATTAAGAATGAAGAATGGAAATAAATGAAGAATTTATTGCTAATGAAATGATTCAAGGCAGTGCCTTCCCGTCATTCTGAGCGAAGCCCATAGGGCGCAGTCGAAGAATCTCCCGCAGCCTTTCAAAGGCCACGCAAAATTCTTCATTCATCATTCTTCATTAAAAAGGTAAAAAGATTGCAAGTTTTCAATAGGTATTATTAATTCAGAGAAACCAACAACTAATTTATTCACTTTAAATCAACAACATGGAAAGAAGATTTCTAAAACAAACGGGCAAGTTCCTACTGCTATGCATGGTAGGAATGTTGCTCACTGTGCAAGCCTTTGCACAGAGTATCACAGTGAAAGGCACTGTGGTCGACAACACGGGAATGAGCGTCATTGGCGCCAACGTGCTTGTCAAGGGAACAACGAACGGTGTGATTACCGACCTGGACGGCAATTTCACCCTGCAAGCCAATCCGGGCGACATCATCGTAGTCTCCTACATAGGCTACTTGTCGCAAGAATTTCCGGCTTCGGACAAATTAATCAAGATTACCCTTGCTGAAGACAATGAAATGCTGGACGAAGTAGTGGTTATCGGTTACGGTTCGGTAAAGAAGAACGACTTGACTGGTTCGGTCACGGCCATCAAGGCAGAGGAAATCAACCGAGGCGTTGTCACCTCTCCCGACCAAATGCTGCAAGGCAAGGTGCCGGGCCTGCTGGTTACTCCGGCATCCGGAGACCCCACGGGCAGTGCCACCATCCGCGTGCGTGGTGCGGCTTCACTGTACGCCAGCAACGACCCGCTTATTGTGATTGATGGCGTACCCGTCACAGGCGACGGTGCCGGCATGGCCAACCCTCTCTCTACTGTCAACCCCAACGATATCGAGTCGTACACAGTCCTGAAGGATGCCTCCGCCACAGCCATCTACGGTTCACGCGCATCAAACGGCGTCATCATTATCCAGACCAAGAAAGGCACGGGCGAAAAAATGCAAGTAAGCTACAGTTCTACGTACAGCGTGAAGCAAAACTCGGGTAAGGTAGACGTGATGACCGGTGACCAGTACCGCGACTATATGAACACCGTCTATGCAGGCACCGACCGCTTGGCCAGCATCCAAAGCTTCATGGGCACGGCCAACACCGACTGGCAAGACCTCATCTACCGCACGGCTTTCTCCACCGACCAGAACGTCAGCCTCTATGGCAACGCCAAGGGAGTGCTGCCCTATCGTGTCAGCCTGGGTTACACCTACGACGAGGCCACACTGAAAGTGGGCGATAACCGCCGTACCAACCTGGCTGTCAGCCTTACGCCCAAGTTCTTCCAGGATCACTTGAGCGTGAACGTCAACCTGAAGGGCATTATGAACAAGGCCAACTATCCCAACTCGGGTGCCGTGACGCAAGCCATCCGTTTCAGTCCTACCGTCGACCCCTACTTCCGCAATGCGGATGGCAGCATCGACTACGACCATGCCAACGGTTACTTCAACTGGCTTATCAATCAAAAAGTTCCAATGAGTGAACAAACAGGTATCAGTACCAACCCCACCCTCAGCCCCTTGTCTACCTTGTATGACAACTATAACAAGAACAAGACGTGGCGTTCGATGGGTAACCTGCAGTTGGACTACAAGATTCACGGCTTCGAAGACCTGCGCGTGAACCTGAATCTGGGCTACGACCTGGCTCATACCACAGGAAAGACCTATGCGGAGTTGGGCTCCATGACCTCCTTGCGCAACCAGCTTGCCAATGACCTCTACAATGAATACTCCAACCAGAGCGCCAACACCTTGCTGGAATTCTACGGCAATTACAACAAGGACTTCGGCAGTCATCACCTGGATGTCATGGCAGGTTACTCTTGGCAACACTATTTTGAAAGATACCTGTCTACCAGCTATCTGAATGCCGACCGCACAACAATTTACAATGATCCTCCCAGCAACCGTAGAGAGTACTACCTGATTTCGTTCTACGGACGTGTCAATTACTCTTACGACTCCCGCTACTTGCTTACCTTCTCGCTGCGCGATGATGCTTCTTCACGTTTCTCCAAGAACAACCGCTGGGGTTTGTTCCCGTCAGTAGCCTTGGCTTGGAACATTGCCGAAGAAAGCTTCATCCGCGACAATAACGACACCCCCTTCTCCAGCTTAAAGCTGCGTCTCGGTTGGGGTCAGACCGGCCAGCAAGACATAGGTATGGATCGCTGCTATGCCTATCAGTCGTTGTACAATATCTCCACTTCACCCAACACCATGGTGCCCGGATTTGGTGACGGCTACGGTTACACCATAGCCCCGCAAGCTTACAACCCGGACATCAAGTGGGAGACCACGGAAACTTGGAACGTCGGCTTGGACTTCGGCTTCCTGAACGGCCGCATCAACGGTAGCGTGGATGCTTACCTGCGCAAGACCTACGACCTGCTGAACGAGATTCCTGCCCCGATGGGTACCAACTTCTCCAACCGCATCATCTCCAACGTAGGTGACATGAAGAATATGGGTCTGGAATTCAACCTGAACTTCATCCCCATCGAACAAAAGGATATGCGCTGGACCATCAACCTGAACGGTACCTGGCAAAAGACGGAGATTACAGAACTGAGCTCCAACTCAGCCGACTACCTCGGCGTACAAGTAGGTGCCGGTATGAGCAGCATTGGCGGTTTCTCCTCACTGTACCGCGTGGGCTACACGCCTTACACCTACTACCTGTTCCAACAGGCATACGATGAAAATGGCCACCCGCTGGAGAATGTGCTGGTAGACCGCAATTGTGACGGACAAATCTCTGATGCCGACCGCTACGTTACCGGCAAGAGTATCCTGCCCAAATTCTACTTCGGTATCAGCACCCAATTCACTTATAAGAAGTGGGACTTCGGTTTCAATGCCCACGGCTCGCTGGGCGGCTATGCGCTGAACAAGGCCACGAAGAAAGACTTTGCCACCTCTTACAGTGACGACCACACCAAGGGCTATATCGACAACCTTGGTACGTATGCATTGGAAACCGGCTGGACGGAGAGTATGACCGAATTCCAAAACTACTCCGACCTGTTCTTGGAGAATGCTTCTTTCTTCCGTATGGATAACATCAACGTGGGCTACACCTTCGACGAGTTCAAGAAGTGGAAAGGCAACATCCGCGTGGGAGCATCCGTACAGAATGTATTCACCATCACCAAGTACAGTGGCCTTGACCCCGAAATCACGTCGGCCGACGGTGTGGACAACAACCTTATCCCGCGTCCGCGCCTCTACACCCTGCGCTTGAACATTAACTTCTAATCATCATGAAAGGAAATAACGATATGAAAAAACTGATATACAGCTTAACGCTTGCCGCATCTGTCCTCACCATGAACTCTTGTATCGGTGACCTGGATACGGTATCATTGAACGAAACAGTCAAGTCGGACATCGATGCCTACCACACGCTGGCCGACTACGAAATGGGCTTGGCCTACATCTACGGCTCCTTCTCGCTGGTCAGCCAGAGCGACCCGGGCAGTTCGGACATTGCCGTAGACGATGCCGGACAAAGTGAATTTACCCGCCAGTTTGTGGTACTGAATGAAATGTCGGCCGACGCACTGAAGTGCACATGGGGCGACAGCTACATTACTGACACGCAGAATGCTTCGTGGACCTCTACCGGCAATGCCGCCACCATCGCTGTCTACTCGCGTGGCATGGTAACCGTGACCCGCGCCAACGAGTTCCTGAAGCGCACAGAGGGTGTCGAGATGGAAGGACTGGCCGGCCTGCGCGCCGAAGCCCGCTTCCTCCGCGCATACGCTTACTGGGTGCTGATGGACCTGTATGGCAATCCGCCTTTCGCCCTGCCTGAAAACATCAATGGTGAGGCTCCTTCACAGATAGGCCGTCCTGCCTTGGCCGCATGGATAGCCGGTGAACTGGAAGAACTGGCCGCCGATGGCAGCGACATGCCCGAAGTAGGCAGCGTGCCCTATCCCCGTGCCACCAAAGGTGCCGCACAGGCTCTGCTGGCCCGCCTTTACTTGAACTACGAAGTGTACACCGACGGTGCAGAAACCAAGTGGGAGGAAGCCCGCGATGCAGCAGAAAAGGTCATCAACATGGGCTACCAGCCTTGCCCCAACTACGCCGAGCTCTTCATGCAGGATAACGGAGAGAACTCCAATGCCACGCAGGAAATAATTTTCGCCATCGCCTACGACCGTGACAAGACACAAAGCTGGGGTGGTACCACGCACCTGGTATCGGGTAACCTGGACGACGATGCCAGCAAGGTAGTGGCCATGGCCTTAGGTTTCCCTGAGGGAACACATGTTGCCCCCGAACGCTGGAACGGCTACCACATTCCTTCCGAATATGTATCGCAGAACTTCGAGCTGAGCGGAGTAACTTGGGGCGGAAGTGGCCTTGGATACGACCGCGCCAACAGCGACAAGCGTGCCTTCTTCTGCAACGAAGGCAACGAGGAGGCTTTCGACAACAGCTCTACCAAGAGCGGCTGGCGTTGCTGGAAGTTCATTGCCATCGACTCGAAAGGTGAACTGCACACCGACAAGAACTTCTCGTCCATCGACTTCCCCATCATCCGTCTGGCCGAAATGTACCTCATCTACGCCGAAGCACAGGCCCGCATGGACGGCGGCACTACCACCGATGCCAAGGCCATGAGCTACATCAAGATACTGCGCGACCGCGCCGGCCTGTCGATGCCTCTCTACCTCGATCTGGACTTTATCTTGAAGGAACGTGCTTGCGAACTGATGCTGGAAGGACACCGCCGCACCGACCTCATCCGCTACGGATACTTCACCAGCATGAGCTTCTCATGGCCCTACAAGGGTGGTATTCCCGGCGGCGGAGTGGCTATCGACGACTTCCGCACCATCTACCCGTTGCTGCAAAGCGACCTGACGGAGAACCCCAACCTGAAGCAAAACCCGGGTTATTAAAAAACAGTATGGATAACCATTAAAACATAGAAACTGAATATCATGAAACTATTTAAAAGCATAATGACCTTGGCAACTGCAGCACTCTTTGCTGCCTGCCAGACAGAAATAGACACGCCGCAGATAGGCAACACCGCAGACTTCGTGGCTCCGGTGCTGGGCTCATGCAGCGACGTGATAGTGAACGCCGACAACGCGGACAGTGAAAACGTTATCTTCTCATGGACACCGGCTGACTTCGGCCTGCCCGTGCAAGTACTCTATCAGGTGTACTTAGTGCGGGGCGACGTGGAAGCCCTGGCCGGAGCTACCAATTCTACCTCCATCGCCATCCCCAAGGGTGACCTGAACGGCGTGGTTATCAACGGACTGGGCGTAAGTGCCAACGAGACGGCCGAAGTGACTGCCTACGTATCGGCCACCGTGGCCAACAGCACGAAGTATGAAGCCATCAAGTCTGAGCAGTCGGCACCGTTCTCGGTGAGCACCTATGCCGCACCGCTGAAGTGGCTGTACCTCGTAGGCGAGTTCAACAACTGGGCCATCGAAACGGCTCCCATCTTCTGGGAAACGGCTGCTGGTACCAATATCTACGAATGCATGGTAGACTTTACGCCCACCAACGAGGCACCTACCAAAGCCGGACACTCCTTCTTCAAGATTACGCCTCAACAGGGCTGGAACGAAAGCTACGGTAAGAATGAGCTGAGTGCTGCATGGGCTGTAGAAGAAAACAACGATGGCAACCTCTCTCTCCCTACCACGGATGGTGTCATCAATCAAATCAGCGTGAACATGAGTTCTATGACCATCAACAAGAAGATCATCGGCAACCAGCTGGGCTTGGTAGGCACATTCAATAATTGGGGCAATGACGGAGACCCGGATGCTATCTTCGCTTACGACGCCCTAACCAGCACCTGGAAGACGGATCCGATAGCTCTAAGCGCCAATGCCGAAATCAAGATACGACTTGACAATGATCCCAAGTATGCCATCAACTGGGGCGACGGCGGCAAAACAAGCACAGCCGTAGCAGGCGGCATAGAGCTGGCCGAAGGCGGCGGCAACATCGCCGTAGCCGAAGCCGGTACCTACGTCGTAGTGCTGCACGCCAACCGCACCCCGTATGTATTGGAACTGCAAAAGCAATAACCTTAATGTCCAACTATCAAAACAACTGAAAGACTATGATAAAGTACTTGAA
>CALUIF010000209.1 GCA_944320635.1 uncultured Bacteroides sp. | reverse complement strand
CGCCAAGCAGATGGACGGCACACGCCTCCTCAGCATGGCCATGGAGGTAAGCGGCACCAGCGGCAACACCAACCAGGTGCACGACAACATGAACCGCTACGTCGACATCGTGAGCTTCAACCACTACCTGGGCTGGTACAGCGGCAAGCTGGAAGACATCGACACCAAGCAGTGGGACATTCCCTACGACAAACCCTTCTTCGTGAGTGAATTCGGAGCCGGCGCACTGGCCGGACGCCACGGCTCGCCCGACGAGATGTGGACCGAAGAATACCAGGCCGAACTCTACCGCCGCACCCTGCAGATGTACGACCGCGTGGAAGGCTTCTCAGGCACCTCGCCCTGGATTCTGACGGACTTCCGTTCCGCCCGCCGCCAGGTGCACGGCACACAGGACTTCTTCAACCGCAAAGGCATCATCTCCAACCGCGGGCAGAAGAAACAGGCCTTCTACGTGCTGCAAGACTTCTATAAGAAGAAAGCTGAAGAATACGCCGGCGAAAAGAAGAAATAAGCCGGAGTGACACCCCACCACCCAGAAAGAGGGGGGGTGTGTCGAAATGTGATTTAGCACGGATTCCACTCCTCCCGGGAGGAGGAGAATGACGTGACTACTGCATTTCGACACACCCTCCTTTTTTATCCCGAAGCGAAGCCCCCCTCACGGCACCGGGTCGTACCCCGACCCTCCCCACGGATGGCAGCGCAGGATGCGGCGCACAGCCAGCCACAGCCCCTTCAGCGGGCCATGCTTCCTGATGGCCTCCACGGCATACTGCGAGCAGGTGGGCGTGAAGCGGCACGACGGTCCCAGCAGGGGCGACAGGCACCGTTGGTAAAAGTAAATGGGAAGCAGCAGCAGCCACGACAACAGCCGCCGCAATAGGCAGGCGAAACGCCTCATAGGGCGGTGGCAGCCTCATCGGCCCGGCTGCCGTCGGCAGAAAAGACTCCGGTGGAGGAGGAAGCCGTCACATTGTCGGCCACGCGGGCCAGGGCGGCCTTCATGCGCTGGTCTATCAGCGCCGAATCGCTCACTTCATCGGACAGGTATATGAACGCCACAGCCACGGGAGGGCATCCCGGCGGCAACGCGTCAATCAGCAGGTGCTTGTTCAGGCGGTAGGCCTCGCGTATCTGGCGCTTCACGCGGTTGCGCTTCACCGCCCGCTTGAAGTGGCGCTTCGACACGCTCACGAGCACCGAAACCGGCGCCTCCAGTTCAGGCGCGAAGATGTACACCATCCGCAAGGGGAAGAATGAATACGAACGGGCTCCGCCCGCAAACATCCTTTCCAACACTTTCTGGCGGTTCAGCCGCTCGCGCTTGCGGAAGGTGTAAGGCATGTGTGTGGAGTGTATGTGTGTATGCGACAAAAAGCTATAGGGAATGCCGGAAAACTCTCTCTCTTTACTTCTTACTTCTCCACCTTGTTATTCTCACGGATGAAGAGGTCGAGTGCGGCGGGCATCGAGGGTGCCTGCACGCTGGGCGCTTCAAGGTCGAGGCGCAGCCCGGCATCGCGCACGGCCTGCGCGGTGGTCGAGCCGAAGGTGCCGATCTTGATGTCCTTCTGGTCGAAGTCGGGGAAGTTCTTCTTCAGCGACGAGATGCCCGCGGGGCTGAAGAACACCAGCATGTCGTAGTCGAAATCCTCACCCGGCTGGAAGTCGTTGCTCACGGTGCGGTACATCACCACCTCGGTGTGCTGCACCTTGGCCTTGTCCAGCAGGTGCTTGATGTCGTCGTTGTGCACGTCGGACATGGGGACGAGGTACTTCTCCGTCTTATGCTTCTGTATGGCGGGCAGCAGGTCGTCGAACTTGCCCGTGCTGCCGAAGAATATCTTGCGCTTGCGGTATTGCACGTACTTCTGTATGTAGAGTGCCACCGACTCGGTGATGCAGAAGTACTTCATCGTTTCGGGGATGGTCACACGCAGGTCGGTGCACAGGTGGAAGAAGTGATCGATGGCGTGGCGCGACGTGAAAACAATGGCTGTGTAGTCCAAGATGGATACCTTCTGTTGTCTGAACTCTCTGGCCGTAAGGCTTTCTACTTTGATGAACGGGCGAAAATCTATCTTCACCCCGTACTTCTCGGCTATCTCGTAGTAAGGAGATTTTTCCGAAGTCGGCTTGGGTTGCGACACGAGCACCTTTTTGATAGTCATCAATGTCTTAATTATTTATTATCAAATAATGAGTTAATTGCATCACTCCCCGGTACAATATGAGGCAGGGAACGATTTCCAGGGCGCAAAAGTACAAAATTAATAAGAAACAGCCATGCAAATTATTGCAAAAAAGCTGTTGCCACTTATAGAATATCATTATTTTGAACCAAACGGCAACAATCGCACCGGCCCAGGCGGTGACGTGCCACCCCCAACCGAAGTAAACGGCACAGAGCACCACGGGGTAGAGCACGAAGCCTGCGTAGTAGAGCAATGTTGAATAAGATTCCAACCAGAGCGACGTGCGCCCGCCGCCGAAAAACGTCCACCCCACCAGCGAGTACACCGCCCACTTGCCCGCCAGGGCCAGCAGGCATACGCACGTAAGCCCCGCCGCCGGCAGCAGCGAAGGCACCTGCCCCGCCACCAGCCCGGGCTCGGCGCCCGCGAGGCAGCAGAAGGCAAGGAGCGCCGCCAGCACACACGTCTGCAGCACCAACAGGAGGAGGTAGCGCATGTCGGTCGCCGTAGAGGTGGCGAAGATGCTGGTGCGTTCACGGTTCAGCAGGAAGTCTTTGGCCAGCAGGAAGAGGAACTTGCGGCTGCGCGACAGCACGTAGGCCGACAGCAGGAAGCACCCCAACAACAGCAGTGCCACGGTGTCGTCGGCACGGAGGGAGTAAGGCATGGGCCGGACGGGGATGGAGAGCAGGCAGGAGAAGGAGGAGGCAGCAGCAGAGGTCATCATAGTGCGTCGAATTTACGGATTGCGGGGTTCCACGACGGGGCGTCGGCCAAGTAGTCGAGCGCCTCGCGGGGGGTGCTGGCCACCGTCCAGAGGGAGGCATGGGCGCGCCCCATGAAGTGCTCATCGACCGCGCGACGCAGCATGTCGAGCAAGGGGTCGAAGTATCCCCTGACGTTGAGTAGCACGATAGGCTTGAGGTAGAGGCCCAGTTGCTTCCAGGTGATGACTTCGAGCAGTTCTTCCAGCGTGCCGCAGCCTCCGGGCAGGGCGATGGCGGCGTCGGCTAGACGGGCCATGAGGAGCTTGCGCTGGTGCATGTCGTCGGTGACGTGCAGATGGGTAAGACCTGTGTGATGCCAGCCCTGCTCCACCATGAAGCGAGGGATGACACCCGTGACCTGCCCGCCTGCGGCCAGCACAGTGTCGGCCAGTGTGCCCATCAGGCCCATGTTGCCCGCGCCATACACCAGGCCGATGCCATTCTTCGCCATGAGAGTGCCCAGCTGGCGGGCTGCCTCGAAGTAGTCGGGGTGCACCTTGCTGCTCGAGGCGCAATATACGCAGAGGTTGCGGATGGAGGTAGACGGTTGTGGCTGCATACAAAAACTGAAAAAGGGAAAAAGGAGGGAGGCGCATTGGAAGCCCGCGCCCCTCTCCAAATTTCAAATGATGACAAATGAAGGATTACACTTCATCCGGCAAAGGTACGTCATTTCCCCGGATAGTGCAAGGGAAGACGCACGTGGAATGCCGAAAATTTTCCAAATACCGTGCGGAGTTCTTTTTCCCCGCCATGCGCGTCAGCCCAGTTGCTGGTTGCCGTCTTCCTCGTCTTCACCACCGCCGGTGCTGCCGCCGGGAGTAGTGGCTTGTTCCACCTTGTCGAAGCGCACGCAGCGGGCGCCGGTCACCATGGAGCGGGTGGCCACACTGTGGTCGAGGTTGCGGGTAGAGGCGGGCTGGAAGCGTACGCGCAGCGCGCTTTGGGCGGTGCTGACATCGGCCTCGTTCTCCACGCCCCGGCCGGTGGTGGTGAGAGTGAAGCGGAAGGTGCCCAGCCCGTCGAGCGTGACGCTCTCCGAGGCTTGCAGGTGGCGTGCCATAACGGTGACGAGGTTGTCGATGACGTTCTTCGTGTCACCGGTCGACAGGGAGGAAAGTTCCGCGATTTCACGGGCTATCTGGTCGGTGCCCACATTCCCCGTCAGCATGACGCGGGGGTAAAACAACTTCTTGCCATCTCTTGTGGCAAGGCTCGATTTTTGTGCTTTGTAAATTACCATAATG
>CALUIF010000208.1 GCA_944320635.1 uncultured Bacteroides sp. | reverse complement strand
CCGGCACCTTTACCAATTATTACGAGGCAGACGGCATAGGCGGCAACCAGTTTTACGACCGGGCTTCGTGCCGGTTGCCGGACGGCACGCTGGTGTTTGGCGGCACGCACGGGCTGACCTTCTTCAATCCTGCCGACGTGCAGGCGACACATGATGTAAACTTGTTGTTTGAAGACTTGCGGGTGCACAATCGCCGCATACGTCCTGGCAAGCCGGACGGGTGCATAGACAAGCATTTGTCTTACAATCCCGATGTGAAGCTGCGTTACGACGAGAATAATTTTGGCATTTCCTTTGCCGCCCTGGATTATAGCGAGCACGAGCGTCTACACTATTACTATAAGCTGGAGGGCTATGATGCCGACTGGATAAATATGCGTAACAGCCGTGAGGCTTATTTTGCCAACTTGCCTGCGGGCAGCTATGTGCTGAAAGTACGTGCTGCCAACGACCAGGAGGGAGTAGAAGCCGAAAACTCATTGCACATCACCGTGCAGCCTGCTCCGTGGGCCACGTGGTGGGCCTATGCCGCCTATGTGCTGCTTGTGGCGGGTATTGTGGGGTTGTTTGTCAGGAGTTACCGGCGTATCCGTGCCGAAAGGGCTGCCGTGCTCCGCGCCGAGCAGGAGAAGGAGCAAGAGCAGCTGGTAAACCGGATGAACATGAACTTTTTTGCCAACGTTTCCCACGAGTTCCGCACGCCGCTCACCATGATTGCCGGGCCGGTGGCACAGTTGTGCGACAGTCCCGATGTCGTTGGTAAGCCGAAAGAGTTACTGCGCATTGTGCAGCGCAGCGTGAACCGCATGCTGAAACTGGTGAACCAGTTGCTGGACTTCAACAAGCTGGAGAACGATGCGCTGAAGCTGAATGTGCGTCGGCAAGACGTTGTGGCGGTGCTGAAAGGGCAAGTGGACATGTATAGTGAAAGTGCCTCCCGTAAAGGAATCGACTTGGAGGCGGACGGGCTGGAAGACACCTTCCTGATGTGGCTTGATGAGGACAAATTGGATAAGATATTCGGTAACCTGATGTCCAATGCCTTGAAGTTCACCCCATCGGGCGGCCGCATCAATGTGTCGTTCGATGTGGTGGGGCGTGCGGATGTGGCCGAACCGTTCTCTTTGACTGAGCAAGACAAGGGGACGCAGTACGTAAAGGTTTCTGTGGCCAACACTGGCAAGGGTATTCCCGAAGACCAGTTTGAAAAGATATTTGAGCGTTACTATCAATTGTCCGGGCAAGCCGGGGGGTGCTATAATTGGGGCACGGGTATCGGGCTGTACTATGCCCGTCGGTTGGCCCGCTTGCATCACGGGTACCTTAAAGCTTTCCAGCCGGCAAGTGGCAGTGGAGCCATGTTTGCCTTCATTCTACCTGCCGATGATGTAGTTTATGCCGGAGAAGAGCGTAGGCAGGAGGTGTTGTTGCAACCCGAGGCTTTCCCTTTGTCGGAAGACTTGTCGGGGACAGACAGGCCGGAGGAAGGTAAGGCCGATGCCGGGGAGCATAAACAAACCATTCTGGTAGTGGACGATGACGCCGAGGTGGTTCATTATCTGGATGTATTGCTCTCGAAAGATTACCGCGTGGTGTGTCGTTTTGATGTTGATGCAGCCTTGGAGGCCATTCGCAAAGAGGTGCCCGACTTGGTACTGAGCGATGTGGTCATGCCGGGCAAGAATGGTTTCCAGCTGTGCCGTGAGGTGAAGAACGACTTGCAGGTATGCCACATTCCCGTAGTGCTGGTGACGGCGAAAGGGGCAACAAGCGACATGGTGGATGGGCTGAATGCGGGTGCTGATGCTTACGTCACCAAGCCTTTTGATCCTGCTTACTTGCAAGCTCTCATCAAGTCGCAAGTGAGCAACCGGGAGAAAGTGCGCAACCTTTTGGCACAGTCTACCCGGACGGATAATTTCGGTAAGGGTGTGCTGTCTCCTCAGGATGAAGTCTTCATGTCTGAATTATATCGTGTGATGGAAGAAGAACTTTCCAATGCAGAATTGGATACCAACCGATTGGCGGAGTCATTGAAGATTTCACGTTCAAAGTTCTACTACAAGGTGAAGGGCCTGACGGGTGAAAATCCGGGTTCTTTTTTCCGTACTTATAAATTGAACCGCGCCGCGCAACTGATTTCCGAGGGGCGGTATACTTTGTCCGAGATAGCCGACATGACGGGTTTCAGTACTCCGTCGCACTTTACACGTTGCTTTAAGAAACAGTTCGGAGTAGTGCCCAGCGAGTATAAAGCGCCGTCGCAGAGTCCTTTTTCAGTAGAGTAGTCTGAAGTCGGCATAGACAGGCAGGTGGTCGCTGTAGCCGCCTAAATATTTGGGTCCTTGATAGGTGCGGAAAGGCCGGTGGCCGCCATACTTCGGGTCTTCTTCCAAAAGAAAGGGCAGGGCGGCTATGCCTGCCATGTCTTCGCTGGTATAGAGCGGGGAGGTAGGCAGAAGCAGGTGGCCGGACACGATGATGTGGTCCAGCAACTCCCATCGGCCGTGGTACTTGTAACTGCCTCTTGCAGCATGCCGCCATGGTTTCTGCTTTTGGCCGACATGGCGGGCAAGCAGGTGGTACAGGGCATCGGGTTGTGGGGAATAGGGGATGGTCGGTGGGACGTGGACCTGCAAGATTTGTCGCACGGAACGGTTGGCAGGGGTGTCGTTGAAGTCGCCCATCAGGATGATTTGCGGGCGGATGCGCCGCAGGCAGATGCTGTCTATGGCTTGTTTTAACCGTTGTGCTGCTATCAGGCGATAGGGCTCGGACTGCTTTTGGCCGCTCGAGCGGGAGGGCAGGTGGGCGATGAATACATCCAGCGTGTCGAGGTTGAGCAACAGTCCGCAGACGTGTAGCAGGTCGCGTGTAGGCCGGTAGTTGGCCGTGGAAGTGGATATGCGGATGCCTTGCCAGTGGATAGGTTTGAACAGGTGGGGCTGATAGAGCAAGGCGACGTCGATGCCACGTTCGTCCGGCGAGTGGGTCATGAGGTAACGATAGCCGGCTTCGCGCAACAAGGAGCGGCGGGTGAGGTCGCGTAGTACCGTGTCGTTTTCCACTTCGCAGAGAGCTACTAAAGCTGGAGGTGTCCAACCGCCTGTAGCAATGATGGTACGCGCCAGGTCGTCCAGTTTTCTGCGGTATTTTGAGTAAGTCCATCGGCGGGGTGAGGTCGGCAGAAATTCATAATCTTCCTTCAGGCTGTCGTGCCGGCAGTCGAACAGGTTTTCCACGTTGTAGCTGACGATGCGGAAAGTGAGTGTGTCCTGTTCCGCAGCCCGTGCCTCAGTGAGGAGGCACGGTGCGGTGAACAAGGAGAATAACAGGCAGAATAAATAAAGATGCCGCATGGGGGAGAACACTATACTTTCTCGGGGATGTGTTTCAGTATGTCGAGCAGATGATTCCAGAATCTGCCGACGCTGGGAATGTGCATCCGTTCGTCGGGCGAGTGTACGCCTTGCAGTGTCGGGCCGAAGGAAATCATGTCCAGTCCGGGATATTTGTCCAGAAAAAGGCCGCATTCCAGTCCGGCATGAATGGCTTTTACTTTGGCATCGGTTTCAAAAAGTCGGCGGTAGGAGTCTACGGCTATCTGCAAAACTTCTGAGTGCGGGTTGGGTTTCCATCCCGGGTAGCCTTCGCTGTGGGCGACACGGGCACCGGCCATCTCGAATACCGTCTGCATTACATCGGCAATGTCTTGCTTGGCCGAGGCGATGGAACTGCGTTGGCTGGTCTCCACACGGATAATTTGTCCGGGCTTCATCTTGACGGAGGCGAGGTTGGTAGACGTTTCCACCAGTCCGGGAATGTCTTGGCTCATGGCTATTACACCGTGGGGAGCGATGTGCAGGCTTTGAAGCAGTTGGCGGGTGGTGTCACGGTCGATGGCACAGGCAGGCATGGACTCTGATTCGAGAGTGAATTGCAGCCCGGGGTCAACGGTGGCATATTCGGCTTCTGCTTCGGCGGCAAAAATGTTCAGGTCGGCGCGCAGGGCGTGTTTGTCGTCTTCGGGCACGGCTATGATGGCCGATGCTTCGCGGGCAATGGCATTGCGCAGATTACCGCCGTCGATGTGGCAGAGGTACAGGTCGTACTTCCCGAGTGCCTTGCATAGGAAGCGTGCCAGCAGCTTGTTGGCATTGCCCCGACCCAGGTGTATGTCGCCGCCCGAATGGCCGCCTTGCAGCCCTTTTACTTGCAGTTTTCCGCAAAAGTATCCTTGAGGGATTTCTACTTCATTGTAGGTAAATTCGGCTACAGTATCTACTCCGCCGGCACAGCCTATGAACAGTTCGCCTTCGTCTTCCGAATCGAGGTTGAGCAGTATATCGCCCGTCATGAAGTTTTCTTTTAGGGCAAAGGCACCAGTGAGACCCGTTTCTTCGTCGATGGTGAACAGACATTCCAGCGGGCCGTGCTCTATGGCATCATTGTCCAGTATGGCGAGTGCGGTGGCTATGCCGATGCCGTTGTCAGCTCCCAGTGTGGTGCCTTTAGCCCGCATCCATTCGCCGTCTATATAGGTTTCGATGGGGTCGGTGAGAAAGTCGTGATGCACATCGTTATTCTTTTCGCATACCATGTCCATGTGGGCTTGCAGCACTACGGTCTTTCGGTTTTCCATTCCCTTGGTAGCGGGTTTTCTGATGAGGATGTTGCCCGCTTCGTCTACCTTGGTTTCCAATTTATGCTTTTCTCCGAAGTCTTTGAGGTAAGCAATGATTTTTCCTTCTTTTTTGGAAGGGCGCGGCACTTGGCAGATTTCCTCAAAATAGTGGAAAACGCCGGCTGGTTTTAAGTCTTTCTTTTCCATGAGCATGTCGTTTGTCGTTTCAAGATTGTCAAGTAGCAAAGATACCTTTACTACTAAATATAGTTAAATTCGTAAATAGTTTTATTCCCTTGTCACTTTTTTAGAAAGGAATAAGTGGCTTAGTCCAAAGCAAAGCCCTATATTTGCACCCACAAAAGTAATGGATGCTTGGTGAACGGCAAAATATATTGTACTTTTTCATTCAGGTATCTTTGCTTGTAGAACCCAAACAGATGGAAAATGCTTAATACATTATTACTTGTTTTATTGATAGTGGGTGTCAGCGTACTCTTGTTAGGCGTACGTGTTTTTTTTGTAAAGGGGGGGAAGTTTCCCAATACCCACGTTAGTGGAAACAAAGCTTTGCAAAGGAGAGGCATAGGGTGTGTGCAGTCGCAAGACCGTGAGGCGCAGCGCAAGCCCCGTTTTTCCATTGATGAGCTGGAGAAAGCCTTGAATAATAGTATGAACTAATTAATTCTAAAAACAATAATCATTAAATTATGAAGAGACTAAGCAATGTGATGGGCGGTTTGGCTGCTTTGGCCATTACTGTTCTTTTTTCTCAATGTGTCGGCAATTCTAATACGCAAACTACAAACGCCCCTGCGCAAGCAGCCAATCTGACGGGCATGAAAATCGCTTATGTGGAGATAGATACCTTGCTGTCGAAGTACAACTTCTGCATAGACTTGAATGAAGCCATGGTGAAGAAAAGCGAGAATGTGCGCTTGACGCTGAACCAGAAAGCTAAGGAATTGGATGAACAGAAGCAGGAGTTTCAGACGAAATATCAAAACAATGCTTACCTGTCGCAAGAAAGAGCCCAGCAAGAATATAACCGTATTGCCAAGCTGGAGCAGGATTTGCAGAATTTGAGCAACCAATTGCAGTCGGAATTGATGCAGGAGAACGAGAAGAACAGCTTGCAGTTGCGCGATTCCATCAATGCTTTCTTAAAAGAATACAATAAGACGAGAGGTTATAGCTTGATTATCAGCAATACCGGTTTCGACAATCTGCTGTATGCCGATAGCGTGTACAACATTACCCGCGAGATTGTAGACGGACTGAATGCCCGTTATTCTTCGCCGGCTAAAAAGTGATGGCGTAATACAAATTTAGATATTAAATGGACAAAAAAAGCCTGCGATGAAAAGGATCGCAGGCTTTTTTTCGTCCATTATAAATTGAATGTTCATGCTTTATCAGTTTCTTCGTCATTTTCCTCTTTCTCTTTGGTGACTAACAGTTTGTCTACCCGGCCGCGGTCCATATCCACTACTTCAAAGTGCAGGTTCTTGTAGTCGAACAAATCTCCGGCTTTGGGCACCCGGCCTATCAGAAACATGGCAAGGCCGCTTAGGGTTGTGAAGTCTTCTTCTTTCAAGTCATCGTAGTCCATAATGCCCATGGCCTCCATAAAGTCGTCCAAGTTCATGGAAGCTTCGACCAGCATGGAGCCGTCTTGGCGCACTACGATGTCTTGTTCCTCTGTTTCGTTTTCCTCGAGGATGTCACCGAAGATACTTTCGGTTAAATCATGCAGGGTGATGATACCTTCAATGTTGCCATACTCGTCCACCACAACGCCGAATTTATTTTTGGTACGCTTGAAGATTTCGAGCACCTTCTTGGCGTACAGGCTTTCGGGAATGTACTGTGCGGGACGGGCAATGCTGCGCAGGTCGAAAGGTTGATGGCGATCGCCCATCATTAGGATGATGTCTTTGACGGATACTACCCCGAGAATGTCGTCTTTTCCCTTTTCAACCAACAGATACCGGCTGAAGTGTTGCTCCCGGATGGTTTTCAGTACCTCCTCCGGGGTGTCGGTAGGATGTAGGGCTACAATCTCTCTGCGGTATGTCATGAGGTCGTTAGCTCGTTTGTCTGAGAAGCGGAATACATCGCGCAACATTTCTGTTTCATCTTTGTCTATTACGCCTTGCTCGGAACTTTGGTGCAGAATCATCTTCAGTTCGTCTTGCGTCATGGGGCGCTCTCCATTGTCTTTCATGCCCATCAGCCGGTTGACCAGTTTGGTAGAAGCGCTGAGCAGGTAGACAAAGGGATAGGAGATTTTAGAGAGTACGGTAATGAGCGGGCTGATTAAGGTGGCATAACGTTCGGGAGAACTCAAGGCTATGGTCTTGGGCACCAGCTCGCCGATGATGAGCGACAAGTAGGTGATGATGACCACCGTGGTTGCCATGGCCAGCTTGCCGGCGTAAGGCTCGGCTCCTGGTATCAGGTTGAATAGGGGGATAATATCGTCGGCAATGTTGGCACCACCGTAGGCACCCGAAACGATACCAATCAGCGTAATGCCGATTTGAATGGTAGACAGGTACTTTTCGGGGTCTTTCAGTTGCTTTAATACCGTTTTGGCTCTTTTGTTTCCTTTACTGACTAAGGTTTCTAATCGGGTTTTGTTGGATGACACCAATGCCATTTCGTACATGGCAAAGATACCGTTTAAGATGACTAAGAGTAGGATTATTAGAAACTCCATATATGGTTTTAGTTGGTTTTCTATGCAAACATACTAATTTTGACGGGAACTTTTGCCATAAGAAGCGGCCTTTATGCTAATAAAGCTTAAATGATGTCGGTTGCTTGTCTATGTGCACGGCGTGGCTGGCTTGCCGTGCCACGGAGTTGCGCAAAGTCTTGATGTGTAAGGATGATACTTCTTCGGTTGTATTACTGTCCTGCCATGTCCCGTCGATGACACTCAGCGCTGTATACAGCAGTTGCTCGTCTTCATTGCCAAAGGGCAGGAAACGGGCCGGGTCGCTGTTTTCGTCCATGGAGATGTCGGCGGTGAATCCGTTTTCATAGTCCGATTCTGTCAAGGCATTGTATAGCTTGCACACGATAGGCTGCATCCGCACCCTCAGTTCTTCGTTGGTGAAGCTCATGGAGCCTACGTTTTTCCCTTCGGTGGTGCCGCCTATGAGTATGACGTTCATATACGGTTTCAAGCAGTTGATTAGCATTTCGGATGCCGAGGCTGTTTGGGCACTGGTGAGGACGTAGAGTGTGCTGAGGTTCAGGTTGGCACCGTTGCCTATGATGCTTGTGTCGAAGTTGAGCGAGACCATGGAGGGGTTGAAGCGGCTGTTGTATTCCACGTATCCCAGCGTCTGCCCCAAGGCCGACGAGGGTGCGAGCATGGTACTTAGCAGTTGGGCGCACGACAGTTGGCCGCCATTGTTGTAGCGCAGGTCGAGCACAAATTCGTTTACTCCGCCTGTGGAGAAGTATTGGAAAGCCTCACGCAGGTCGTCGTCATACTCCGTGCCTCCACCTTCCGTGCTTCCGCTGCTGAAGTGATTGTACACCAGGTAGCCAATGCGCTTGCCGTTTCGTTCATAGATGTTGCGGTAGTGCACGGGGTTGTCGTCCACCACCCGTGCCGAGGCCATCTGCCTTGTTTCGGCGTAGGCCAATATGGTGTCTTGTGCGGGGTCGTAGTAGCCCACGGTCAGGGTCATGGCGCTGCTGCCGTAGAGGCGGGCATAGTTGTCTTGCGTGATGGGGGTGCCGTCCATCTGCATAATCCAGTCGCCGCGCTCCAGGCCGATGTCGGCGGCGGGGCTGCCTTGTGCCACGTAGAGTACGTGGGCATAGAGGGCGGTGTCGTTGCCTTCCACCTGGTTGGTGGTGAATTGGAAGCCGTAGCTATAATCGGTGTAGGGGATGCTGCGCGTCACGGCCTCCAGTGTGTCGATGGTGGAGTAGGGCGTGCCGTTTTTCCCGTCGTCGGACGAGAGTAGCGAGTAGAAGAACGTGATGGGGTCGTTGAAGTAGTTCAAGTCGTTCGTGCCGGGAATGTCTTCGCGCCAGTAGTACCACACCCGCATGGTGTCGTCTATCCAGCGGTCGGTTTGGGTCTGTTCGGCATAGCCTGCCCAACGGTCTTCTCCACACGAAGCCAGCCATGCCGGCAGTACGACCAGCATGGCGGCTATGAGTAACAGTGTATTTCTTGCTTTCATGGGGGCAAAAGTAAGAAATAGTTTGCAAAGTTCCTACAATGAGCGTCCTTTGAAGATGTTGGATTGCTCTAACGGCACGATTTTGCCGTGCAGCGTCAGCGTGTTCGAGTTGAAGTTGGGCGTGATAGTCACCGTGGCCTCATTGTTGCCCCTGTTCAGCGTGAGGAACACTTGGGCGGAGATTCCGATGCCTTGCACGGAGAAGCTGG
>CALUIF010000207.1 GCA_944320635.1 uncultured Bacteroides sp. | reverse complement strand
CCCGCTTCTACACCACCCCCACCTTGCAGCCCCCCATGCCTTGGCTGGATGACGTAGCCCCCACCGCCCCCGACAGCCTCTCGGCCCGGCCCATTGCCCCCGGCTACACCCGCCTGACCTGGCGACCCGCCACGGACAACGACCCGGTCAACGAGCCCCGCTACACCGTCTATGCATCGGACACCCTGCCCGTCGACACTACCGACCCGCACAACATCGTCGCCACCGGCCTGAGCGGCACGGAGTACATCTACGCCCCCGTCTACCCCTGGGAGCGCCGCCGCCACTTCGCCGTCACCGCCATCGACCGCTATGGCAACGAGGGGGAAGCGGCGGAAGCCTCCCAGACTGAGTAAGGCTACATGCTCCCTGCCCCGCCGCTCCCACCCGCTTTCTTTACGCACCAAAGCCATGCCCTTGTGGCTGGAAAGGCACCTTCTTTGGGCTACCTCGGCATGCCTGCCACTGCAGTGGCACGACCCTGTCACTGGAGTGGCAGACGTCTGTCACTGGAGTGGCACGGTTCTGCCACTGGAGTGACAGGCACGGCAAGGTAGCCCAAAGGGCATGCCAAGGTAGTAAAAAGAGCGTGCCATGGTAGTGCTAAAGCACCGCCATGGCACGCAAAGGACTGCGCCAATCCCCTACTTCGGCATGGCGCCCGCCGCGGCTTTCGCCTGTCCGGAGGCTTGGGCCGACTGGCCTGCGGCAAGGCCGAGGGTCTGCAACACCTCTTGCGTGGCATACTGCGCAGGAGCCTCGAGCAGGGTCACAATCCAGCGGTTGGCATTCTTGTCCCACACCTGGCGGGCTACTTGCACGATGTCGAAAGTCTGCGGCCGGGCACGTTTGCGGCGCTTCCAGTCTACATTCCACAAGTCGTCGTCGCGCTCGAAAGCGGGGTTGATGTCGCACGTCTCCCTGATGGTCATCGACATCTTGTATTGCCCCGTTCCCCAGGCGTCGTGAAAGTTGCCTTCGGCATCGCGCACGCCGATGTAAGAACGCGGCACAATGAAGCAGTCGCCCACCACCTCACACCCCGGCCTGTCGCCCTGCGAGGCATAGTAGCGGAACACGGTGTCGGCATCCAGCTCGTCCTCCTTGATGGGCAGGTCGATGTAGAAGTTGCCCAGCGGATGGTCGTTGTACACCTGGATGGCCTGGTTTATCCACGACGACGTGACGTCCAGGTCGATGCGCAGGCGCAGGTTGGTGCGCTCGCTGAAGGAGAACTGGTGCCGGTCGGCAAAAGACACGGTACTGTCGTTGGGCAGGTCGCACAGGATGGGGTTGAACACCAGCGTATCGAGCCTCAACTGAAACTTGGAGTGGCGCAGGATGCGGCTCAGTGCCACCTCGGAGGTGTCGAGCCGGCAGGAGATGTAAAGCACGGTGTCGCGGCCGCGCGTCTGCAGGCATCCGAAGCCGTTGAACGACATGGAGCCGGGGTCGAGCGCACCGGTGGTGGAGATGGACGAGTAGAAGTCGTCCAGATTCTCAAGCATGAACAGCGTCTTTTCAAACCGGTTCTCTTTGAGCATGGCTTGCTTCCACTGGTTCTTTTTGTTTTTCTTGTAGTTCACGAGGTTGCCCACGAAGTTCACACCCGTAGACACCAGTCCGGTAATGCCGGTAGAAAGCAGTCCCGTGGCACTGCTTTTGGTCACGCTGAACAAGTCGTCCAGAAATCCGCGCGAGCCGCGCCCGCGCAGCCCCTCCACTTGCTCCTCCCAACGGTCGGTGAGCTTCAGCGAAGCACAGGTGTCTTGGTAAACGAACAAGTTGTAGTTGGTGACATTGACCGAGGGGGCTCCCTCTGCGCCTGCCTCCCGGAACTCTCCGGCCGGGCCTTGGGCAAGGGTTGCGCCGCACATCAGCAGCGCAAGCAACAAGGATAAGTAAAGTTTGCAATTCATCATAATATGGATGTTTCTATTGGTTTCTCTGCAAAACGTGTCATAGCGCGTCAATCAGCACAAAGGCCGCCCAATAGCAGGGCGAGCCATAGTGCTCTCCCCCAGGCATGTCTACCCTCCGGGCAGACAAGGTGGCGGGCGAAAATACGGTTTGCGCATCCCGGCGTACGGCTTCCCTTTGCAAGGTTTGCCGGGCAGCGGCCAAGGCTTGGTGCGGAGTCATGCCAAGTTCGCACAAGTTGTGGTAAAACAGGGTCATGAGCCGTTGCGTGGCCCGGTCGTCTACCTCCCAAAGCGACATGAGTATGGTGCCTGCCCCGGCCTTCTTCAAGCCGCGCGGCAATCCGGCTACCCCGTCGATAGTGACACGTCCCAGTCCCGTCTGGCAGGCTGAGAGCACGGCAAGGCGTACATGGCCCAGGTCGAGGTCGCACAACTCGCGGGCGGTGAGGATGCCGTCTTCGCACGTCTCATTGTCCGGCAATGGACGGGCACAGCGATTAGCCCCCGCCAATATCAGCCCGCACCGCAAGAGGGAAAGATTTTCGGAAATGCTGTCTTTGGCATACACAGGACGCGGCGCCACCCGGTAATCGGTACAGAAGCCATGGGTAGAGATGTGTACAATGGTACTTCGCTGCATCTCACGCTTCACAGCCTCTTCCGTACCCTCGGACTCTACCAACAGACACTTTTCCCCATCGGTCAGAAGCGTGCTTATGCTGTCCACCTCCGCCCGGGAGCCCGGCAGATAAGGGAAGCCGCCTCCGGTGGCAGGAGGCATGCCGTCACGCAGCAAAGTCTGGCTTCCCCGGCGGTCAGGCAAGTCTACGGTATGATACGCTACGGATAACGCATCATCATAATCCAATCCACCGACCAGAAGCGCAGCAGAGGCTGTACTACCCTTCACTCTGCGTTCGCAAAGCTGTCTGGAGGAGGACAAACGCAAGAAACGACAATCAGGACGGTCGAAACACAGGTATTCGATGGCCAAAAGGTGCATCAATCCGTCGGGCACGAAATAGACATCCGCACCTCGGGGGACATGCTCCATAATGTTCTTCCACACTAACCGGCCCAACAAGGTATCGGTGTACAGACGGTTCTTGTCACTCCCCCGGCGGGAATAAACTGCCTGGGCCACTGTCCGCCCTCCTCCCAACGGATGGTTTTCTATTTCTGCTTGGGTAAACAAGGGAATGAACCGGGCAGGTTGTGCCTTCCCGGCCAACAGGGCGGCATAACGTACGGTGTCGTTACGAGTGTATTGAATAAACTCCACGATGCGGTCGCGATTGTTTTTCAACGCCCGCCGCACATCACTGCCCGTAATGGAAAGGCTTTTGACAAATGCTCCCAGTTTGCCAACCTGCCGGACAAGCCTACGCTCCAGCGAGTCGGCCTGCCAGGCAAGGGCGTCGCGCTCACGGCTAACCGGAAGTGTCCGCAGCTTGAAACGCAAACTTTTCAGCCGGGCGTAAGCGGCCAAGTCTGTTTCATCTTTCGAGAGGAACTGACGGAAGTCGGTACCCGCCTGTTGCAACACCGATTTGGAGAATACCGCCACATCAAACAGGAAAGACGGGTCGACCTGCTCCGTGGCATAACACTCGGCCAACAGAGGGGCATGTGCCGCCCATAAGTTTTGTCTTTCGCTTTCGGTCATGTAAGCAAAGTTACGGACAATATAGTCCCGCTCCCGACGGAAGTACTCTTTGAAGAAACGCACGGAAGCCGGAAGCCGGGATTGCTTCAACAGAATTTCCGCCTTTTTGCGAAGCGAGACAAGATAATCGGGATGCTCGCCACCCAGATGGGCATGTTGCCAATGAAGCACGGCATCTATCTGCGCCAGAGCCTTCTCATAATCACCACACTCGGCTTCGACCACGGCCAGATTGCCAAGACACACGTATTTATCCGCCCGGTCGTCGGGGTAAAGGCAGACGGCTTGCTCCAGCGACTGCTGCGCATCCCGGTGCCGTCCGATGGCCCACTCCACGTATCCTTTGTTTTGCAAAGCCGTGCGGTAAACGTTGCTTTCGGGAGCAACACTTTGCAAGGCATGCTCCAACAGGAGGAGCGCGTCGTGCGGACGATTCATGCGCAAGTATGCCGACGACAGATTGACAAGGCGCGTACCTTCGTTATCATCATCTGCAAAGCACAAGCCTTCCAGCCGGGCAATGACCTCTTCGTATTGCCCGCTCAGCAGCCACAAACCGCTAAGGTTGAGCAAAACGCGTTCCCGGTTCGCGCCACGTTGCATGCTTAGCAGGAGGGTATTATAGCGGATGGCCTCCGTGTAGTTGCCAATCTCTTTATAAGCGCGTGCCAAAGCCTCGTAAAGATGACGTCTTTGCGACAGGTTGATGGGCTCTGCCTGACGATACCAGCGGATGGCCGACTCATAATCGGCCTGCTCCATCTCGGCATCGCCACGAGCCATGGGGCTGACCTGTGCAAAGAGGCTTGCCGAAAACCACACGCTTGCACACAGCAACAAGATTCTTCTCTTCTTCACTACAAAATCAATTGGTAACGATGATGACGCTGATGTCTTTGTCCGAAGTGTTTTCCACCTCGATACTATAATCACCGAAGCGCGGCATGCTCCACGTCACTTCGGCAGAAGGCTTTCCGGCGGAAGATGCGTCTTTCACTTCCACTTTGTTCTTCGCGTCCTTGACGGTGAGATTGACCGTTCCTCCGTTTTCGGCCACCACAAACAATTCCTTGGAACCGGAGCCTTTTGACTTGTAGATGCACTTCCCCTTGGCAGCAATGGCACGGTGGATGTACATGCAGTCGTAGCCATCGCTCCGCAACAAGGTAGGCCCGTCAAGCTCAACGGGCTGCAAGTCGGTGGCAAGAAGCGTGTCGACATAAGCCGGGTCGAACTTCAGGTGGCTACCCATCGGTACGGAAGCGAGCGTGTCGACGCTATAAAAACGGTCGTATCTCGCCAAGGCAATGGTTTGGCCATTGTACACGAAGTTGCCCCCGGTGGTCTGATAGACCTTTTGGTTGAACTCCTTCAGGCAATTTTCAAGGGCGGAGATGTCTTGGTTGCCGATGCCTTCACGCACCTTCAGGCAGTATTCCTTAAACAACTCCATCTTTGGAGACAACCGGGCCTCTTGCGCTTCCCCACAGGCAGGGCATGCCAAAAAGACTATGAGGAAGAGGGTTAAGATAGTTTTCATTTTCGTTTGAGTATTAACAAGTTATACAATTCAAAATTACCATTTCATAGCGTTCCTGCTATATCCCGTCGAGCAAGATAAATGCCGCCCAGTACCTTGGATGGTTGTACTTCCCGCCCTCTGCCACGCGCAAGTATTGCTGAGCGTTGCCAAAGGCTTCGCGCTTGCTTTTCCCGTCAAGCAGGTTACGATAAAATTCAGTCATCAGCAGGCGGGTGGCTTGGTCGTCCACCTTCCAAAGGCTCATCATCAGGGTTTGCGCACCGGCTTTCTTGAAACCCCGTTGCAAACCAAAAACACCTTCACCGGTTACCTGGCCAAGTCCTGTCTGGCAAGCGGAAAGTACCACTAAGTCAAGCCCCCGGAAGTCGAGTCCGGAAAGTTCGAGGGCGGTCAGTATGCCATCGTCCTGTCCGGTTGGCACCGTGCTGCCTCGCAAGGCAGTGTTTGCCCCGGCGAAAAGCAGACCGTTGCGCGAGAGCATCTTGTCCTCGGCAGGTATGGTGGGCATGTTTTCCAATTGAAGGAATGACTCCAGATTGAGGAGGGGAGATGCCTCGTCAGTATTCGTCCAATAAAACCCGTGGGTGGCGATGTGCATGATGTTTTTCCGTGCGCCCGAAAGCCTTTTAAAAGACTCCTCCGTGCCGTTCAACCCATCAAACAGATGGCAAGGCCGACGGGTGTCATCGAATAGCCGTACAATGTCTTCGGCCTCGCGCTCGGTACCTGGCAAGTTGACCACGCCTCCACGCAGACCCTCCAAGTTATCCACTATGGCGCGGGAGCGGAATACGTCCAAGCCCTTCTGTTCTTCGTCCACCTCGGCCAACGTCTGATAATCGGCATCAAACTCCAAGCCACCGTAAACTACAGCATCCGTATTCCCGGCCTTCGCTCCCTGCAATGCCACTTCGCGAGTGGAAGAAAGGCGATACACCTCATAACGGTTGTTCATCACATCGCCATCGGGCATGGCCGCATATTCGATAGCTGTGCTATACAACCTGCCGGCCGGCGAAAAATAAATGCGCTTCACTCCCTGCAATTCGTCAGAAAGCGGTTGCCATACTTGGCTCCACAAGTCAGCCGTATTATATAAATCCACAGGGGAAATGCCTGCTATCTCCTTCTCCTGACACAAATCCACGCGATGCGGGCGGTCGTACTCCGGCTTTACCACCAAGGCTATATAAGCATGGTCGTTACTCCGGTAAGGAGTCTGCACGAATTCTATGGCAACCTCTCCGGGCTTCAGATGACGCCGGACGTCTTCCCACGTGATGGTCAGTTTCTGGGTGTAGTCGCCATATTCTTTGGATATCTGCATGAGTTGTTTCTCCATGCGTTGGACTTGCCGGGCCAACCGGTCGTATTCGTCTTTATCACCACTGCTTTGTACCAACTTTGCAAGCCTGGCCCGGTGGGCTTGGATGTCGTCATAAAGTTTCCGTGCGGTTTCATCGCCCTTCTCGGCAATAAGTTTGCTCACCTCCACCTCCGAGTTGAGCAACAAGCCCTTGCTAAGCAACATGCTGTTATAAGCAGAAGGCAGGAGTTCATTGTCATGGTTCAGTTGCAATAATCCGGGAAGCGTATAGGTGAACCAACCGGAATACTGGTTCCAGAACAATGTCCGCTCCCGGTAGGTCATGCTCCGGAAATTATTGCTCACAATGTCCGACAGCAGCCGGGTGACGTCGTTGGCATCAGCGGTAGTTTCAGCGGCTTGGTTCAGGCCTGTTTGTATATCCACACGGAAGCTAAGCAGTTGCACGAAGTATTGCGGATTGGTTTCCCTCATTTGCCATGCTTCTTGCAACACTGTATTGATAACGGACAAAGCACGCTGCGGGTTGCCGTTCTTTTGATAAACAAGCGCCAGCATTCCCTGATAGATAGCTGACATTGCCGGATTAAAATCCAACATTTTCCTCATGCCGTTTACCCCACGCTCCATATAGTCTTGGGCCTCTTGAAAACGACTTTTTTTCAAATAATTAAGGGCCACTACAATGAAAGCATAATTCGAAGTCAGCCGTTGCAAGTCAGCAACTTCTTCGTTTAACTTCAGCAAAGCATTCACTTTCTTGTCCACCACGTTGTCCGGGTCGTTTTTCCTGATGCTTGATATCACATCGTTTGCCGCCAGAAAGATCCAAGAAGATGCATCGGAACCAACTATGCTGTCACGTTCTGTTTTGGCCTGAAGCAATATCCTGTCGGCATTCAAGTAATCACCCACATTCACATAATATTGGCAAAGGTTGGATTGCAAGTTTACGTAAGTATTGTCCTTGGGCAGCGATGCCCTTTCGTAAATGGACTTTGCCAACAAGAAGCTTTGAAAAGCTTCATCATTTTTCCCACAAGTACTATAAACTTGTCCTAACGTTACAAGCAACCGACAATAGGTATAAGTATCCGTACCCCCTTTTTCTTCGGCTATTGCCTTTCCCCGAAGCAAATAAGCGATTCCGTTTTCATAATCACTATAAAAGTTGGACATCAGATTCCCCAGCAGGCTATAAAACCTTATCCGATAGAATGCATCGACTATAGTGGTAGTACTGGCTATTGAGTCAAGCTCAAGCAGATAATCTTTATACATATTCATCCCATCGCTATTGTTCATAAGAGACTCAATAGCCACATCAGAGATATCATACAAGGCATTGAAATACACGGCATGCTCCTTTCCTATCGTATGTGCATAAGTATCCACTATGGTCTTGACCAGGCTTATCACTTCTTCTTGTGTCATGCTTCCGATATTCTGACGCAGGTAGAATTGGCATAAGAAGGCATAATCGGCTGAGTCCGTCCAACCTATTTCATCCATTTCCTTCTTGACTATTGCCACAAGTTCCTTGGCATCCGGCCGGTTTGCACGGGCAGCGGAAAGTGCAAGGCACAATTCATTCGAATAGTAATAGTAACTTTCACGGTCTCCCTCTGCCTCAAAGATGGGCTTTGCCTCACGGGCATATTGATAGGCGAGCGCAATGCTGTCCATGTAAGCACATGCAATGGCAGCAATACTGATTGTCTTGCCATAAGCATAGCACTCCTTCCCCGCATCAGGAGATTGGGCAAAATACTCCGCTGCCTCCAGTGCCAACGGCAGACCTTCCGGTGCTTTGCCAAGAAGATTCTTGCACTCGGCCATGGACGCCTGCATGGAATAAGCGCTCAACTCGTCGCCGTCTTTCCGATAATAATCCTTGGACTGCCCGTAGGCTTGGAGGGCTTTCTCATACTCCCCAATGTTGTAGTATATGTCACCTGTCAGATAATACATGTCCGCCATTCCGCTATACATATTATTATTGGTATAGATGGCAAGCGGCTCGCCGACGGCTTGCAGCGCTTCGTCCAGGTCGTGCCCGGCATAAAGAAGGCAACTGGCATACATGGCCAACGAATTGGCATACCAGATGCTGTTTGCACCCAAGGCTTCTTTCTCCAAAGCCGCGCACTGACGGATGAAGGGTATCGCGCTCTCATAGTCGCCGGCATTGATATATTCCTGCGCCACGACGGAGAGCGAATCCGACTGCACCGTCAGCCGCCGGTCTACGGGCGGGAAAGCATAAGTCAAGGGGTCCAACTCGCGTGCCTTCGTCTCATCGCCCAGTTTGTAGTGGCAGCTTGCCATCCACAATGACGCATATTCCCGGCGGGGATTGCCTACGGGGAAATCCAACTTGTCGAGCAAGTCCACCTGGCTAAAGACGGAGATAGCTTCACGGTACTTGCCTTGACGGTACAACTCCACGCCCTCGCCGAAAAGCTGGTTCGACCGCGCGCTCTGCGCCCCTGCCTCCACGGCAAACAGGGCGATGATTGCGCATAGGATAATCCGTTTTACCATATCTGTTCTTTTTGTCATTATTCGTCGTTTTCATTTTGCCGGGCATTGCCAGCCTCGCAACGATACCCCTCGTTGGCCTAACGACCCCACCCCGGTTCCTTATAACGACCCCATCCGGTTCCTTGAGAAGGTTGGAGGGGTCAATCCAGCCCGTCGAGCAAGATGAAGGCTGCCCAATACCTTGGATGGTTGTACTTCCCGCCCTCTGCCGCGCGCAAATATTGCCGGGCGTTGCCAAAGGCTTCGCGCTTGCTTTTTCCGTCGGACAGGTTGCGGTAGAATTCAGTCATCAGCAGGCGGGTAGCCCGGTCGTCCACCTTCCAGCAACTCATCAGCAAAGTGCCTGCCCCTGCCTGTTTGAATCCGCGCTGAAGGCCGAAAACGCCCTCACCCGTCACTTCGCCCTCGGCGGTAAGGCAAGCCGAAAGCACCACAAGACCGGCACCCTGCAAGTCCAGCGCCGCAATCTCTTTGGCCGACAGATAGCCGTCGTCCGAGCTGTCCAAATCCGATGCCAGGTGGGCATTGTTGATGCCCGCCATGCAGACGGCGGCATTAAGCAACGTGCGGTCTTCGTCTTTCACTGTGGCAGAAAGGCGGAGTGAAGGAATCTTCTCCAACGCATCGTCGTAAAGAGGCAAGTAATACCCGTGCGTGGCCAGGTGGATAAGGCCGACCGGCTGCCCCGACAAGGCCTTGAAGGATTCCTCCGTGCCATCTTCTCCCGTATACAGACGGAACTCCATGTGCCCCTTTTGCAAGAAGGAGGCAATGGATTCCACCTCCTGCTCCGTGCCTTGCAGATAGGGAAGACGCAACACACGCCCCTGGCGGCTATCCGCCTCGTTCAACACAATGTGGGTGGCATCATACTCCAATCCGCCATAAAGCACGGCTTTCCCCTCTTGCCTGTCCGCACGAGGTTCTGCCAACACACGGGTGGAAGAAAGACGGTACAGGTGGAATTGCTCGTCCATGCTCAGGCTGTCTCCCGGGCAAGGGAGGTATTCTATGGGAAGTTTGTGCAAGATGCCCGTCGGTGCGAAGTATATGTCTTCTGTCCCGGCAAGGAAAGGCATCAAAGGTTGCCACACCGGGGCAGCCGTGGTGGCGTCGACCGAAAGCGAGGTAGCCAGACTGTCGTAGTCCGCCTTCTCTACGAGGGGCACGAAGATGGGGGCATCCCACTTCCTGCCCAACAGCAACGCGCCATACATTTCCGTACTGTCCTGGCGCATGTAGTCGATGAACTCAATGGCAACCCCTTTCTCCCCCAGCCTGCCCTGCACGTCTTGCCAACGGGTACGCAGATAGCGTGTATAGTTGCCATAGGCCCGGGCACGGCTCACGATGCCGGCTTCCAGCTCGTCGGCACGGCGCGCCATGGCAGCACGTTCGTCGGGCAGCAGGGAGGGCGTATTGACCAGCATTCCCCGCAGGTCGTTCAGTTCATCATAGCTCCGCACCAAGTCGTCGTCCCCACTAGCGGCAATGAGGCGTTCCAACTGGCGGGAAGAATTGAGCAGCAGGCCTTTGGAGAACAGCGCAAGGTCGTACACCGTACCGGCAAAGGCCGAAGGCTTCCCAGCATCGGTCATAAACTTTCCGGCATCGTAAATGTATTGCCTGTACATGCGCCAATAACGGTTGCGTTCGGCGGCGGTGAGCGAGGCGAAGTTGCGCCCCGTCTCGCTGATGATGTCTTCGGCCTGGCGCGTGTACCAGGCTTGCGCATCCTTGAGACGCCCCATGCCCAAGGTAGTTTCGGCCAAGAGGGTCAGGGTGTTGTTGCGCTCGGCAAAGAGCTGGTCGCCGTCCTCCTTCAAGCCTTTACGGTCTATCAGCGAGTAAGCCTTGCGGTAATCGCGGGCATAGATGTGGAAGGGGGCAAGGCACTCCAGGTAGACGGCCTTCAGTTCTTCGTTGCGCACATGCCGGCGGATAAGGTCCTCGCAGGAAAGGGCTGTCTGCAACATCTCGTCCTGTTGCCCGGCCAGGTAACAGGCCGAAGCCAGGTATTCCAAAGCGAGGATGTGCTCCTGACTCTCTGCCCCCCACTGCTGGCGGGCAAAGCCGGCCAAGTCGCGGGCATCACGCAGAAGGGCTTGCGTCAAGGTATCTGTGCCGGGACGGGAGGCTTCGTCGCGATTGGTGCGATGCACATCCAGTTCAGCCATGAGGTTGCCTACGATGCCATGGGCACGGACATCCCACTGCTCGGCCGCGCTCCGGGCCAAAGGCAAGGCCTGGCGGTTGATGCCGATGGCGCGGACAAACTGCCCCGTGGCGGTAAGGGCGTCGGCCTTGGTGCGGAGCAACTGGAAGCAAGAACTTTGCGGCACGTCGGGCAAAGCCAGGCAAGAGTCGGCCAACTGCGCGGCGCGCCGGTAATCGCCGGCCACCACGTATTGCGAAGCGATGAGGGCAGCCAACTCCCTTGCCAAGGGATGGGATGCTCCAAACTGCCTCTGTGTAGAGCGCAGGTTGTGCCACAGGTAGCCGATGCACTTCTCCTGGTACCGTCCCCGCACGAACAACGTCTGCACGTAAGGCAGGCCCGCGTCAAAGCGCACGGTGTCGCCCGTCCGGGCATAGCCGTCCATCAGACTGGCCACGTCCTCGCAAAGGGCGGAGGCACGGGCGTAGTCGTAATTCTTCCGATAGGCATAGGCCAACGTGGCCAGCGAGGGCACGTCGTCCTTACGCTCTGCCCGGCGCGCCAGGGCGAGCAGGCGGCCGCGTTCTGCGCCCACGTTGGGGGCATTGCAAAGGTCGAGCAGGCGGAACACTTCGCCGGGGACGGCACCATCCTTGTCCTTCTCCATCAGACCGATAAGCTGGCGCATGGGGGGAAGCATGCCCTCATAGTCGGCCCGCCCGTA
>CALUIF010000206.1 GCA_944320635.1 uncultured Bacteroides sp. | reverse complement strand
TTAATCTCAGGAAAAACACCTGTGCTCCCCTGTGGTGGTACAGGTGTTTTCTGCTAATATCCATAACATCATGAAACGCATTTCTTTTTATAACTCTCTGTTGCTTATAATTGCCGTAACCGTATTCGCAGCTTGTCAAGGCAAAACGGCTCAGAAACCGGAACCTGTGCAGGTGATGACTTTCAATATCCGTTTGGACGTTTCGTCGGACAGTCTCAACAGCTGGCCCTACCGCAAGGCCGGGGCTGCCCATCTCATTGCGTACTACGCACCCGACTTGCTGGGTATGCAGGAGGTATTGCCTAACCAGTTGGCCGACCTCAAGCAAGCTTTGCCGCAGTACACCGCGCTGGGTGTAGGTCGCGATGATGGGAAAACGGCTGGCGAATATTGCCCCGTATTTTTCAACACAGCCCGCTTTGAACTGTTGAAGCACGGTGATTTCTCGCTGAGCGAGCAGCCTGAAACGTTTGGCGTGAAGGGCTGGGACGCGGAGTGCAACCGTGTGTGCACCTGGGTCTTGCTGAAAGACAAAATCACCGGTAACCAGGTGGCTTACTTCAATACCCACCTCGACCACATTGGTACGGTGGCACGCCGCGAAGGTGTCCGCCTTGTGATGCAGAAGATGCAAGAACTGGCTCCCGGCGTACCGGCCATCCTGACTGGTGACTTCAATTGCGGTCCCGAGGAGGCACCCTCGCAAGTGCTCGAAGAAGGCGGCATGCACAATGCCTGGAAGGTGGCCGATATCAGCTACGGCCCCGACTGGTCGTACCACGACTTTGGCCGTGTGCCTTTGGATGAGCGCCCCTTGCTGGACTATGTGTACGTTACTCCGCAGGTTGGCGTAACCCGCTGCCGCGTTATTCAAGATACACCCGCAGGCGGAGGCTATTACTCCGATCACAACCCGGTGTTGGCCGAGATAAACATAAGGTAATCCTTTTATTGGTCTGATGAACCTTTTAACATGATTCTGATATGAAACTGAAATATTCATTCCTTTTATTGCTCCTCCTGCCTGTCCTGACGCAGTGCAAGGCTCCCAAGGCGGAGGGAAATGCACAAACCATCAGCGATGAAGCCCTGCTCGATACTATTGAGCGCCGCACCTTCAATTATTTCTGGGATGGTGCCGAACCTAATAGCGGGCTGGCGCGCGAGCGTGTCCACATGGACGGTATTTATCCGGAGAACGACCAGAATGTAGTGACCAGCGGTGGAAGTGGCTTTGGTATCATGGCTGTACTGGCTGGTATCGACCGTGGGTATGTGACGCGTGCCGAAGGCTTGGAACGTATGGAGCGTATTGTCTCCTTCTTGGAGCGTGCCGACCGCTTTAATGGCGTATATCCGCACTGGTGGTATGGCGATACGGGCAAGGTAAAGCCTTTCGGGCAGAAGGATAACGGGGGCGACCTGGTGGAGACTGCCTTCCTGATGCAGGCCTTGCTTTGCGTGCATCAATATTACGTGGATGGCTCCGAACAGGAGAAAGCCCTTGCCTCCCGCATCGATAAGTTGTGGCGTGAGGTGAACTGGGACTTCCACCGCAAGGACGGGCAGAATGTCCTTTACTGGCACTGGAGTCCTGAGTATGGCTGGGAGATGAACTTCCCCGTCCATGGCTACAACGAGTGCCTCATTATGTATGTCCTCGCCGCTGCTTCGCCTACGCATGGCATTCCGGCCGAGGCCTACCATGAGGGCTGGGCAGAGAATGGTGCCATCGTATCTCCCCACCAGGTGGAAGGTCTTCCCTTGCAATTGCGCTATCAAGGCACGGAAGCCGGACCGCTGTTTTGGGCACATTACTCTTTCCTGGGCTTGAATCCCACCGGATTGCAGGATAAGTATTGCACCAATTACTTCGACGAGATGCGCAACCTTACGCTCATCAACCGCGCCTATTGCGTGCGCAACCCCAAGCAGTACAAGGGCTATAGTGCCGATTGCTGGGGCCTGACTGCCAGCTATTCGGTGGTAGGCTATGCCGCCCATGCACCCAACGAGGCTTCCGACCATGGTGTCATTTCGCCTACGGCGGCCCTCTCATCCATTGTTTACACACCCGAAGAGTCCATGCAGGTGATGCGTTACCTCTACGGCATGCGCAACAAGGTGCTGGGTACCTACGGTTTCTACGACGCCTTTAGCGAGACAGAAGACTGGTATCCGCAGCGCTACCTGGCCATCGACCAAGGCCCTATTGCAGTGATGATAGAAAACTACCGCAGCGGCTTGCTTTGGAAGCTCTTTATGAGCCATCCCGATGTGCAGAAAGGATTGGAGAAACTGGGTTTTACGGTGAATAAGAAGTGAAAGGGCTTGTTGGCATGAAGAAGGCGTTAATCCTCTCCCTTGCCTTGTGCCTGTCGGCAATATCTTTGCGGGCACAAGTGCGTGAGCTTCCGCGCGCCGTGCCCGAGGCCGAAGGTGTGCCGTCGGAAGCGGTGGCTGCTTTGTTCGACTCATTGATGGCATTGCCCCGGACGGAAATCCATAGTGTGGTGGTAGTGCGCCACGGCAAGGTCATCGGCGAAATCTATCCGAAGCCTTTTGCCCCGGAGTACAGGCATACCATGTATTCGTGCTCCAAAACCTTCGTAGGTGCGGCCGTGGGGTTGGCCATCGACGACAACCGCCTTCGCCTGGACGACAGGGTGGGAGCTTTCTTCCCGGAGTTGTTGCCGGACAGCGTGTCGGCTCACTTGGCGGACATGACGGTGCGCGACTTGCTGACCATGACCTCCGGCATTACTCCGGATTGGAACATGCGCTCGCAGACTGCCGAGTGGATTCGCACCTACCTGGCAAAGCCCGTGGCAGAGCCCGGCTCGAAGTTCCAGTACGACTCGATATGCACCTACCTGCTCTCGGCCATCGTGCAGAAGGTTACGGGTGAAACCGTGTTGGACTATTTGAAGCGCCGCGTGTTTGCCCCGATGCACATCACCGAAGTCGATTGGGAGGTGAGTCCCGAAGGCTACAATACCGGCGGCTGGGGCTTGCACATCCAGAGCGAGTCGCTTGCCAAGTTCGGCCTGCTGTTGCTGAACGGTGGCAACTGGCAGGGCAAGCAGTTGCTTCCCGCCGCCTGGGTAAAGCAGATGATGACCGAGCACCATGCCGGCACGGGCTATGGTTACCAGATGTGGCGGGGCGAATATCCCGATGCATGGGACCTCGACGGAGCGCTGGGCCAGTATGTCCTCATCGTGCCGGACAAGGACATGGTAGTGGTTATCACCGAGTGCACGCTCATCAACGGCATCAACCAGCGCAAGCTGGTGTGGAACAGGCTGCTGCCCCAGGTGGCCGATGCCCTCTTGCCTGCCAACGCCAAGGCATACGCCCGCTTGCAGAAGCAGCAACAGCGCATCTCACTCCCCCTTGCCGAGGGCAAGGCAAGCTCTCCGCGAGCCGCCCGCTTGGCGAAGGCAACCTATGCCCTCGCCGACAATGCCTACGGGTGGACATCCGTCCGGCTGGATTTCGACAAGCAGTCGAAGACAGTCGCCTTGGAGATTGGCGGCAAGGACGGGCAGACCGAACGGCTGCTTTTCGGGCACAAGCGCTGGCTGGAGACTGAACTCGCGGGCTTCCCGCCATACTCCATCAGCCCCGTGGGATGCTTCGCAGGCATCGACCGCCCCTTCCATGCGGCCGGCAGCTATGGTTGGACCAAGGCCGACGTGCTGAGGCTGAAGGTGCACTATGTGGATTGGATCAGCTCGCTCGACCTCACCCTGACGTTCAGCGCGGAGGGCTTGTCGATAGCCGCGAAGCCCAATTTTACCAATGCCGTGGAAACTATCGGCGGAACACTGGAATAGAGGTACTTAGCAACCCTCTTCTTAGCGACGGGACGCTGTCTTCTTAGCGCTCCGTCGCTATCGCGTTAGCGTCCCATCGCTAAGACGATAGCGTCCCATCACTAAGAAAAGCTGTCTTGGAAGGCCTGTCGGCAGGTCTTCCGTGCATCAAATTTTTCCCCTTTAACAAAAGAAAGGAAACCCGGCTTGCCAGTCGGGTTTCCTTTTTGTATATTTGTTGCGTTTTACCACTTCAAGAAATATTCGCCCCTAAAGAAAAACGCCATGGCTGAAAGTATGAGACATGCGGTGTCGAG
Organism: uncultured Bacteroides sp.; assembly: GCA_944320635.1. Lineage (GTDB taxonomy): Bacteria > Bacteroidota > Bacteroidia > Bacteroidales > Bacteroidaceae > Bacteroides. The sequence continues at coordinate 4,963 of CALUIF010000206.1, read as the reverse complement.
GCCGAAACTGAGAGAAAAAATCATCAGTGCCGCCATAGACTTGTTTGAGAAGAACGGTGTAAAGAGCGTCACGATGGATAATATCGCTTCGTCCTTGGGAATATCCAAGCGCACGTTGTACGAGGTGTTTGCCGACAAGGAAACCTTGCTGGTGGAGTGTGTACGCCGCGGCCAGGAAGAAACGGATGAGTACATGAGGCAAGTGCGCGACAATTCGGACAATGTGCTTGAGGTGCTTTTGAAAGGATACCAGCGTAGTATTGAACGGTTTCACGCTACCAACAAGAGCTTTTTTGAAGACATCAAGCGTTATCCCCGTGCCTACAGTTTGATAAAGAACGGCAATAATCGCAGTGCGAACGATACCATCAACTTTTTCCGCCAGGGAGTTGAACAGGGATACTTTCGCGACGACGTGAACTTTGCCATTGTGGGCTTGCTGGTACGCGAACAGCTCGACCTGCTGATGGACTCCGAGCTGTGCCGCCAGTATTCCTTCCTTGAGGTGTACGAATCTATCATGTTTATTTCCCTGCGCGGCATCTCTACAGAGAAAGGAGTCGTCTTGTTGGATGATTTCATCCGTGAATACCGTCAGAAACAAGCCAGCCTCTTGCCTCGCATTCATGAAAGGAAAGAATAATAAGTTGTCGCAAACGGGCTGGTTGACAGGCATCGTTTTGCTCGTCTTGTTGCTCTTGCATGCCTTGCCTCCTTTGCAGTGGAGGGAGCATGCGCTGCGCCGTGTAGACCTGCTTTCCGATGTCCGTCCTTCCAAACCGGAGCCTGTGGCCGAAGCCGACACAACACTTCCGCCCCCGCCCCGGCCGAAGCCGGCTTTCGTAGATACCTGCCGCACGGGGATGACCTGCATAGAAGACTACAGCGACTCTACCCTACGGGGCATGACGCCCTTCTACCGCGCCCTGGACGGACTGGCCACGCACCGGCGGCCTGTGCGCATAGCTTATCTGGGCGACTCATTCATCGAGGCGGACATCCTGACGGCCGACCTGCGCGAGATGCTGCAGCGGCATTATGGCGGATGCGGCGTGGGCTTTGTGCCCATAACATCCGCTACCAACCAGTTCCGCCCCACGGTGCGCCATGACTTCGACGGCTGGGAGAGCCACGCGGCCATGGACAGCCTGGGCTTCGACCGGCATTTGCAGGGACTTTCCGGGCAATACTTCCTGCCGTCGGACGGTGCGTATGTGGAGTTGCGTGGGCAAAAGCAGTACGCCTCCCTGCTCGATACGTGCCGCCGGGCTTCCAGCTTTTTCCGGGTGTATGGCGGGGGGCATCTTACCCTCTCTGCAAGGGTAAACCGGGGGCAGGCCGTCACCCGTACTTTCCGGCCGTCGGACGCTGTGCAACAGATGGTTGTGGAAGGAGCCATAGGTGAGGTGCGCTGGACGGTGGTGCAGGCCGATTCCACCGTGTTTTATGGTGCGGCTATGGATGGCACGGAAGGCATCGTGCTGGACAACTTCTCCCTGCGCGGCTCTACCGGACTATCCTTGCGTAACATTCCCATGGAAACTTTGCGGCATTTCAACGCCCTGCGTCCTTACGACCTCATTGTGCTGCAATATGGCCTGAACGTGGCCCACGAGGAAGTGAGCAACTACGCTTATTATGCCACCGGCATGCGGCCTGTGCTGGATAGCTTGAAGCTGGCTTTCCCGTCGGCCGGCATCTTGGTGGTGGGGGTAGGCGACCGCGATTATAAAGATGAAGGCGGCACTCTGCGCACCATGCCTTGCATCAAGCAGCTCGTGCGTTACCAGCAGCATATGGCTGCCGGCAATGCCGTGGCTTTCTGGAACCTTTATGAAGCCATGGGGGGCGAGGCAAGCATGGCACGCCTAGTGGAGGCCAACCCTCCACAGGCCAATCTGGACTATACGCACATCAACTTTCATGGCGGGCGCTATGTGGCCGGGTTGATTTATGATGTGCTGGTGTATGGCAAACAACAATACGATAGGAGGCGTGCTTATGAAGACGGACTTTGACTGGCTATGGGCAGCCCTCAATATCGATCCCGGCCGCCTGGTTGATGTGTTCAGGTATGACCCTCAGGCTCCCATGATATTCAACAGCGGCATCTTCCTGTGGCTCTTTGCCGGATTTGTGTTGGTGTACTTGCTGCTCCGGAGAAAGACGACTGCCCGGCTGCTGTTTGTCACCCTCTTTTCTTATTACTTCTACTACAAGAGCAGTGGCGTGTACTTCTTCCTGCTGGCGGTAGTGACGCTGAGCGATTTCCTCATCGCACGCTTCATGGCTCGTACCGCTGCCCGCAGCTGTCGGAAGGCTTGGGTGATACTGAGCCTTACGATAAACCTGGGGTTGCTGGCTTACTTTAAGTACACCAATTTCCTGGGTGGGGTAGTGGCCTCGATTGCAGGTGGCACGTTCACGCCACTGGACATTTTCCTGCCCGTAGGCATCTCGTTCTTCACCTTCCAGTCGTTGAGCTACACCATCGACGTATATAGGGGGCAGATACAGCCTCTCAATAGCCTGCTGGACTATGCTTTCTACGTATCCTTCTTCCCGCAACTGGTGGCAGGCCCCATTGTGCGTGCCCGCGATTTTATTCCTCAGATACACCGTCCGCTGGTGGTCACGCAGGAGATGTTCGGGCGGGGTGTGTTCCTCATTGTGGGCGGGTTGTTGAAGAAGGCTGTCATCTCGGACTACATCAGTGTGAACTTTGTGGAGCGTGTCTTTGCCAACCCCACGCTCTATTCGGGTGTGGAGAACCTGATGGGCATTTATGGCTATGCGCTACAGATTTATTGCGACTTCTCCGGTTATAGCGACATGGCTATTGGCCTTGCCCTGTTGTTGGGTTTCCACTTCCCGGCCAACTTCGATTCGCCCTATAAGTCGGCATCGGTCACCGAGTTCTGGCGCCGGTGGCACATCTCCCTGTCTTCATGGCTGCGGGACTATCTGTACATCTCCCTCGGTGGTAACCGTAAAGGCAGGCTTAGGCAGTATGTCAACCTCATGGCCACTATGCTGCTGGGCGGACTGTGGCATGGCGCGTCGTGGAATTTCGTGTTTTGGGGGGCGTTGCACGGCCTTGCCCTGTCCTTGCACAAGGCGTGGCAGCAGTTTGCGGGACGCCCCAAGGGGTGGCGCCCGCGAGGGTTGCGCCGGGTGCTGGGGGCGGTGGTGACCTTCCACTTCGTATGTTTGTGCTGGGTGTTCTTCCGCCAGGCCGATTTCTCGTCGGCCATGGACATGTTGAGGCAGGTGTTCACGGCTTTCCGTCCACAAGTGTTGCCACAGCTGTTGGATGGATACCCGGAGGTGTTCGGGCTGATGGCATTAGGCTTTCTTTTGCATTTCCTGCCTGCCCGGTGTGAAGGGGCGGCTTGCCGGATGGTGACACGCTTGCCGCTTGTAGGGAAGGCTTTGCTGGTGGTGGCAGCCGTATGGCTCGTCATTCAGGTGAAAGGAGCCGATGTGCAGCCGTTCATCTATTTCCAGTTCTGAATTGTGGGTCGCAATGTGTACTGTCCTTTCCTGGAAAGATGCCCTATAGGGACAGACAAATTAGGCGCGGATAGCAAAACACTATGCAATCCGCGCCTAAAAATAAATCCGATGTTTTGTTTCCCTTTCTGGTTTGTGCAGGGGGGGGAGATTTATTCTATTGTAATCTCGTCGATGAACAAGTAGGGTTTTGTACCTGCACCGTCATGGCCTTTGGGTAGCGTGGGGAAGGGGTGGATGGTAGCTTTGACGTAGCGGGCTTCCACAGGGTTGAATGTAGCTTCATAGGTTTCGATGCTGCGCTTGTGCAAGTCCGTTTCATCGGGGAATGCCTTAGAGCTTACAGCACGGTATGTTTTTCCGTCATCTGATACGGATATGTCCAGTGCTTTGCAGCCCATTATCCAGCTATCCAAGGCAATGTTGGCATTGACGGTAACGCGTTGCAGGCTGGTTGGTTCCCCTAGGTCGATGACAGCGCTTACATCTCCTCCTTGGAATCCCAGCCACGCGCCGTTGGTGTAGTTGTCGTTCCCTTTCCCTTTCATGCCGTCGACCAGCGTGATGGCTCCGTCATAAGCATAGTTGGCAGCGGGTTGTAATTCCGTCAGGGTGATGGGACACAAGGTAGCCTTGTTGAAGGCGATGCTGCATTTTACGGCCTTGCTGTTTCCCTCGGGGCGTATAGCTATGGCGCAGAAGTCGGCACTTTGGGTGATAGAAATCGGTTGTCCGTTGTATGTGGCAGAAGCGGTGGTAGGTTCAGTGCCATCCAGGGTGTAGTATATAGGTGCATCGTCTACCGTACTCAACACCACCTTAATGGCCTTGTTGGCTGTGTCTGGGGTGAAAGATGCTTTGAGGTCGAAGATGTGTTTTGCGTAGTTCAACCCGTCGCGTTGGTAGAGGTCCATCAGGCGTACCAGGCGTTTGGCAAAGTTCTGGAAGTCTTTCTTTTCAGGTTGTGTCCATTGCACTTCACTGAGGGCAGCCATGCGGGGCAGTACCATGTATTCAGCATGTTCGGGGGTAAGGATATACTCCGTCCATAGGTTGGCTTGTGCGCCGAGGATGTGTTTGGCTTGTTCGGGGGTGAGTGCGGCAGGTACTGGCTCCAGGCTGTACACCTTCTCCACGGGGACATATCCGCCTATACCGAAAGGTTCATTCGTCAAGTCGTCCGTTTGGTAGTAGTCGAAGTAGGCATAGGACGTGGGTACCATAATGACATCGTGGCCTAATTGTGCCGCCTTGATGCCGCCTTCCATGCCGCGCCATGACATGACGGTAGCGTTCGGGGCTACATCGCCGTCCAGAATTTCATCCCAGCCGATGATTTGCCGCCCGTGTCCATTCAGAAAGCGTTCGATACGCGCCATGCAGTAGCTTTGCAGGCGGTCTTCGGCGGAGTGGTTCTTGTCGGCCTTCAGCCCTTCAGCCTTGATGCGTG
>CALUIF010000205.1 GCA_944320635.1 uncultured Bacteroides sp. | reverse complement strand
AAAATATTCCAATGGAAAATATTTATATTAAGAAAATAAATAGTCCAACGGAGCAGTATTAACCCCGAAACGATAGAAGCATTATGAAGTACATCATTGTAGGCGGAGTGGCCGGAGGAGCCACCGCAGCAGCACGCATCCGGCGGAATACGGAAGAAGCAGAGATTATCCTGATGGAACGTGGCAAGTACATCTCGTATGCCAACTGTGGATTACCATATTATATAGGTGGCGTGATAAGCGAACGCGAACGACTGTTCGTACAGACTCCGGAGGCCTTCGGGCAACGGTTCAATGTGGATGTGCGCACGCAGTCGGAAGTAATGGCTATCGACCCGGCACGGCGGGAAGTAACGGTGCGCCGCAGCGACGGTACGACATACACCGAGGGCTACGACAAGTTGCTGCTCTCGCCCGGAGCATCTGCCGTGCGTCCCCCTCTGCCGGGCATCGACAGCACAGGCATCTTCACCCTGCGCAACGTGGACGATACTGATCGCATCAAGCACTACATGCAGCAACACAAGATGCAGCAGGCCGTGGTGGTGGGCGGTGGTTTCATCGGACTGGAAATGGCCGAGAACCTGCAAGAAGCCGGAGCACAAGTAGCCGTGGTGGAGATGGCCGACCAGGTAATGGGACCCATAGACTACTCCATGGCCGCACTGGTGCACCGGCACTTGCAGGAGAAAGGCGTGAAACTCTACTTGAAGCAGGCTGTAGAGGCCTTTGAGCCGACAACAGAAGACGGCGGCGTAGATGTGTGCCTGAAGTCGGGTATCCGCCTGCATGCCCAGCTGGTACTGCTCTCTATCGGGGTGCGTGCCGAAACACACTTAGCCTCCGAAGCCGGGCTGAAGATAGGCGAAATGCGCGGCATTTGGGTAAACGAGTACCTGCAGACCTCTGATCCGGACATTTATGCTGTGGGCGACGCAATAGAATACCCGCACCCACTGACAGGCAAACCGTGGCTGAACTTCCTGGCAGGTCCGGCCAACCGCCAGGCACGCATCGTGGCTGACAACATGACTTACGGCAACCGTGAGAAATACGAGGGTGCCATCGGTACCTCCATTGCCAAAGTATTCGACCTCACAGTAGCTTCTACCGGACTGCCGGCCAAGCGGTTGAAACAAATGGACATGCCTTACCTTTCGGCCACCATCCACTCGGCCGCCCACGCAGGCTATTACCCGGGAGCTTCGCAGATGGATATTAAAATCACCTTTTCGCCTACCGACGGGCAACTGTATGGCGCACAAATCGTGGGTTACGACGGAGTAGATAAACGCATTGACCAATATGCCCTGGCCATTAAGCGGGGTTGCACGGTGCACGACCTCACGCGGCTGGAACATGCTTACGCTCCCCCCTTCTCATCGGCCAAAGACCCGGTGGCCATATCGGGCTATGTGGCGGGCAACATTCTTTCCGGCAAAATGACGCCTTTGTACTGGCGGGAGCTACAGGCCGCCGACTTAGAGGAAGTGACCTTGATAGATGTACGCACGACCGATGAGTATGCCCTGGGGCACATTGCCGGTGCAAAGAATGTACCGCTGGACGATCTGCGCGACCGCCTGCAAGAGATTCCTGCCGACAAGCCTGTTTACTTATACTGCGCTGTGGGCCTGCGGGGCTATCTTGCCTCAAACATCCTGAAGGGACATGGCTTTAAAGACGTGCGCAACCTGATAGGCGGACTCAAGACCTACCTGGCCGCCACCACACCCGTATGCCTCCCGACTGACGGAGACGACGGCAACCGGCCTGCAGGCAAGCCTCAACCCACCACGGATGCCGGCCACGCAAAGACGCTGAAAGTGGATGCTTGCGGCCTGCAGTGCCCCGGACCTATCCTGAAGCTGAAGAAAAGCATGGACGACCTCCGTCCGGGCGAACGGATAGAGGTGCTGGCCACCGATGCGGCTTTTCCACGCGATGCCGAGGCATGGTGCCGCTGCACAGGGCACCGCTTCCTGTCATCCGCCACAAGAAATGGCACCTACAGCGTCAGCATAGAGAAGTCTGCCTCCAACGCCTGTTGCGCACCTGCCGAAAACGATGGCGGCAAGGGCAAGACATTCATTCTTTTCAGCGACAATCTGGATAAAGCGTTGGCCACCTTTATCCTGGCCAACGGTGCGGCGGCTACCGGACAAAAAACGACCATATTCTTCACATTTTGGGGACTGAACGTACTGAAAAAGCAGCATAAGCCCCGCGTAGAAAAAGATTTTTGGGGCAAGATGTTCGAATGGATGCTGCCTTCCAGTTCCCTCCAGCTGAAACTATCCCAAATGAACATGTTGGGCATAGGCGCCAAAATGATGCGATACCTGATGAATTCAAAAGGTATAGACTCGTTAGAATCACTGCGCAGGCAGGCACAGGAGAATGGGGTGGAGTTCATAGCCTGCCAAATGTCGATGGATGTAATGGGCATACACAAAGAAGAACTGTTGGATGGCGTGAGCATAGGCGGAGTGGCCACCTATATGGAGCGTGCTGAACAGGCCAACGTAAATCTGTTTATCTGACCTATGGAGAAAATACAATGCATCTGCACTATGAGGGAACTTCTACAGACCCTTAACATGCTGGAGAATCAGCTGATGGAAAACTATGGGCTGAAACTGAACGAAGCCATGGCTCTATGCAGCGTGGGACACGATACTGTGAGTGCAAGCACTATAGCAGAATGCACAGGCATGACTTCCTCGCATACCTCCAAGGTCATAGGAGCGGTGGAAAAAAAAGGTCTGCTTGCCCGTAGCCTTGGCGATTGCGACAAACGCCAAATGTATTTTGCCTTGACCAGCAAAGGGGAAGCCCTCTTGCAACGCCTTAAAAAGGAAGGAATGAAAATGCCGGAAAAGCTAAAGGGATATTTTGAAGAATAACAAAGTGCTTTCCCGCCACATTTGTTACAAAAAAGTGTAACTTTGGGGAGTAAAAAACGACATTGGTCATCAACGTAATCATAAAGTACTATGGAACAGACTATAAGACAACGCATCGAGGCCTTGCGGAAGGTGATGGAGGAAGAAGGTGTACAGGCATTCATCGTCCCCAGTACCGATCCGCACATGAGTGAATATGTAGCTCCCCACTGGCAAGCCCGCGAATGGATTTCCGGCTTTACCGGTTCGGCCGGCACTGTGGTCGTCACCATGGACAAAGCCGGACTGTGGACCGACTCGCGCTACTTCCTGCAGGCTGCCGAACAACTGGAGGGCACGGACATCTGCCTTTACAAGGAAATGCTGCCCGAAACACCAGACATTCCCACCTTCTTGTCCAGAGAATTGAAACCTCACGACGCAATAGGCATAGACGCCACCGTGTTTTCCACACAAGAGGCCTTGACCCTGACGGAAAAACTGGCTGGAGCAAGTATCAGCGTAAAGTGCATAGCCGACCCCTTTGCCTACATCTGGCACGACCGCCCCGCCATACCGGAGGCTTCTGCCAAGGTATATCCATTGTGCTACGCCGGAAAAAGTTGTGCCGACAAGCTGGCTGACATCCGCAGGAAGATGCAAGAAAACGGAGTGCAGGTATTGCTGCTTTCTGCCTTGGATGAAATAGCCTGGACACTAAATCTGCGTGGCGATGACGTGCATTGTAATCCCGTGGTCGTAAGCTATCTGGTGATAACCGAAAAAGAGGCACATTACTTCATCAACCCGAAGAAACTGCCCCGCGAAGTGACAGAACATTTGGCCGGATATGCCATAGCTTTGCATCCGTACGAGGCAATCACCGGCTTCCTGTCCCGACTGCAAGGGCAAACCGTGGGCCTTCAGCCCGGACAAACCAACTATGCCCTCAGCACAGCCTTGGGTGCCACGACTTGTACCATACGCGAGATACCCTCGCCCGTAGCATTGCTGAAAGCCGTGCGCAACGAACAGGAAATAGCAGGCATCCATGCCGCCATGCAACGTGACGGAGTGGCCTTGGTGCGCTTCCTGATGTGGCTGGAACAGGCTGTGCAGAGTGGAGAGACGGAAATGAGCATCGACCGCAAGTTGCACGAACTACGCGCCGCACAGCCTTTATACATGGGTGAGAGCTTCGACACCATAGCCGGATATGGAGCACACGGAGCCATCGTGCACTACGAAGCCACGCCGGAGACCGACACCGCCCTCCTCCCCCGAGGTTTCTTACTACTCGACTCGGGCGCACAATATCTGGACGGCACTACCGACATTACCCGCACCATAGCCCTCGGTCCGCTGACCGATGATGAGCGGTTGGACTATACCCTGGTATTGAAAGGGCACATCGCACTGGCCTCAGCCGTATTTCCCGAAGGCACACGCGGTGCACAGCTCGACGTGCTGGCACGCATGCCCATGTGGCAACACCGTGCAAACTATCTGCATGGCACAGGGCATGGCGTGGGACACTTCCTCAACGTACACGAAGGGCCGCAAAGCATCCGCATGAACGAGAATCCCGTTGCCTTGCAGCCCGGCATGGTCACCAGCAACGAACCAGGCATATACCGCGCAGGCAGCCACGGCGTACGTACCGAAAACCTGCTGCTCACCGTACCCGCCGGCGAAGGCATGTTTGGCCGTTACCTGCGTTTCGAGACGCTGACCCTTTGCCCCATCTGCACGCGCGGCATTATAAAGGAGATGCTGACAACGGATGAGATTGCATGGCTGAACAGCTATCACCAAATGGTGTACGAACGCCTTTCTCCCAGCCTCAACGAACAAGAATGCGCTTGGCTGGCAAAGGCCACACACAAGCTGCATTTAGACTGAAGCGTATTCATGCGCTCTTAAACCTACAATTAAAGAATATGGCACTCATAAAATCGGTTAGGGGCTTTACCCCGGAAATTGGAGAGAATTGTTTCCTGGCAGACAATGCCACAGTAATAGGCGATGTAAAAATGGGGCGCGACTGCAGCGTGTGGTTCAATACCGTGTTGCGGGGCGACGTCAACTCCATACGCATAGGCAATGGGGTGAACATCCAGGACGGGAGCGTGCTGCACACCCTGTACGAAAAATCGACCATCGAGATAGGCGACCACGTGTCCATCGGGCACAACGTCACCATCCACGGGGCCACGGTGAAAGACTATGCCCTCATCGGCATGGGTGCCACCGTGCTCGACCATGCCGTAGTGGGCGAAGGAGCCATCGTGGCAGCCGGTGCATTGGTGCTGAGCCACACGGTCATTGAGCCGGGCACCGTATGGGCAGGCGTCCCCGCCAAGTTCATCAAAAAAGTAGACCCCGGGCAGGCAAAGGAACTGAACCAAAAGATTGCGCACAACTACCTGATGTATGCAGAATGGTACAAATAATTAGGATATTAGCTTTCAAATATTCTTCCTAATTTACTTTATATCTCATTTTTTTTGCATTACTTTTGTCCATTAAAAGAATCAGCCATGATTGACCATAAATATAATTCGTCGATCCTGCATTAAAAACAATGATGAATGAACTACAAGCTATTAGCCGTCAGCACACTACGCCAAGTGAATATCGGAGATTATATCCAAGCACTAGCAGCAGCGCAATTTCTTCCCCACATAGATGGATTCATCCAGCGAGAAAAACTAAAGGATTATAACGATGAGGAATGTAAAGTTATCATGAATGGATGGTATATGCACCACCCAGAGCAATGGCCTCCATCGAAGAAAATAAATCCTTTATTCGTTTCATTGCACATTAATGTGTCGGCAAAAGACGCATTACTCTCGGAAGAAAGCATCAATTACCTGAAAAGGTTCCAGCCAATTGGCTGCAGGGATTACTTTACCAGAGACTTGTTGATGTCCAAAGGGATAGAAGCTTACTTCTCTGCCTGCCTGACGCTTACATTAGGCATGTCCTACCAATCAACTGAAAGAGAAAATAAATGTTATTTTGTAGACCCTTTCCTTCCTAAAAAAACAATAATGTTTGATGAGATATGCCAAACCTTATGGTTTCTGACACATCCGAACGTTTGGCATTCCATTTGGAAAATCGCAAAGAAATTCCCCTACAAAAGCGTTGCCAAGAAGGGCCTTTATGGCTGCCGCTTCTATCGGACATACATAAAGATATTCACAAAAGAAACTCTGATTGAAGCTGAATACATATCACACAGGAACAAAGGTTATCAGGAGAATTTCAAAACGGATAAAGAAAGGCTCGACGAAGCTATGCGGCTTGTGAACAAATATGTCAACGCGAAGATGGTAATCACATCGAGAATTCATTGCGCATTGCCCTGTTTGGGACTGGAAACGCCTGTAATATTGACGGAAAACCACGAACAATCTGAAAGGACATCATGCAGGATGGGAGGCATTCGTGATTTCTTTCACATCATAAGTTTTCGTAAAAATGGCTTTGAAACAAACTTCCCGTTTCATAATGACAGAAAGCTATCCATTGCAACAGTACCCATGAATAAAGATTCATGGAAAGAACATGCCTTTAAATTAGCCGAAACTTGTAGAAGCTTCATTGCCAGGGATAATGAATAAAACTTTCGTTCAAACCCGACAGAGAAGCCACAGACAGGAATAATAAATCTCGAGAAATAAGAATATTTCAATCATTCAACAACAAATAGGTATGAACATTGACTTAGTATATCTATGGGTGGACGGAAGCGATCCTAAATGGCGTGCCAAACACAATGCCTGCATAGGAAAAACAGAAGAAAAGTCGACAGTAAATTGCGAAGGCCGCTATGCCGACAACGATGAACTGAAATACAGCCTGCGCTCTATAGATATGTATGCCCCGTGGCTACATCGCATTTTCATCGTGACGGATAGCCAAGTGCCCGTTTGGCTGGACACTAACAATTCCAAAGTGAGAATTGTAGACCACACTGAAATTATGCCGCCTGCTAGCCTGCCATGCTTTAATGCAAGCGTAATAGAACATTTTCTATACAGGATTCCAGGACTGGAAGAGCATTTCTTGTTTGCCAATGACGACATGTTCATCAACCGCCCCGTCACTCCCGATACTTTTTTCGCTCCCGATGGCTTCCCCATCATACGAGTTAACCCCAACTGGCTAAGGACAAAATTCTTGGCTTTCAAGGAAAAAGTGTTTGGCATCCCCATGAAGAACTACGTGCGAATCATACAAAATGCAGCACTGCTGGTTAAACAAAAATACGGCATCTATTATAAATGGAAAACCCACCACAACATTGATGCCTATCTGAAAAGCAATTACCTGCATACGGAAGAAATATTCAAGCAAAAGATTGACGCAACCATAACCAACCATGTCCGCAGCGACAACGACATCCAACGGAATCTTCATTCTTACGTTTCCTTGGCCGAAAAGCAAGCACACCTGCAATATGTCACGCAAAAAACCTCATTCAGGCTTCAAATCCACAAGGAAAGCCATTACCGCAAGTTAAAAAAATACAATCCGTTGTTTTTCTGTATGAATGACTCTGAATATGCCACAGACAACGACAGGATGAAGGTGAAAGCCTATTTGGAAAACAGGTTTCCCGAAAAATCTTCTTTTGAAATCTAAGCAGCACCAATGTCCCTATAATAAATAGAAGGGAATGCGCATCCTTGACGGTTAACTGCCGGCTGAGGGCAGTATAAGGAAGAAACTGGCACCCTTAGCGGTGCGGCTTAGC
>CALUIF010000204.1 GCA_944320635.1 uncultured Bacteroides sp. | reverse complement strand
AGGAGTTTGGACCGTGTCTCAGTTCCAATGTGGGGGACCTTCCTCTCAGAACCCCTATCCATCGTCGGTTTGGTGGGCCGTTACCCCGCCAACTGCCTAATGGAACGCATCCCCATCCGCCACCGATCAATCTTTCACCAGAATGGCATGCACCACACTGGCGGCATCCGGTATTAATCTTTCTTTCGAAAGGCTGTCCCGGAGTGGCAGGCAGGTCGGATACGCGTTACTCACCCGTGCGCCGGTCGCCATCGGCATGTATTGCTACATGCCATGCTGCCCCTCGACTTGCATGTGTTAAGCCTGTAGCTAGCGTTCATCCTGAGCCAGGATCAAACTCTTCATTGTAAGAATATCTCATGCATCCCCGTAACAGGGAATGCAAACTTGTTCTCGTCTGCTCAGGGTGCCGTCTTATCGTCTCCTGGGTATTGCCGCCACACCCGTCCGAAAACAGGAGGTGGCGGCCGTTGACAATTTGTCTTGTACTGCTTGCTTGCTATGGAATCTTTTCAAAGAACGATCACCTTAATTCAGGACACTTCCCGGAAAACGGAAAGCGGATGCAAAGGTAACAACTTTACGGCGTATCTTCCAAATTTTCACGGAACTTTTTTTTCAAAACTCCCGATCCTGATGGCGAACCTGCCGGTTCATCGCCGAAAGCGGGTGCAAAAGTACAGGCTTTCAACGTAACGGCAAAACATATCAACCACTTTTTTCAGGAATTTAATAAAGTTTTTTTATACATGCGCTGATATACAGATGGTTACAACGGAAAGAAAAAGGGGGCGGAAAAGGAAGGAGGAAAAAGTATACACCATATAATAATATAAAAGGGGAAAGGACGGGACGGAAAAGGGAAGGAAGAATGGATTGAAACCTGCGGAAACGGGATGTAGCTCCCAATGTATCTCCCACGTGTCCGGGACGCTCCTGCTCCGCTCTTCCTACGCTTTTCCTACGCTCCTATAGAAGCGGAGTAGGAGCGGAGGTGGAGCGGAGCAAAAGCAGGGGAAATACGGCGAAGGAGGAACGAGTATAGCAGCTGCACTAACGGCCTGTCCTACTCGCCCGTCTGCAAGGCTTCGCGCACCTGCCGGGCAATGCTCTCCATGCCTGCCACCGAGGGATGTCCCCACTGCTTGTCAATGTCGTGCAGGCGGATGTTGGTCACCCCGTAATGACGGCAAATGTCGTCCATGGCGCAGGTGACGTCGGCCGACAACCCGGTGTTGGTGACGTTGTACAGCCGTGCTTCGGGATACAAGCTGCGCAGACTGTGGAGCAAGAAGCTGAAGGCTGGGCGGAAAGCGTAGAGCGACGCTTTATTCCAGCCGGAGAAACGGTCGTCGCCCACAGGTGCTCCTGCCCAGCTGTCGTTCGTCCCGCCAAAAACAATGATAACCTCTGGATGCCCCAGATTGAAGGTGCGAGTTATGAAGGCGCGGTCGGAGTAGTCGGCTCCATTGTAACCCGTGCAGCACACGGTGGAGCCCGAATACGAGTTGTTTACTTCCAGCCGGTAGTCACCATCGCGGGTAAGGACAGACCACCAGGTTTGCTCCACGCTGCGGACGTCGTTTTCTTTCGTCTCGCCAGGCACGCCATACCACGACAGGTTGGTCGAGGGCTCGACATGACCGTAATAGGTGGAATAAGAGTCGCCTAGGATGGAGACGCGCACCTGTCCGCAAAGTACACAGGGAAGTGCCGCAAGGGCACAGAAGAAAAGGGGGAAAAGTTTCAGTTTCATATCCATACAGTTTGTTTTAGATTGATAATCTTCGCAAAGATACAGATATGCAGGGAATTTTCCACGCGCACGGCTTGCCTGTCTGAGAAATAATGCGTAAACTTGCGCCGACACTCCCGCGGAGGGATGTAAACTGAATGCGACAAGTGTATGGAAAAGAAGAAGATAACGTTTGACAGCTTCGTGCGAGGCATTCTGATAGCCCTCGTGGTCATCGGCCTGCTGGCCTTGGTGAAGCGGCTCAGCAGTGTGCTGTTGCCTTTTTTTGTGGCTTGGCTGGTGGCCTATATGGTGTATCCGCTGGTCACCTTCTTCCAGTACCGGCTGAAGGTGAGGAACAGGGTGGCCTCCATATTTTGTGCGCTTGCCACATTGGTGGGCGTGGGCATCGGGGCGTTCTACCTGCTTGTGCCGCCCATGATTGAGGAGTTTGTCCGCGTGAAAGACCTGTTGGGCGACTATTTTTTACAGCGGGCGGCGGCGGACAATATTCCCTCTACGCTGAGCGATTTCTTGCGTGAGCACGTCGACACTGAGGTGTTGACCCACATCTTGCAGCAAGACAACATACTGGATGCCGTGAAGTCGGCGCTGCCGGGGGTATGGAGCCTCGTGGCGGGATCGGTGGACTTACTGTTCAGCATCTTCACCTTTTTCATCATGCTGCTGTATGTAGTGTTCATCTTGCTCGATTATGAAAGCATTGCCAGTGGCTGGCTGGAACTGATTCCACGGAAATACCGGACGTTTACCGCAGGCATTGTGAACGACATCAAGGTGGGAATGAACCGATACTTCCGCGGGCAGGCACTGGTGGCGTTTCTGGTGGGCATCTTGTTCAGCATAGGGTTTCTCATCATCGACTTTCCCATGGCTATCGGCCTAGGGCTCTTTATCGGCGCACTGAACCTCGTGCCTTACTTGCAGATTATAGGCTTTGTGCCCACCATTCTTCTGGCCATACTCAAGGCGTCGGACACAGGCGGGAACTTCTGGCTCATCCTGGCAGCGGCACTGGTGGTATTCGTCGTGGTGCAAGTGATACAAGACGGATTGCTCGTGCCCCGCATCATGGGCAAAATCACGGGACTCAACCCTGCCATCATCCTGCTATCCTTATCCGTCTGGGGCTCGCTGATGGGCATGGTGGGCATGATTATCGCTCTGCCGCTCACCACACTGATGCTGTCTTACTACCAGCGGTTCATCATCAACAAGGAGCACCTCATGTCCTCGCCTCCAGCCGAGGAAACGTCCAAGCCCGATGAGAGCACAGCCCCCGAGTCCACCGGCGAACGCCCCCAATAACGTCTTCTGCAAGGAGAAACTGCATTTTTTTACACCATTCCCTTGCTTTTTCCGCAAAAGTCATTACCTTTGCACCCGCTTAACGGCAAAGAACAGGCTTGATTCGCTAGCTCAGCAGGTAGAGCACAACACTTTTAATGTTGGGGTCTTGGGTTCGAGCCCCAAGCGAATCACCGGATAATCAAGCGGTTACCTTCAAAGGGCGACCGCTTTTTTCGTGCCCCTCCGCACCGTTTCCGTTGTCCCTGCCCGAAATTTCTGCCACTCTCACTTAATATAAAAATGAATCAAACCGAAAATCGGTTCAGTACCATCCGCACCACTTTCTGGAAGGAGTACGGGGTCTGCTTGATTTTTTCTCTCAAAAGCACAACTTTTGCAGATTTTTGCTTAAGTTTGCGGGAAAAATCAACAATCTATCTGTCAGAAGTATGAAAATAGCTATCATCGGAGCCGGGAACATGGGGGGCGCCATAGCCCGCGGACTGGCCAAAGGCTCGCTTACGAAACCCGGCGACATCCGCGTGGCCAACCCCTCGCCGGGCAAGCTGCAAGCCTTGAAAGCCGAATGGCCGGACATGTATGTGACACAGGACAACCAGCAGGCCGCCACGGGTGCCGACTACATTATGCTCTGCGTAAAACCCTGGTTGGTGAAAAGTGTACTGGGAGCACTCAAGCTCAACGCCCACCAAGTCATCGTGTCGGTAGCGGCAGGCATCACGTTTGAAGAACTGGCCCAGTGCCTGGTGGAGAAGGACACGGCGATGTTCCGTCTGGTGCCCAACACGGCCATCAGCGAGCTGCAGAGCATGACGTTCATCGCCGCGCGGGGCGCCTCGCCCGAACAGATAAAGCTGATGTGCGACCTGTTCAACGAAATGGGCAGCGCCATGCTCATCCCCGAAGAGAAAATCGCGGCAGCCACCTCGCTCGCCTCGTGCGGCATAGCCTATGCGCTGAAGTACATCCAAGCGGCCACGCAAGGCGGCATAGAGCTCGGCATCCCCGCCAAAGACGGCATGCGCATGGTGGCCCAGTCGCTGGCAGGAGCTGCCGCACTTATCCTCAACAACGACACCCACCCCGCCGTCGAGGTGGAGAAGGTGTGCACGCCCGGCGGCTACACCATACGCGGCATCAACAGCCTGGAGCGCGACGGATTTACCAACGCCATCATCAACGCGCTGAAGGCCAGCATGTATTGACACTACAACTATCAACCCAATAACAACACATAGAGTATGGACGAAGCGATAAAGCAAATAGCCGAACGCCTGCGCGGACTGCGCGACGTACTGGAGCTGACCACCGAAGAAGTGGCACGCGACTGCGGCATAGAACAAAGCGAATACGAACAGGCCGAGACAG
>CALUIF010000203.1 GCA_944320635.1 uncultured Bacteroides sp. | reverse complement strand
CACCCGGCATCGACTTCTTTTCGCCGGACATCTATGCCATCGACATTTTCGACGAGACCTGCAGCTCGTACACCACCGGAGACAATCCGCTGTTCATCCCCGAGACGAAGGCCGACGCGGCCGGAGCGGCACGGGCCTTCTATGCCTTCGGGCGATACGGAGCCATCGGCTATGCTCCCTTCGGGATAGACGGCAAGGGACTGATAGCCAGCTCGGATGCAGAAGACCTGTCGTATGACAAAGCCTACGGTTGCCTGAAGCACCTCATACCCTACATACAGCAACATGCAGGCACCCCCAGGCTGACGGGCTTGCTCATCGACGGCGACCGGCGGACGGACAGCATCGAGATGGGCGAATACGTCATCAGCATCGCGCCCTTCTCCGCCGAGAGGGCCATGGCAGTAGCCGGCATTGTTGTGGAAGACGACCCCAACAGGCCAAAGGACGGCACGGCGGGGCTGCTCATTATCGAGATGGGCAAAGGTGACTTCCTGCTGGCAGGCTTCGGCGACATGATGATTGCCATAGAAAAAGGCAGCCGCTGTAAGGCGGACAACATCGGCCTGCTCTCTGTCGACGAAATCACCTTTTCGCCCGAGGGAGAAATGCTGTCCCACCGGCTCAACGGAGACGAGACGGCCCTGGGCGGCGTAGTCATCGGCAAAGACGAAGCCAAGATATTCCGCGTCAAGATGTATGGCTACTAATGACTACAGACATTCCAAACACACTACACGCATATGAAACTACGTAACACACTGGCCGGCTGCATGCTGGCCCTGCTGTGCCTGCTGCCCGCCACGGGCGGACATGCACAGACTGCCGCCCCGCAAGGCCGTCCGGCCATTGCGCGGGATGCCGTCATAGAGAAGGCCGTGGCGGAACGTCTGGGGCAAATGACTCTTGACGAGAAGCTGGGGCAGATGATTCAGATTGAAATCAACCTTATCGCCTACACCGACCCGGCCTTCAGCATCCAGTCGCTGATGAGCAAAGGCAGGAGCGAACTGGAGGGCATCTTACAGCGTTTTGACCTGGAGAAGCAATATCCCATAGAGCGGCTGACCGATACCAACGGCAAGGTAAAGCCGGAAGCTGCCTACGACTTCTACAACCTATCACAACAAATCAACGACTCGTTGGGCTTCAGGCTGGACGAGGAGAAGCTGCGCATGGCTTTCGAAAAATACAAGGTATCCTCGGTGCTCAACATGCTGGGCGGCATACACGCAGCCGACTTGAAGACCTGGCAACAGGCTACCACGCAGATTCAGGAAGCCGCGCTGAAGCACCTGGGCATCCCATGCATGTACGGGCTCGACCAGGTGCATGGCACTACCTACACCCTGGGCGGCACCTTGTTTCCCCAGCCCATAGGCATGGCGGCCACGTTCAATCCCGAGCTGGCACGCCGCATGGGCGAAATATCAGCCTACGAGACACGAGCTTGCGGGGTGCCCTGGGTCTTTGTCCCCGACTTAGACCTGGGCAGGCACCCGGCATGGTCTCGCCAATATGAAGGCGTAGGCGAGGATGCCTATCTGGGCAGCGTGATGGGTGAAGCCTATCTGCGCGGGCTACAGGGCGACGACCCCAACCACATAGACCAATACCACGTAGGAACCAGCCTGAAACACTTTGTGGGCTACGGGGTGACGGGCAACGGCATCGACCGCAACCCGGGCACCATCACCGACATGGACTTGCGCGAAAAGCAGTTTGCCCCCTTCCTGCGGTGCTTCCGTGCCGGGGCATTGTCCACCATGACCAATTCGTCCATACTGAACGGCATGAACGGCGTGGCCAACAAACGCCTCCTTACCGGCTGGCTGAAAGAAGAGCTGGACTGGGACGGCATGATTGTAACCGACTGGGCGGACATTGAAAACCTGCGCCTGCGCGACCACATTGTGGAGACGAAGAAGGAAGGCATCATACTGGCCATCAATGCGGGAGTAGACCTGATGATGGTGCCCTCGGAATGGGGCTACGGAGCGCTGCTGAAAGAGGCCGTCCTGGAGGGCAGCATACCCATGACGCGCATAGACGACGCCGTGAGCCGCATCCTTCGAATGAAGCACCGGGTAGGCTTGTTTGAGCACCCGGTGGTAGACCCTTTGCTTTATCCAAACTTTGGGAGTGCAGAGCATAAGCAAGCCGCCCTGCAGACCGCCATAGAGTCGGAAGTGCTGCTGAAGAATGAAGGAAACATCCTGCCCCTGGCACGAGGGAAAAAGATACTGGTGTGCGGCCCCAATGCCCACACCATGCGGGGACTGAACGGCGGCTGGTCGTACACCTGGCAGGGCAGCAAGAGCGAGCCTTTCACCGGGGAATATAACACCATATTGGAAGCCATGCAAGCCAAGTTTGGCGCAGAAAATGTGATTTACGAGCCGGGCGTGGAATATGACAACGCCGGTCACTTTGAAAGCGAGCTTGAACCGCAGATAGACCGGGCTGTGCAGGCTGCCCAAGACGCAGACTATATCGTGGCCTGCGTGGGAGAGAACTCGTATGCCGAAACCACCGGCAACACGCAAGACCTGCACCTTTCGTCCAATCAAAGGGAACTGGTCCGACAATTGGCCGCCACGGGGAAGCCCGTCATCCTCATCTTGAACCAAGGACGGAGCAGGCTCATTTATGACATCGAACCGCTGGTGCAGGCCGTGGTCGACGTGATGCTGCCGGGCAACTACGGCGGAGACGCCCTGGCCGAACTATTGGCCGGGGACGAGAACTTCAGTGGACGCCTGCCCTTTACCTACCCGTCTTATCCGCAAACGTTCACCACCTACGACTATAAAGTATGCGAGGTGCGCGAAACCATGGCCGGCATCTACAACTACGAGGCCAAGACGCATGCCCAATGGTGGTTTGGCGCGGGACTAAGCTACACCA
>CALUIF010000202.1 GCA_944320635.1 uncultured Bacteroides sp. | reverse complement strand
ACATCACCAGCGGCAAATACTCCAGGAATTTTAGTGCGAGGAGTACCCGGCTCAGTCAATATATAACCCACCTCATCTGTATCCAAGTAAGGCTTGAACACTTCCGAATTAGGCTTATGGCCTATGGCAAGGAAAAATCCATCAATATCCAGATCATAGTATTCTTCATCGGGCTCACCCAGACGTTTTACCAAATGAACTCCTTCTACCCCATTCTCGCCAAACAAGCCTATAGCATTGTGCTCAAACAATACTTCAATCTTCTCATTGTTCATAACCCGTTCTTGCATTACTTTGGAAGCGCGCAAGTAAGGCTTACGGACTATCAGATATACCCTGCTGGCAAGCCCGGCCAAATAAACAGCTTCCTCGCAAGCTGTATCACCACCTCCTACTACAGCTACAGTCTTTTTACGATAAAAAAAACCATCACAAGTGGCACAAGCACTTACGCCCATACCGGCATATTTCTGTTCGTCAGCCAAACCTAAATATTTGGCTGTAGCGCCAGTAGCTATAATAAGCGTTTCTGTTTCCATCACTTTGTCCCCATCCACTGTAATGCGATAAGGAGATTTACTCAAGTCGGCTTTAGTTACTACACCAAAGCGTATATCTGCTCCAAAACGTTCAGCCTGCTTACGAAGATCCTCCATCAGTTCTGTACCATTAACGCCTTGAGGATAACCGGGAAAATTCTCCACATCAGTGGTTGTAGTCAATTGTCCGCCGGGTTGTAATCCTGAATAAAGTACAGGCGATAAATTGGCACGCCCCGCGTAAATAGCCGCAGTATAGCCGGCAGGTCCTGAACCGATAATCAAACATTTCAATCTTTCTATTTCCATAATTCTACAATTTTATTTTCTATACATTAAATGACTATTCAGCCGATATGAACAAATTCCTTCATATCTCTTATCAACGCAAATCTATGACTTCTACTCCCGGATATTTAGCCGCATCGAAAACAAAATAGCTATCCTCCCACGATAATCCTTCTTCATAGCTGTTTATCACAATTTCCACATCTTCTCCACTCTGTTGTAAAATAACACGGGCAGGCCGATAAGTGCTTTTTTGTATATACAACTCAATTGAAAGAGACTCTTTACCTCCACCTGGAGCAGTCAGCAGCACACCATAATAGCGCGATGCATTGTCTGCATGGACCTGTTGAAAAAGTTGCGCACAATATCCATTCCGATACAAAGAAAGCCAGGCATAGGGATTAAGCGCCTGCAATTCTTCTTGTGTAGGCTCGGAGATGTTTACTTCATTGGCTGAAGCCAAAAAACTCCATTGCGTATGCCCATCAAACCACGTAGTCATACCTCCTGCATGAAGAACAAACTTCTCCCCTTTCAACTCTATTGTTCCTGAAGATGCCTGCATGGTAAACTTCACCCGAATGCCTCCGCCCTTATGAAAACTAGCCTCTACCTGCCTCATGATGTCCTTCGCATCAGTTTGTTGAGCCATGACTTGCGACATAGCACACATGCACAAAAGGACACATATAAAAAGTTGATTGAATGCTTTCATCCTTATAAAAAGTTATCCAAATGTTGTTCCAATGATACGATATCCGTAAAGAACACTTCACGTGGCTTACTGCCCTGTGCAGGCCCCACGATATTTGCTTTTTCTAATTGGTCCATAATACGACCTGCACGATTGTACCCGATGGAGAACTTGCGCTGAATCAACGAAGTAGAACCTTGCTGATGAGTCACTACCAACTGTGCTGCATCCTTGAACAATGGATCTAGCTTATCCATATCCACATCACTTACCCCACCTCCCGAATTTTCATCTACATATTCAGGCAAGAAAAATGCGGTAGGATACCCCTGCTGGCGAGCAATATAATTCGTAATATCCAATACTTCAGGTGTATCAATAAAAGCACATTGCACACGTACAGGATCTCCTCCTTGAAGGAAAAGCATATCGCCTTTACCTATGAGTTGATTGGCACCGGGGCGGTCGAGGATG
Organism: uncultured Bacteroides sp.; assembly: GCA_944320635.1. Taxonomy (GTDB): domain Bacteria; phylum Bacteroidota; class Bacteroidia; order Bacteroidales; family Bacteroidaceae; genus Bacteroides. The sequence goes on along the minus strand of CALUIF010000202.1, from coordinate 13,282 downwards.
GTACGCGAATCCACCATCTGCATTACACGGAATGCTATGCGTGCAGGGAAGTTGGCCTTAATGGTACCGGTAATAATGTTGGTGGTAGGACGCTGGGTTGCAATAATCATATGAATACCTACGGCACGTGCCAACTGGGCGATGCGAGCGATAGGAAGCTCCACATCCTTCCCGGCCGTCATGATAAGGTCGCCAAACTCGTCGATTACCACCACGATATAAGGCATGAATTTATGCCCCTTCTCCGGATTCAAACGGCGATTGATGAATTTCTCGTTATACTCCTTGATATTACGAACATGGGCTGCTTTGAGCAAATCATACCGCGTATCCATTTCCACACAAATAGAGTTGAGCGTCTGAACCACCTTAGTGACATCAGTAATAATCGGCTCTACTTCATCGGGCAATTTGGCAAGAAAATGATGCTCAATGCTTGAATAAATGCTGAACTCTACTTTCTTGGGGTCTACTAACACAAATTTCAATTCAGCCGGATGCTTTTTGTAAAGCAAGGAGGTGATGATGGCATTTAATCCTACAGACTTACCTTGACCGGTAGCACCAGCTACCAAGATATGAGGCATCTTAGCCAGGTCTACCATAAATACTTCGTTCGTAATGGTCTTTCCTAAAGCAATAGGTAAGTCGAACGTTGATTCTTGAAACTTACGGCTACCGATTATGCTGCGCCCAGACACAATCTGCTTATGTGCATTAGGCACCTCAATACCAATAGTGCCTTTCCCAGGAATAGGGGCAATAATACGCACCCCTTCGGCCTTCAGAGCCAAAGCGATGTCGTCTTCCAGTCCACGGATTTTAGAAATACGAATACCTTGCTCAGGCGTAATCTCGTACAACGTCACCGTAGGTCCCACGGTAGCCTTGATACTGCTGATTTCTATGCCAAAGCTACGCAAAGCTCTTATAATTTTGTCTTTATTGGCATTTTGTTCCTCCATATCTATGGCCGGCTCATCATTGTCAAAGTGCTTCAACAAGTCGAGTGTGGGATAATGATAGTTCTCTAAATCCAAACGCGGATTATAAGGTTCTTGCACCTGCTCTACAAGATCGTCATCATTACGCTCTACTCCGAATGACACCTCCGACTTTTCATCATCTACCGGTGAAACAGAAATAACAGGTTCAATTGGGTCTGGATTAGGAACTTCAATGATCATCCCTTTTTCATCGTCATTGGCAGGAGATTCAGCCTCAGTTCCGTCCTTTGCATCGGGGAAATCGGCCAATACATCAGGCTTTGACTCCTCCTCACAATGCTCCTCACTTCTCAAAACATTGGCATTGTCTTTGCCATGGTTTTGCATGGCCTCTGCATCCTGCGTCACCTCCTCTACCCGGGCATGCTTTAAGAAGCTGAATGAAAACAACTTCCTTAACCACACCACGGTATGCGCACTCAAGTAAATAAAGAAACAGATTGCCGTCAGAATAAGCAACATCCACACTCCAGGAACTCCAACCTGTGACACTAACCATTGGCTTACATTATAACCGTGCATTCCTCCCAAATAAAGGAAGGAATCGCGATATTGATCAATAAACACAAAACCGAAAAATACAGAGAACCACACCAAAAGCAAAGTACAAATCACAAAACACTTCCATAAGCGCACACGCGCTACCTTCATCAACTTCAACCCAAATACTGCTAAAAAGACTGGAATGAAATATGAAGATACACCAAAGCAGTGGTTAATGAAGTAGCTTGCCAATTGAGCTCCCCGAGAACCTGCATAATTCTTCACTCCATTATGCGTGGAAGCCAACTCATCGGCCGTAGCTTCATCAATTATACTTTGGTCGGCCGCCCCTGTAAAGAAGAACGATGTGAATGCCAAAAGCAGGTATACTGCAAAAATCACAAATAGCAAACCTGCGATAAAGCGGAAAGTCTCATTCTTAAATACTCCCGCTATTGCCATAAGCCGGGAAGTAGATTTTGGAGAATCGTTGGCTATATGTTTTTTTACCATGAGTATATTCTTTTTTAATTTCCTTAAATAGGTGTTACTCTACATGTCTATAAAAAGGCTAATGCTATATTTTAATTATAAACAAACCTTTTTCCCACTGCAAAAATACAAAAAATCCCCCGTTGCAAGCGGGGGAAACCAATGTTTTCACAACAATACATTTTATCTCGTATATCATCAATTGGCCATTTCAGAAATAAACTTGATGCGCACCAAACGTACTTCTTCTTCCGTAAAGTCATCGCCCAATTCTTCGAGAGCTTCTTCAATGTCATCCGTTGTAGACTCCTTGAAATAATCGTAAATATCAAGCATATGGTCTTCATCCATAATTTCATCCAAGAAATAATCGATGTTCAATTTAGTTCCTGAATATACAATTGCCTCTATTTCATTCAGAAGTTCTTCAAATTCAATGCCCTTCGACACTGCTATATCGTCCAATGCCACTTTACGGTCTATGGCTTGAATAATGGATACCTTCAATTTCGACTTGTTGGCTACTGTGCGGACACGCAAATCTTCAGGACGCTCTATTTCATTTTCCTCACAATGACGTTTGATGAGCTTACAAAACTCCTCACCATAACGCTTCGCTTTGCCTGCACCTACACCAGGGATATTTTGAAGTTCTTCCAAAGTAACCGGATAAATAGTTGCCATAGCTTCCAAAGACGGATCTTGGAAAATAACATAAGGCGGAACCGAAAGCTGTTTGGAAAGTTTCTTACGCAAATCTTTCAACATGGCGTACAATGTAGGGTCAACAGCACACGCTCCTCCCCCACGCATAGGTGCGTCTTCTTCTATATCTTCAAAATCGTTATCCTCAACAATTTTAAAAGATATCGGGTGTTTCAAGAACTTCCGTCCTTCTTCAGTCACCTTCAATAATCCATAATTCTCTACATCTTTACTCAAATAGCCGGCAATCAAAGCCTGGCGAATTACCGCATTCCAAGTCTTATCTTCTTCATCTATGCCAGAACCGAATACGTCGAGGTCTTCATGCAAATGAGCTTGCACTTCTGATGTTTCTCGACCACGTATGACATCGATTATATAGTCTGCCTTAAAATTCTCTTTTACCGCAAGAACAGTTTCTAACACGGTACACAACAATTCTTGAGCTTCCACTTGTTTTTTAGGATTTAAACAATTGTCACAATTTCCACAATTATCTTCCGTGTATTCCTCACCAAAATAATGCAACAACGTCTTCCTGCGACACAAAGAAGACTCTGCATAAGCAGCTGTCTCTTGCAAAAGCTGTTTGCCTATTTCCTGCTCGGCTACAGGCTTCCCTTGCATAAATTTTTCCAGCTTCTGCAAATCTTTATTGGTATAAAAAGTAATACACTTACCTTCACCGCCATCGCGCCCGGCACGTCCCGTTTCCTGATAATAACCTTCCAGACTTTTCGGAATATCATAATGAATGACAAAACGCACATCGGGTTTATCTATTCCCATACCAAAAGCAATCGTAGCCACAATAACATCAATTTTTTCCATCAAAAAGTCATCCTGGTTTTGTGTGCGTGTAGCCGAGTCCATGCCGGCATGATAAGGACGGGCATTGATGCCATTAGCCTGCAAGATTTCAGCAAGCTCCTCTACCTTCTTACGACTCAAGCAATAGATAATACCCGACTTTTCCGGATTATTCTTGATGAACTTTATGATATCCTTATCGACATTGGCAGTTTTGGGACGTACTTCGTAATAAAGATTCGGACGATTGAACGATGATTTGAATACTTTGGCATCTATCATGCCCAGATTTTTCTGTATGTCATGCTGCACCTTCGGAGTAGCTGTTGCAGTAAGGGCTATCAACGGTGCTTTCCCTATTTCATTAATAATAGGGCGTATCCGTCGATATTCAGGGCGGAAATCATGCCCCCACTCTGATATACAATGAGCTTCATCCACTGCATAAAAAGAGATTTTCACCGTCTTTAGGAACTCTACATACTCATCTTTCGTCAATGATTCGGGTGCGACATAAAGCAACTTAGTTTTCCCGCTCATGATGTCAGATTTCACCTGATCTATCGCACCTTTATTCAAAGAAGAATTGATGAAATGAGCTATCCCGTCTTCTTCGCTATAATTGCGCATTGCATCGACCTGGTTTTTCATCAGTGCAATCAAAGGCGAAATGACGATAGCCGTCCCCTCCATCAACAAAGAAGGCAATTGATAGCAGAGAGATTTTCCTCCACCCGTAGGCATCAATACAAATGTATCATTACCTGCCAACAGATTTTCTATAATTGCCTCTTGATTACCTTTGAAGGTATCAAAACCGAAGTATTTCTTCAGTTCCTCTGTCAAATTAATCTTCTTTTTTGCCATGGTTTTAGGTCGTTGTTTTTATAAGATTTACTCATGCACTTTCAGGGTCGCACGCTTCCATTTTTCAGAACTCTAACAAAATTAGAAACAACTTCTCAAATTTCCAGCATAATCCGCCCATTATTTTGCAATAAAAAACAAAAAAATCTGTCAAAAAGCCTCCGACATCTTATTTTAAGCATTTTGAAGCCTTGCCACATTAGCCTTTTCCAGCTGGTGCCGGGCATAATCCAACGTTACAACAAAACAGTCTTTATGTTCAGAAGGAACTTCATACATGGCATCCATCATAATGGTCTCCACTATGGAACGCAACCCTCTTGCCCCCAACTTGTATTCTATCGCCTTATCAACGATATATTCAAACACAGCATCTTCAAAATCCAACTTGACACCATCCATTTCAAACAGCTTGACATATTGCTTGATAATGGAATTTTTTGGTTCTGTCAATATAGCACGCAAAGCAGTGCGGTCCAAAGGGTTCAAATAAGTCAATACCGGTAAGCGACCAATAATTTCAGGAATCAGTCCGAAGGCTTTCAAATCTTGCGGAGCAATATACTGCATCAAATTATTTCTGTCAATAGTCGCTGCATTACGCACCGAATTGTACCCTACGACATGCGTATTAAGCCGCTGGGCTATTTTCTTCTCTATGCCATCGAACGCACCTCCGCAAATAAACAGAATGTTTTTTGTATTTACAGGAATCATTTTCTGTTCTGGATGCTTGCGCCCACCTTGGGGAGGGACATTAACTACTGATCCTTCCAACAGTTTCAGCAATCCTTGTTGCACGCCTTCACCGCTTACGTCCCTTGTTATTGAGGGATTATCGCCCTTACGAGCTATCTTGTCTATTTCGTCAATGAATACAATGCCACGCTCGGCTTCAGCCACATTATAATCAGCCACTTGAAGCAAACGAGTCAGAATACTTTCAATATCCTCACCCACATATCCAGCTTCAGTAAGTACCGTGGCATCTACAATAGTAAAAGGTACATTCAACATTTTAGCAATGGTACGTGCCAGCAACGTCTTACCCGTACCTGTGCTTCCTACCATAATGATGTTAGACTTTTCTATCTCTACATCATCGCCACTATCTTTTTGAAGCAGTCGTTTATAATGATTGTACACAGAAACTGCCAAAAAGCGCTTGGCATCGTCTTGACCAATGACATATTGATCCAAGAATTGCTTAATTTCAAGAGGTTTAGGCAGTTCCTGCAAGTTCAACTTCTTGATATCACCTTTTCTCCCGGAGCCAAGAGCCTCTTGTACAATCTCATACGCTTGGGTAGCACAACTATCACAGATGAATCCGTTCATACCTGTGATAAGGAATCCCACTTCATCCTCTGTCCGCCCGCAAAAGCTGCACCGGTTTTTATTTCTCTTAGAATCGGCCATACTTATTTTTTAATCAAAACTTCATCCACCATTCCATATTCTTTGGCTTCTTGGGCAGTCATCCAATAATCACGATCAGAATCGGCCCATACTTTATCGAAAGGTGTATGCGAGTGGTTAGCAATGATAGTATAAAGTTCTTTCTTCAATTTTTGTATCTCACGGGCTGTAATCTCTATATCCGATGCCTGTCCCTGAGCGCCTCCCATAGGCTGATGGATCATCACGCGCGAATGGGTCAACGCCGAGCGTTTACCTTCGGCTCCTGCCACCAGCAATACAGCAGCCATACTGGCTGCCATACCTGTACAAATGGTGGCCACATCACTGCTGATAAACTGCATAGTATCATAAATACCCAAACCCGCATATACCGAACCACCCGGCGAATTGATGTATATGGAAATATCTTTTCCAGGGTCTACCGAGTCCAAATAAAGCAACTGTGCTTGCAACGTATTGGCAGCATAATCATCTATCTGAGTACCCAGAAAGATAATGCGATCCATCATCAATCTCGAAAACACATCAAGTTGCGTTACATTAAGCTGGCGCTCTTCCAAAATATAAGGATTTAGATAACCTGCCTGTGACTTGATTACATCATCCAGCACATGGGCATTCATGCCTAAATGCTTGGTTGCATATTTTCTAAAATCGTCCATAATCCTTTTTTACTGAGATTTTATTTTCAAATATTTATTAAAAGCCCCATTACCGCTATCATGGCAGAAATGGGAGTGCAAAGTTACAAAAAACGTACTAAAAAACGATAGAATTCAATAGAATATATTACCCATTATTTCTTGAATACCCACTTTAAGCGGGCAAGGAAAATAGAGCCACGGAAGCAAAGCTCAAGACACATGGCCAACCATACCCCTTTCAACCCCATAGTTGGAGCAAGCCAAGCCGCTAAAGTAAGTCGTACAGCCCAAATACTGAAAAAATTCATCAGACTGGGAATTATAGTATTACCCATCCCGACAAACACACTATATGCCACAATGGCAGCTGCAAACATTGGTTCGGCAAAAGCTTCAATGCGCAGGGCTTCCACTCCCAAGGCCAGCACCTCGGCATCCGGTGTCATCGTACCTATGATAAAAGGAGCCCCTATATACATGACAACTCCCATTACTCCCATCACAGCCATACCCATCCCTACCGTGATATAGGCAAAACGTCGTGTCAAATCTTTACGACCAGCCCCATAACTTTGCCCAACCAGCGTAGTTGCCGCATCAGCTATGCCATAACCCGGCATGTAGCACAAACTTTCGGCCGTAATGCCAAACGAATTGGCAGCAATGGCAAATATGCCTAATGGAGCCACTATGACTGTCGTCATAATTTGGGCACCACATATCACCGCATGTTCTATTCCCATAGGCAGACCGATTCGTACTGCATTTTTCAGTACTGGGGAGGTAGGACGGAAACGTCCCTTCTCTTTCGTAAGCTTCAAATCAGCAGAATGCATACACAAATACCACAACAACGCCATAGCGACCACCAACTCAGCAAGTCCTGTGCCTAATGCGGCTCCTTCTACTCCCCAGCCTGCACCCGGCATCCAAAAAGAAAAGCCACCCCAATGCACCATTCTCGAAGGGAAAATAAGGAAAAAGTTGAAAACCACGTCTAACAAACACATCAATACGCTCAACATGCTAGGCACACGCATATTGCCACTGCACCGCAACATGCTGCTTGATAAGACATAAATCTGCAATACAGGCAAAAAAGCCGAATAAATCATGAAATAAAGCGAAGAATCACGGCAAATCGCCTCATCGCCTCCCAGCCATGCTGGTAAAGAGCCACTGATGGAAACGCCAATCATACCCCACAATAGACCAAACAAACCTATTGCTACCAACGCCTGACGGAGTATCTGCCTCGCTCTATACATATCTCCAGCCCCGATGGCATGTGCCACTTGCACAGAGAAACCCGTTGCCGCCGCCGAACAAGAACCTCCAAACAACCATGTCGTTGTAGACACCAATCCTATAGATGCCGACGCATTAGCTCCCAAGCTACCCACCATTGCCGCATCGATGTATTGCATGACAATGGAAGACAACTGCGCCATGATAGCAGGAACACTAAGTTGCAAAGTAAGGCGCAACTGTTGCCCTACAGTCATAGGATGTCCTTGACGTATCAATGAAAGCAAGTCGTTTGAAGCCATATAAAAACTGTACTACTATTTTTAGCGTGGCAAAGATAACCGAAAATCAGGAATAGAGTTGTAAACAAATTACAGTTTTATGCAAAGCGACCGAACAAAAAGATGCGCATGGCTCCTATTTCGTGCCATGCGCATCTCTATCATCAAATATACCGGTAAACCTGCTTAAGCAACCTTCTCCAAACGTTTCATTACAGAAAAGATAAATAAAGCAGCCAGCAAGCAGAGCACCATCAGCGTACCCCAAACCACCCATAAGGGAAGATCACCCCATAAATCGGAAGCAAGACGAGTACCATAATTACCTATAGCGGTAGCCACAAACCAACCGCCCATCATCATACCCTTATATTTGGGAGGAGCTACTTTAGACACAAAGGAAATGCCCATGGGTGAAAGCAGTAATTCTGCAAACGTCAACACCAGATAAGTAGATACCAACCAGTTCGGCGAAACAAACGAAGCCGTCCCTCCCTCAATAGCTGCGGCCTGGTCTGTAGGCGTAAGCAAGCTGACAGAGGCGAGCAACATAATAACATAGCCACAAGCTGCCACCAGCATGCCCAAACCTATCTTACGCGGTGCTGAAGGCTCTTTACCCTTACGAGCCAATGAGCCGAATATTGCCATGGAAACAGGCGTCAATGCCACCACAAAGAATGGGTTAAATTGCTGGAAAATGGGAGCATCTACTGGAGTAGCCCCATCAATTAATGTATAACGATACACTAAAAACAGCACTGCTGCTAAAATAACCACACCGGATATCAACTTACCTTTGCCAGTTTTTGACTGGAATAACTGGAATAAAGCATAAACAATAAAGATGACAGCAACCAAATTCCAAACGCTAAACATCATACTCTGAAGTCCCTCGGAACTGCGTGCGGTAAACTGATCGGCAAAGTAAGTCAACGTCAAGCCGTTTTGGTGGAAAGCCATCCAGAAAAAGATGACCACGGCAAATACCAGGCAAAGAGCCACAATACGATCTTTCGTCTCGCGCGGAGAAAGTTCTTCGGCAGCCGTTACTGTATGATTTTCGGCAGCGACCTGCTTTACGCTGCCTTCCACGTGCTTAAATGTACGACGAAAGCCATAATAAATAGCCATTGAAACAATGAGCGAAATGCATGCTACCCCAAAAGCAAAGTGATACGAATCATTTTCGCTCACCCCCCAAGTAACCTGCGCATACTTCATAATTTCTACTGCTGCTGTCGGTGCAAACAAAGCACCTATGTTAATGGCCATATAGAATATGCTGAACGCAGAATCACGCTTAGCCGCATAACGGGGGTCATCATACAAATTACCCACCATCACCTGCAAGTTCCCTTTGAAAAGCCCCGTACCACAACTGATGACAAGCAATGCGGCAAACATAGCAATAAGCCCCAGTGTGCTGCTGCCCATAGGTAATGCCAACAGGATATAACCTAAAAACATGCCGATAATACCCACAGTCACCATCTTGCCATAGCCAAACTTATCTGCCAAGATACCACCAATAAACGGGAGAAAATAAACCAAAGCTAAAAAAGCAGCATAAATATTTCCTGCGGTGCCAGGCGACATACCGAAATTATCCATTAGAAACAGCACAAAAATCGCCAGCATCGTGTAATAACCGAAACGCTCGCCTGTATTGGCCAGCGCCAGGGCATATAGCCCCTTAGGTTGTCCTTCAAACATATTACTTTACTATTTAAGATTAATAAAACGTATTTTTTGACGGACAAAGGTAATAAAAAAAATGATAGTACAAGGCGAATCGACACTATATGAAAAAAAGCAGCTACAATTACTTGTAACTGCCCTTTCTCAACAAGAGCGGCAAGCGAGGCTCGAACTCGTGACCCTCAGCTTGGGAAGCTTTATATTCTATATATAAATATTTTATTATCAATATATTATAATACATCATAGACATTTTGACCCACATTTTGACCTATTTTATATATCAAAACATTGCGAACATAAACGATATATTTCGATTAGAGCATGACATTGATGATAGATTTGCGGATTAGGAAACTAAAGTAGTTTAAAAGTAGTTTGAAATCAGGAATGCATCATTCCTTGTTTTCTTCACACAGGCAGCGCAGGTCTTCTTCTACGCTGTCTTCTTTTTTAACGGTGGCCTCTAAAGATACAGCTTGCAGTTTGGGTATTCCAAAATTGGCGAGGTCAATGTAAAGTTTCAACTTATCTTTTGGGTCGTCAATAGCAGACCAGGAGGCAACGGCTTCTTCCCAGTTGTCGACAAGGAAACCGGCGATGCGCGAACGCAAGTCTTTCGTCACCGCGTTGGGCGTACCTTTCTTCCTTCCTCCGTATTTCGGGCTTCCTTTTGGGCGTGCCATATATCTTCAATTTCAAATTAATCAACTGACATATTATATACTTACGCTGCAAAGGTAAGCGGCTATTTTTGTCCCATAACGATAAATTATGTAATTGTATGGGACTGATAGGTGGACTTATAGGAGGCGTGGCCTCTGCTGTCGGCGGAATAGCCAGCGGTATTGCCGGACGAAGGGCAGCCAAGAAGAACGAACGTATCTTGAACAATGCAGAAGACAGAGCGAAGAATTGGTATGATAAAGAGTATTACAGTGACTTCACACAGCGAAGCGACGCACAGGCGGCTCTGAACCAAGCCCGTCAGATATTGAATGACCGGTATAACCGAACGGCTGGCGCAGCAGCAGTGACCGGTGCCACGGATGAAAGTGTGGCGCAGCAGAAGGCAGCCAATAACGAGGTGCTTGCCGACGTGACCAGCAGCATTGCCGAAAGGGCGGATGCTTATAAAGAGCAGGTGCGTGCCAACTACGAAAACCAAATGGATGCCATAGAACAGCAACGGATAGCCAACAACAATGCACGTGCCGGACGTACAGCACAAGCAGCCGGAGGACTGGCTACGGAAGGTGCATTGGCCTCGGAAGGCATTAGCGATGACCTATTGAAAGGTACGAAACTTGGTAAACGTTTAGGCATTTGAAACTATGGCAACAAACAGAATAGACGTAATCAACGAACGGCGTGCCAAGCGGCATGCTTCCACTCCTTCACCCCAGCCGGCACCTGTGCAAAAGGATATGCAGACACCAGATGCAGGAAACACACTGCCCAGTCCCAAGTATGGCGATATGCCCAACAATCCTCCCACCCCTTCGCAGGTAGCAGGGAGCCAAGTGGACAATGCTAAGGAGATTACCTACGGGAACTCCGGCATCGTCCCCACCGTGACCAGCGACATGAACTACCGGCAGGATGCGCTGCGCACCATGACGGAAGGCGAGTTTGAGCGGAACAAAGGACAGATGAACGCATCCGACCAAGAGTATTGGGCCATACAGGCAAAAGAAAACCCACTGAGCACGTATGCCAATGTTCAAAGATACCTGGCCAGCGGGGAAACTCCTGCCGAACAAGCAAAGAGGGAACGGCGCGAGCACCTCGGTCAGGTATTCGCCAACCTGGGCAACCTGATAGGCAACGCAGCCAACCTCTACTACACCTCTCAGGGAGCCTATCCAGCCGACCTGAATGCGGGTGCCATTGCTGAGAATGAGCGGATGAGACGTATCAAGGACAAGCGAGATGCCTTGAAGGCCAGGCAAGACGAATTGCTTGCGCAGGCCAAGGGCGACGACATACGCAATGCCTATTCCCTCCAACTGGCCAGAGACAAGGCACGCGCCCAGCAGGCGGCAAAGGACAGGGAGCGGGAAGATGACATGGCGAAGTTCAAGCTGAAGCTGGATGCCGACGCGAAGAAAGCCGGCGACACGCTGGCCGAAACCCGCCGGCACAACCGGGCCATGGAAGCCCGAGCCGCTCAACAAGACTCGAAAGTATTGGACAGCGGCATAGCCTCCGATGGAAATGTCTACACGCGCAACACCAAACTCTCTGAAAACGAAACCATTCAGTTTGTGAAGAAGTACATGTCGGACGACGACTTGAAACAATACATAAGGACAGAGATAGAACCTGTCTATAACCCGGAAACTAATCAATTTGAAAACTCAGGGAAAATGTATGTGGACTGGGACGCCGCCCTCGGCCAAGTGCTGCAAAGCGGCGTGGTGCCGCCTGAAGAACTGTCATCGAGAGGTTTCAAGAAGTCCGGACGGACAGGCGAACGTCCACTGATGTTGCAGGAATTGGGCTACGACCCTCGCGACATGGGCGGTCTGGCCATTGACACCAGCCTGAATAGTGGCGGAAAGGCAAAAACGGTAGAAGGATTTGGAAACGGGAGCAGTAACGATAACGGTAAAAAGAAAATAGAAGGATTCTGATATGGACAAGCAACAAGATAAAAGAAGGACGCTGTACGACCAGCTCACCAACGACGGCTATGATTTGGGCGACTTCCAGTCGTTCAGCACCAACCTGAATGACAGTGCCAAGAGGCGCAACCTGTATGATGCCATCACGCAGGACAACTATGACGTGGGCGATTATGACAGCTTCTCGCGCAACCTGGACGGGGATGAAACGAAGTCCTCGACTACCCGCATGGAAGTTCTCGACAACCCAGCAGGTAGTACTCAACTACCCGCGCAGTCCCCCGACGATGACAAGGAAACCCTCTTTGCCAACTACGTCCAAGAGCAGTTGGGCAACATCGACAACGAACTGAACAAGCCCCGCGAAGCCCTGCCCATGCCGGCCGGTTCAGCCTTCATTCCTTCCACGGCGGTGGCCGCTGCTCAGCGTTATGGCAATGTGCAGGCGCGGGAGCAGCAAGACCGGTACACGTCGCTGGTGGCCGCCCGAAACTTCCTGGACGATGCCAACAAGCTGGTGACGGAAGCTGGAAAGAAAGGACAGACCAACTTTGTGGCCGGTGCCCTGCGCGGCCTGCGCGACAAGGGATTTGACCCGGACACGTGGATGATGGGCATATCGGAAACCGCTTACTATAACCTGTTGCGCCAGGCGGCGGAGAAGGAAGAGCGGGGCGAACAGCTTTCTGCAGAAGAACAGCAACTGCTGGACGCGGCTGCCGTAAACATGGCGGCTAATGCCTACTATGCCCAGGATTTGGGTCGCGGCTACAAGGCCGGTGCGGTAACGGCAGAAAGCATCCCCTTCATGCTGCAATTCGCGTTGAACCCCCTGTCGGGTGCCGGGAAAGGCATGGCAAAGACCATATTGGAGCATGGCATCAAGCGGTTCGGACTGAACACGGCCAAGCGGACAGCAGCAGGCCGTGCCGTTCGTGGCGCGGCTCGTATGGCAGGCGACGCCGTGGCCGCTGCGGGCGTGACGGCAACGACGG
>CALUIF010000201.1 GCA_944320635.1 uncultured Bacteroides sp. | reverse complement strand
CGTTCCTTCCATCTTTTTTTTTTTTTTTATGCGGACTTTTCCCCATGGCGACCACCGGCTTCGCAGACAAGGGAAGAGGGGTGGCAGAAGCAAGGGAAATACTTCTGCCACCCCTCTCTTTTCCTATCGGGATGCGCCGTGCCGCCGCCTACATCAGGTTGCTGGCCAGCTCGCTCAGCTCGCTGCGCTCGCCCTTGACGAGGTTGATGTGGGCAAAGAGCCGCTGGTCGCGCATGCGGTCAATCATGTAGACCAGCCCGTTCGACTGGCTGTCCAGGTACGGCTGGTCAATCTGCTGTATGTCGCCCGTGAACACCATCTTCGTGCCCTCGCCGGCGCGGGTGATGATGGTCTTAATCTCGTGCGGCGTGAGGTTCTGCGCCTCGTCCACGATGCAGTACGTCTCGCCCAGGCTGCGCCCGCGTATGAAGGCCAGCGCCTCGATGACCAGCTGCCCGGCCTTCTGCATGTCGTCCAGCCGCTTCACCTCGGGCGACGATGCCTGGAACTGGTGCTTGATGACGTTGAGGTTGTCGAACAGCGGCTGCATGTAGGGGGCCACCTTCTCCTGGGCGTCGCCGGGCAGGAAGCCGATGTCTTTGTTGGACAACGCCACGATGGGCCTCGCCAGCAATATCTGCTTGTACTCCGCCTGCTGCCCCAGCGCCGCGGCCAGTGCCAGCAGGGTCTTGCCCGTGCCCGCCTTTCCGGTGACGGCCACCAGCTTCACGCGCGGGTCGCACAGCACCTCGAAGGCAAAGCTCTGCTCGGCATTGCGCGGCTCGATGCCGTAATGCTTCCCCTTGCGCACGCGCTTCACGGTACGGTCGAACGGGTCGAAGCGGGCCAGCACGCTGTTGCGGTCGCTCTTCATCACGAAGCAGTCGTTGGGGTGCAGGATGTCCTTGAAGTCGAACTCTCCCACGTCGATGCCTTCGGCCGACGAATAAATGCGGTCAATCAGCGCGGGGTCTATGCCTTCGAACACCTCGTTCGACTTCTCGAAGATGTCCACATTGGCCACCTTGTCCGTGATGTAGTCCTCGCACAGCAGCCCGATGGAGCGTGCCTTCATGCGCAGGTTCACATCTTTGGTCACCAGCACAGTCTTCATGTCGGGATACTTGCGCGCCAACCAGTCGGTAACGGCCAAGATGCGGTGGTCGGGGATGGCTTCGGGAAACGACTCATACACCCGTGGGGCATCCACGCGCCCCGCCACGACAAAGAGGCGCCCCATCCCTTCGCCCAGCTTCGCGCCTTCGGTAAACAGGTTGTCGTCGGTAATCGAGTCCAGCTCGCGCACAAATTCGCGGGCGTTGAAGTTGATTTGCTCATTGCCTTTCTTGAACTTGTCCAGTTCTTCAAGCACCACGATGGGCAGGTAGATGTCGTTCTCCTGGAAGTTCTTCAGGCAGTTGTAGTCGTGAAGGATGACGTTGGTATCAATCACGAAATTTTTCTTTGCTCCCATAGTCGTAATGATTTAAATAGTGTGTAACTTTGGCGTCCCTAAAGTTAAGAATAAAAGCAGTAAAGGGGTTCAATGCCCCGTTAAATAATACAAAACAATGGACTATCAGGACACATTAGCATACTTGTACAACAGCGTACCCATGTTTCAGCAAGTGGGCGGCACGGCCTACAAAGAAGGTCTTGGCACGACGCTTGCCCTCGACGCGCATTTGGGGCATCCGCACCGCACTTTCCGCACCATCCACGTGGCCGGCACCAATGGCAAGGGGTCTTGCTCGCACACGTTGGCCGCCATACTGCAAAGCGCAGGCTACCGCACGGGGCTTTACACCTCACCCCATCTGCTCGACTTCCGCGAACGCATCCGCATCGACGGGAAGCCCATCCCCGAAACCTATGTCGTGGACTTCGTAGAACGTGAACGTCCCTTTTTCGAGCCGTTGCACCCGTCTTTCTTCGAATTGACCACGGCCATGGCTTTCCGCTACTTCGCCGACGAGAAGGTCGATGCCGCCGTTATCGAAGTGGGCATGGGCGGAAGGCTGGACTGCACCAACATCATCCGTCCCGACTTGTGCCTCATCACCAACATCAGCCTCGACCACACCCAGTTTCTCGGCCATACGTTAGCCCAGATAGCTGTCGAAAAAGCGGGAATCATTAAGCCTGGCATCCCAATAGTGATAGGCGAAACTACTGCGGAAACACGTCCGGTCTTCCTGGGCAAGGCGCAAGAGGTGAACGCCCCCATCTATTTCGCCGAAGAAAGCCACTGCGAAGATTATCACAACATAGACTTCGAGCTGAAAGGCATCTACCAACAGAAAAACCTGCGCACCCTGCTCACTGCCCTCCCCTTGCTGAAAAAGGCCGGTTACCGGCTGGACGGACAGGCCGTTCGCCACGGCTTCGCACATGTAGTAGAACTGACAGGACTCATGGGCAGATGGCAGAAACTGCATGAACACCCTACCGTGGTATGCGACACCGGGCACAACACGGGCGGCATACGGTATGTGGCAGAACAATTGCTGCAACAACCCTGCCACACCCTCCGCATAGTCATAGGAATGGTGAACGACAAAGACATTGATGGCGTATTGGCACTGCTGCCCCACAATGCCGTGTACTACTTCACCCGAGCCAGCGTAAAACGTGCCTTGCCCGAACACGAATTAGCAAAGCGTGCCCACGAGGCCGGCCTGATGGGGAACTGCTATCCCGATGTGCCTACCGCCGTGCGCGCCGTGCAAAAAGAAAGCCTCCCCGAAGACTTTATCTTCGTAGGAGGCAGTAACTTCATCGTGGCCGACCTGTTAGCGAACCGCAATGCACTCAATCTCCACTAAAGCACCCTTGGGCAACTCTTTGACAGCAACTGCCGAACGTGCCGGATAATTGCCTTCAAAGTAAGTGGCGTACACTTTGTTCATGTCGGCAAACAAAGACATATCGGCCAGAAAGACAGTGGTTTTCACAACATTTGCCATAGTAAGTCCGGCTTCAGTCAATATCAGCTTGATGTTCTCCAACGATTGGCGGGCTTGGGCTTCAGCGCCCTCGGCCATCAATCCGGTGGCAGCATCGACAGGCAATTGCCCGGAAACAAACACCATTCCTCCGGCTTCAATAGCCTGACTGTAAGGTCCAATTGCCCCAGGAGCTTTGGGGCTGCTAATAACTTTCTTCATATCCACATTTATCAATTTAAAAATCAGTTGCAATATTTTTCTATCAAATCATCGACCTGCGGGTGTCCCAACTCCTTTGCTTTGGCAAAGCTTGCACATGCCTCTTCAGAACGTTTCAACTGAATCTGGGCAAGCCCCATAAGCCGGTAAGCCTCGGCATAATCCGGGTCTATGGCCAAAGCATCTGACAACACTTTCAAAGCTTCTTCGCAACGGTTTACACGGATATTGACCACAGCCAGCTCAGCCCGATAGGTCAAGTCTTCAGGAGCAAGTTCAATGGCTTTTGCCAGGTCGTCGAGCGCCATCTGATACTGGCGAGCCTTCAAAGCAGCCTGTTCACGCCAATAGTAAAACACATCGTTCACCTCTCCATTCACCGCATCGTAATATGCGCTATAGTCTTGAACCGCCTCGCGTGCTTTTCCCGCCTCCATACGCATTTGGGCACGTTCCAACAGATAAGGAGCAGCCTCGGCCGTATAAGGAGTTGCCAGACGCGCCACACAGCTGTCCATTAGGGCAACCGTTTCATCTATAGGAGCCTGCATCAGTTGTTTTGTCTTTGCTGCACTGTAATAAGAGGCTGCCGAAGCAAAGTTTGTGGCATTGACCTTTTCATAACTGGCAAATGCTGCAGGATAATCTTGCTTGGCAAACAGGATGTCGGCTTCCAGTTGCATATAAACCGGCAGGTTATTAATCGCCATAGCCGAACGGATTTCTTGCAAAGCTGTATCGAATGTCCATCCCTTATAAGGGGCAGAAGGTTTAGCCAACAGATAATTATATATGGTACGGGCACGATTATAGTACACATCGTCTTCTTGACGTGCCACTTTCAGAGCCTTATCCAAGTCAGCTTCGACCTTCTCCATCGAAGCCTCATCCTGCGCAAGGGCAAGCTGCTGGGCTGCACGGCGCAAATAGCCTTCGGGACTTTCCGGATATTGGGCAACGAAGTCATTCAACAATGTCATGTATTCATCGGCAGACACTTGTGAAGAAACCACATAAAGGAACACAAGTGCCTGCTCTTCTGTATCGGGAAGTGCTTTCTTGATGCCCACCCCTTTCAAAGCCAAGTCGCCATACGAAAAGGCTACTATCTGACGCGACATGGCATAACGGGCATCCACAGCATAACACACCGTAGCCGTATCTTGACCAGATGATTTCTGCGCCAGGCCAAAGACCTCACCATCGCTTGTCATCAATGGGCAACTCACCATCTTATCGGACAAATGCATACTGAGGGTATAATATTGGTAGGAACCTTCTACCGCATCGGCAGCCTTTACCTTTCCGGAAGTGCACGAACGGTCTTTACGAGTAGAATACGGTAATAAAAAAACTTCCGCACCGGGTTGTGGAGCCATTTCTGCTACAGGCAACGACGAGACTTTTTTACTAGGAATCTCTACACGAAACTTAATGACGTCATACATATCATCAGCCCCCATTATCACCTTCACAGGCATCTGCTCCCCCTTGCTATTGATAGCCACTGCTCGCTGTGCACCCCGAAACAAGGTGTAGTCGGAAAGAGCCACTCCATCTTCCGTAACAAAAAATCCGTTGCCGGTATTAAGCATCTTATCATTTGCATCGTAAGTGATAATAGAAAATACTGCCTCTTTAGCCTTTTCCACCCATTTCGGGGCTTGAGCCAACAGATTTTGTGCCCAGCCAAGGCAGCACACTAATAATAAGATTAGTTTTGTTTTCATTTTTATTCCTTTATATTTTTCAAAGACAACATCAAAGCTTTGCATTTTCCTTCCCCATCCGTTGCTTCACTGCCTCGTATATCAAGATGCCTGCTGCCACCGACACATTAAGCGACTCTATAGTGCCCAACATCGGTATTTTAACCCATTCATCGCACAAAGCCAAATGTTCATAAGCAACACCTTTATCTTCAGCACCCATAATTATACATAACGGACCGGAATATTCACCACGAGTATAATTGTAATCCCCTTTCTCGGTAGCTGCGACCAAGCGGAAGCCACACTCCTTCAAATATTTCAACGTATCGGTAAGGCTTTGTTCACGACACACGGGTAAAGTATGCAAAGCTCCTGCCGAAGTTTTTACAGCATCGGCATTCACCGTGACGCTATTCTTAACAGGAATAATTACTGCATCTACAGCCGCACACTCACAGGTGCGGGCTATGGCTCCGAAATTGCGCACATCAGTAATACCGTCCAACATAACAAAAAACGGCATTTTCCCTTGTTCAAAAAGAGAAGGCACAAGGTCTTCCACATGCTGGTAGACCACTGCCGAAATATATGCCACCACACCCTGATGATTCTTACGGGTAATGCGGTTCAGACGTTCTACAGGAACCCGCTGCACAGGGATAGACGACCCTTTCAATGCTGCAAACAAATCACGGGACAGGTCACTTTGTATATCCTTCTTGACTAGAACTTTATCTATCTCTTTACCAGCTTGTATGGCCTCTATAACGGCACGCACGCCAAATATCATTTCATTCTTATCAATCATAATCTACACTATTACGTATATATCATTATCGGGAAGAATTGAGCAATACTCTCGCATTGTTCAATGCGGCATCAGTCAAAGTCGCCCCACTCAACATGTGTGCTATTTCTTCCACCCGTTCACTATCCGTCAAACGCCGGATGTGGCTATTAGTTTCGTTCTCATTATCTTGCTTGTACACCTTATAATGCACCCTGCCCCGTGCCGCTATTTGCGGTAAATGGGTTATGCTGATAACCTGTCTTCCGCCTTCACCCATTTCCTGCATAATATCCGCCATACGATCGGCTATTTCGCCAGATACCCCCGTGTCTATTTCATCAAAAATAATAGTAGGGAGTTTTACTGCTCCAGCTATCATTGCTTTCACAGATAACATGACACGGGCTATCTCACCTCCCGATGCAACCGATGAAATATTCTGTAAGGTTCCGTTCTTATTGGCCGAAAACAAGAAAGTGACTGTATCCATGCCATGTATGCCCGGTTCTTTTCTTTGTCCCATTTCTACTACAAAACGCACGTTAGGCATACCAAGTGGCATCAACCGTGTTGCCATCTGCTGCTCCACCTGGCATGCAGCCCGGCTACGAGCCTCAGTCAGTCCACCGGCCAGACGAATGACATCTCTATACAAAGACTCACACCGTTGCCTCATCTGCTCAATATCTTCATCTGAAGATGCGATAACAGACAATTTCGTCCTGTATTCATCCGCCAATGCCAGCAATTCGCCTATCGTGGCGACCCGATGCTTTTGTTGCAAAGAATATATCAGATTCAAACGATTGTTCACTTCTTCCAAACGCTCCGGATTGAACTCGACTTCTTCCTCTGCATTGCTCATTTCATGCACAATATCCTTCAACTCTATATAAACAGCATCCAAACGATCAGCCAATTCTCCAGCAGGAGCATACACTCCACGCAATCCATCCATCCCTCCCCGACATTCTTTCAGCAGCTCAAGCAAACTACCGTCATCTGCATCCAGCGACTGGATAGCTCTATACAATCCAGCCTTGATTTCCTCGGCATGGCTTAAAACTTCAGACTCCCGCTCCAAATCTTCTTGCTCGTCGGCATCCAACCTGGCTTCATCCAATTGTTCCAACTGGAAACGGATATAGTCTTCATCACCCTTGGCTTGCTCTGCACGAGCAATCAGCACCTCCAAATCATTTTGAGCCTGTTTCCACTCTTTATAAACCTTCTGATACGCAGATACAGCCTGGTCGTTATGAGAAAGTATATCCAAGACATTCAACTGGAACCCCTCTTTATTCAACAAGAGGTTCTGATGCTGGGAATGAACATCCACCAACTGTTCGCCTAACTCTTTCATCTGTGCCAAAGATGCCGGCGTGTCGTTGATAAAAGCACGGCTTTTCCCGGAGGCATACAACTCACGGCGCAAGATGCATTCATCATCATAATCCAGTTCATGCTCGTCAAAGAAAGGATGCATCCCATAAGCAGAAATATCAAAATGCGCTTCAATGATGCATTTGGAAGCATTGGCCCGTATGGATTTAACATCGGCACGTTGCCCCAACAACAAACCGATAGCTCCTAAAATGATAGACTTCCCCGCTCCCGTTTCACCGGTTATCACAGAAAAACCACCTTCAAAATCTATGTTAAGCTGCTCAATAAGCGCATAATTTTGTATGGAAAGCGAACGCAACATATCTCTATTCTCTACCCTTATTACATATTCTGTGTACGAAAGACCTTAGCCAAATGGTCGATTATATCTGCCGCAACTTCCGTTTTAGGCTTCAACGGATAATCCGTACGCGCATTCTGATCAATAATACTTATCTTATTAGTATCGTAGCGGAAACCGGCACCAGTATCGTTTAAGGAATTCAATACTATAAAATCCAGATTCTTCTTCTTCAACTTTTCGCACGCATTCCGTTGCTCATCGTTTGTTTCAAGCGCAAAGCCTACCAATACTTGATGGCTGCCCGCTACCTGCTTCATGCGCCCTAACGTGGCGGCAATATCCTGAGTGGGTTTCAGCTGCAAGGTAAGTCCATCAGTCTTGTCACGTTTTATTTTCACTTCTGCCATTTGCTCCGGTGTATAATCGGCCACTGCAGCACAAAGAATGGCAGCGTCTACCCCAGGGAATGCTTTCACCGAAGCATCGCACATCTCAGAAGCAGTCTCTACATCATAACGGCATGCCACCGGATAATACGTACTACGCTGAATAGGACCCGCTATCAAAATCACCTCTGCCCCTCGGCTGGTACATTCATCGGCCAAAGCAATCCCCATTTTGCCGGAAGAATAATTGCCGATAAACCGGACAGGGTCTATCTTCTCATACGTGGGACCTGTCGTAATCAATATTTTTTTTCCAGTCAAGTCTCCCTCCTTAGAGGCAAAGTGCATTTCCAGCCGGCGGATAATATTCTCCGGTTCCTCCATGCGGCCTTTCCCCACCAGATGACTTGCCAGTTCGCCTGTCCCGGGCTCTATGATAATATTGCCAAACGAACGGAGTTTATCCAAATTCTCTTGAGTAGACGGGTGGGCATACATATCCAAATCCATGGCAGGAGCAACAAATACCGGCGCTTTAGCCGACAGATAAGTAGTTACCAACATATTGTCAGCTATACCGTTTGCCATTTTTCCGATAGTAGAAGCCGTAGCCGGTGCTATCAACATCGCATCAGCCCACAACCCTAAATCCACATGGCTATGCCACGTACCGTCTCTTTGAGCAAAAAAATCACTTATAACCGGCTTACTCGTCAAAGCCGACAATGTGATAGGAGTTATGAATTCTTTTCCGGAAGGCGTAATGACTACCTGAACTTCTGCCCCACGCTTAATCAAACCACGAATCAGGTAACACGCCTTATAAGCGGCAATACTTCCGGTTATGCCCAAGACTATTTTTTTCCCTTTCAATGTATTTGCCATAAAACTATTTTTGAGTCATTTCGCGCAGACGTATTTTTGTCAACATAGCCTTGGTGTTCAATGTAAAATCACTATTCAGAATCCAGCCATAATACCCGGGATCACGTTTCAGCACCTCGGCCACAGGCATGCCCTTATACTTACCAAAATTAAAGATTTCCACTCCTTTCTCATCATAAACCATACGTCCGGCAAAATCGACATTTTTATTGAAACTGGAAAAATCAGATAAGAAGTTTACGTCATTCTGCAATTCAGGATAACGGTCCAGCTGCGACATCAGCACCTCATACGTAGCCCGCGTATCGGCTTCAGCCGTATGGGCGTCTTCCAAATTCTTTCCACAATAAAATTTATAAGCAGCCGACAATGTACGTTGCTCCATTTTATGGAAAATCACTTGCACATCAATAAATTTCCGACGGCTAATATCAATATCCACCCCGGCACGCAAAAATTCTTCCGCCAAAACGGGAATATCGAAACGGTTGGAGTTAAAACCCGCCAAATCACATCCTTCAATATCATTGGCTATGCAGCGTGCCACCTGCTTGAAAGTAGGGCAATCGGCCACATCTTTATCATAAATGCCATGTACAGCCGAAGCCTCTTCCGGAATGTGCATCTCCGGATTAATACGCATAGTCTTGGCCTCCTCGTTCCCATTAGGATAAACTTTCAAGTAGCATATTTCTACGATACGGTCACTATTTATATTCGTACCTGTCGTTTCCAAATCAAAAAAAACGAGCGGGTTCTTCAAGTTCAGTTTCATATTATACTATATATCAATGGTAAGAACGAGTTACCGGACACGGCACACCGGCATTATAGCCTGCATTATCCCGTTTCCGGCAACTCGCATTAAGAGTTATAACAAATCAGAGCATCATCGGCATCAGCAGCATCAGCAGGTCTTCATTTTCTTCCTGTTCTACCGGAACAATTACACCTGCACGCGACGGATCGGCCAACTCAATCACCACCTCGCTTGCCACAATGTTATTCAAAATATCAATCAAGAATGTCGAATTGAAGCCAATGCTCATTGGATTGCCAGAATACTGACAACTCAAAGTTTCTTCCGCCGATGTGGAGAAATCAATATCTTGTGCAGAAATTACCATTTGATTTTCTTGCAGTTTCAATTTTATAAGACTGCTTGCCTGCGAAGAGAAAATAGAAACACGGCGCAAGGCTCCTACCAATAGAGCGCGTTCTACCGTCACCCGGTAAGGATTGTTTTGCGGAATTACCGAATTATAATTGGGGTAACGTCCTTCTATCAGGCGGCACACCATGCGGTACTGCTCCAACGTAAACACGGCATTGCGGTCATCAAATTCAATAAGCACCTTACCCTGTTCCTTAGGCAAAAGATTTTTCATCAAACCGGCAGGCTTTTTCGGCAAGATAAAGGCTGCACGTTCACTGCCTTTGGCAGACAAAGTCTTGCAACGAACCAGCTTATGCCCGTCTGTAGCTACCATAGTTATGTCTTCCGTTGTGATATCGAAGTAGATACCGTTCATGACCGGACGCAATTCATCATCAGCTGTAGAGAATACCGTGCGGTTAATTCCTCCAAGCAAAACATCCGCATCCATTTCCACACGGACGACATTAGTACCCAATTGAGCCGATTGGGGAAATTCATCCGCATTCTGCCCCATCAAGCTGTACTTGCCATTCTGATATTGCACCGTTATTTCCAACGTTCCTTCTTGTATGTCAAAAGCCAACGGCTGTTCCGGAATCTCCCGCAGAGCGTCCAGCAAGGTCTTTGCCGGGATGGCAAGCCTGCCGTCCGAATCACTTTCATTAACCTCAAGCATCGTCACCATCGTCGTTTCACTGTCGGAAGCCGTCACCGACAACGTCCCGTCTTGCAAGTCAAACAAGAAACAATCCAAAATAGGTAATGCATTCTTCGAGTTTATCACACGGCTGATTGCTTGCAGATGACCGGAGAGCGCACTACTCGACACGATAAATTTCATACGATTCTCTATATATTTTTAAGTTTCCATTTCCTTCTCCAATCCTGTCCCCCCCTTCCCCGCACGCCAAGCACCTCCGAAAGGGCAAAATCCAGACAGGCTCTTAGTTGGTGGACAAAGTTAGAAAAACTATTTCCTAAACACAAAGAATCCGGCAAGAAAAAAGCACCCCTCCCGTTTTTAAGGAAACTGCGCCCGGCATGACAGAACGCTAGGCACGTAAGCGGCCGGGGACAGCCTCCTAAGGCTCCAGAGCAGGAACGGGCACGAAAGGCAGAAAGAAGGATCACACTAATTTGTAAACAAATAAAAATTACTAGAAATTCAATTTTATGAAATCAATCCGTCATTCAGTCGTACCTCATTCGTACCATGTTCGTTCTTCTTTCGGCTCCATAGAACGGAGAAGGAACGTAAAAGATACGAACATGGTACGACTGAGGTAGGAGGAAAAAAGGACGGAAGAACGACGAAATTGTAAATATTTAAAAATATAAAGATTCCACCGGAGGCGGAACGCAGGTAAGAAAAAGGAGGATTTATGGTTTCAGTTCGCGCAAAAAATCGTAACTTCGCCGCAACATTAAACTGAAACGAACATGGAATTTACCGGAAGAATCATCGCAGTGCTCCCCCCGAAAGGCGGCGTGAGCAAAACGACAGGAAACGAATGGAAAGTGCAGGAATACGTCATTGAGGACAGCATGAGCGGACAGTATCCGCGCCGCATGTGCTTCGAGGTGTTTGGCGCAGACAGGATTGCACAGTTCAACATACAGCAGGGACAGGAACTGAAGGTTTCGTTTGACATCGATGCCAACCAGTGGCAAGACCGCTGGTTCAACCGCATACGTGCGTGGAAAGTGGAGCCTGCCGTCAGCGGTGCGCCGGCAACTGCCCCCAATGCCATGAACGCCGGCGCTCCGGTGCCACCGCCTGCACCTACAGCCACACCCGACTTCCTGGCGGGCGACGAAAAAGACGACCTGCCGTTTTAAAGCACGAAAGCCCTTACTGAAATACTTTTAGAGTCAAGTTGATTGTCTGTTGCAATTAAGCTGATTGGCAACGACAATCAACTTGATTAATATCCGTACAGGCATTCACTCACAGGACTTTCTTATAGAACAGGGTAAGACAAGGATAGACAATGCCTTCTGCACACGTCAGCTGGATAGTAATGAGGAAGTGATTAAAGAATGTGGCATGTTTGAGGAAGAAAGCTGGCACTTGGCGCAAATATCCGGCAGGCTGGCAGGAGAGTTTTTCCATATCCATCACAATCAAGGAATTGTAAGACGAAGACAAAGCCTCCAACCACTCTGTTTCACAAATAGCATTTGCCTGTTCGCCTTTTTCAATAGCCGTTATATAAGACGAAAGAGAGCGCATGTCGGGAGCCATCAGCAGGCATCCCCTATAAAAGCAGGCAAAAGTGCAGAATTCCCCCTCAACGACACCCGTCAGCTGTGCAAATGCGGCAGCACCAGGTAGCTGATAGACCCGGAGGCGCCGTGAACCGGCATAATACAGATACTTTTGCAGCGAAGAAGGACCTGACGGGAAAAGCTCTTTATCCTGCGGCATGGCATATATTAAAGAACGTAATTGTCGCTCGGCACTCAACTCATTTTTCAATGAAATTATCAGCACAGAACAAGGCAGCTTGTCCGCAGTATCCGCAGGCATAAAGTAAGCACTTATCATACTCTCCCCGCCATAATCGGTCACAAAATCAGCATACATCCGGTCATACTGTTTTGTCTTAGTGTCATTAGTCGGCGCATAATGCAAAGAATCGGCATAGCGAAAAACGGCTCCCTTATCGGATGCCGACCAACAATGGTAATAAAAAGTAGAGGCTGGCAAATAAGCATCAGGAAAGCCTTCCAACGGTTGCTGCCTGCGCAAGGCATTCATATACGTATTCGATAAAGAATCCGCGCCATCATACATGCCTGCACAATAGATGATGTCTCCATCCAATTGCACATCAAATGCACACCAGTCCCCCAGCTGTGCACAAATCGGCATGGTATCGGAAGCCGCCCCCATCTTCACTGCCCCTAATTTGACATAAACCGTAGCCGACGAACCACTCCGCTTACTTTCATATGCCGATTCAAATCCGGGTTGTTTCAGCAATGACTTTTTCTTATTAAGGTAAGTATCAATCACTTGCTCTACCAGTTTTTTCTGGAAGCTTGCAACCATAAAATGCCGGGTGATATAAACCGAAAGGAAAAGCCCGTTTTCCATCGGATAAATATATATCTTTTTGCCACGATAATTAAAGGTCTTCAACGAGAATGCCCCCTTGGAATGCCCGTTCAGAAAAGCATCCGCCACGTCATAATCGGCCGCACCCAAACCGCAATACAGCACCTGGTTCATCGGGCTGTCCGGTGCATGGAAACTGATGAGCATACGGCTCATCTGTGTGCTCAAGCCATGAGGCGCCTTCTCAAGCATAGCATGCAAACGACTTTTCAAGCACGTAAAAAGCTCTGATACATTAAGATAACGGCCATCTGCACTACAAGACAAATGTTCAACATCATCCATCAGCCGCTCCACATAATCCGTTTCCAGCACAGCCACTGCATCTTGGGGCACCAAAGTGTAGAGGTTAAAGCCTCGCAGATGCTCTTCCCTGTCCAAGCACCAAAACGAGTACACACCAATCCCGGCGCATAACAACACGACAAAAATAATGGTTAGTGTCCGTATGAGGAGTTGAGGCTTCATAATTCATCCTTTAGTTCCTGCAAAGGTAACACTTTTATTAACAAAAACAAATAAACATTTTAGAAAGTTTAAAATTGCAGTTCCAATCCGTCGTAAGCAAAATGCATATGAGGGGGAAGTTGCATGGATATTTCAGCATGAAGCCCTGCATGATGGCTCATGTGAATAAAATAAGTTTCCTTTGCGCCGATGCGGTTTGCCGCCTCTACAGCCTCTGCTATGCACTGGTGCGTGGGATGCGGCTTCACACGCAGTGCATTGATAACCAACACCTTCAAATTCCTCAGGCAATCATAAGAAGCCATGGGCATCGTCAGCATATCCGTCACGTAGCCTAAGCGCCCGCCAATGCGATACCCCAAAATAGGAAGCCGGCCATGCATCACCTCGAAAGGCAAAACTTCCGTTTGGTTGATGCAGAACGGAGAGCCAACTTCAACCTCCTGCAAAAAGATGCGGGGAACGCCCGGATAGACCTTGTCGACAAAACAATAGGGCATGCGGGTACGCAGGTGTCCCGCGGTATACGCATTGGCGTAGACAGGAATCTCACCAAAGCGGCAAAACGGGCGCAAATCGTCCAATCCGCCTACGTGGTCGTAATGTTCATGAGTAATCAGCACTCCATCTATCGGCTCAAAGAAACCGGCACGCAACATCTGCTCCCTGAAGTCGGGGCCGCAATCTATCAATATACGCGCATCATCGGTATACACCAAGGCCGACGAGCGCAAACGGTTGTCGCGCTTGTCCGTCGAAGTACACACGGGGCATTTGCACCCTATTTCCGGCACACCGGTAGATGTTCCGCTTCCCAAAATCCTCAGTTTCATAACTTTCAAAAAAAACATTTTAACTTGCAAAGATACCCGGCACTCATCTGGCAACGTCTTAGATAGTAAGCTAACACTGTCTTAGATAGTAAGCTGACGGTGCGCAAGCCATTCTCCGTCAAATGACATTTACTTCGGGACAGATGTGTATGTGGAACTTATCGTACACCGAAGCCGCCACGGCATTGGCCAAAGCCACGACATCCTGCCCTGTGGCTCCTCCTAGGTTTACCAGCACCAAAGCCTGACGGGAATGCACCGAAGCCCTTCCAATCCCTTTTCCTTTCCAGCCACATTGCTCGATGAGCCAGCCGGCCGGGATTTTCACACTGCCGGCATCCACCTCATAAAACGGCATGGAGGGATATTGGCACAGCAATGCTTCAAACGAGCTGCGCGGCACAACCGGGTTCTTAAAAAAGCTGCCCGCATTGCCCAACACCTTCGGGTCGGGCAATTTCGCTTGGCGGATGCATGCAATGACCTCGCGTATGGTGCACAGGTTCGTGGCCGGACGCTTTTCCAGCTCCGTACGAATAGCGCCATACTCTAATCGATAGCAAGGCGTTTTACCAAGAACAAAACGTACCCGGGTGACAAAGACCGACTTCATGTCCGGCCGCTTGAAAATGCTGTCCCGATAAGCATACCGGCACTCAGCATTGGCATACACGCGCTTGACGCCATGCACGTCCACAGTTTCCACCGCCTCTATCAAGTCTTTCACCTCCACCCCATAAGCTCCGATGTTCTGCACGGCAGAAGCTCCCACCTCGCCCGGTATCAAAGAGAGGTTTTCGGCACCATACCATCCGCGCGCCACGCAACAGGCCACAAAATCATCCCAAAGCGTACCCGCACCTACCCGCACCCGAACCTGCTTGTCGTCTTCCTCCAAAACTTCCACTCCACGGATGCATGAATGCAATACGGTACCTTCAAAATCTTTGGTAAACAACAAGTTGCTCCCCCGTCCGATATGCAGGTAGGGCGCCTCAAGCCCTTCCCCGGAAAGGAAAGCAAGCAACTCGCTTTCCGAACGATACTCCATAAAGCGTGCCGCACGGACATCTATCCCGAACGTGTTGTAATCCAGTAACGAATAATTATTCCACATAGGCAGTATATGCAACGCTAAATGCTGGTATCCTCATATTTATACAATCTCCACTCTCCTCCCGACTTACGGAAATAAAAGATATTGGAATAGCCATTGCTTATCCCATTCACCTTCAGTATTTTCGAGGTGGAAAGCTCATCGTTGCGCTGCCCGTAGCAAATGTTCGAAAGCTTGCCTATCGGCATCTGTGGGCGGAAAGCATACCATTGATTCAGTTCCAAAGTAGTTTCCAGTACCGAAAATTCATCATCAGGATCTATGGTAATAAAACGCAATGGGAATGAAATGTGACGCTCTTGGTAAAGGCTGTCCGTAGAAAAATGCGTATAAAAAGATAAGAAATCGTTCTTCATACGTTTTTTCATGGGCAATATCTCGATGGAGACAAGCATCCACATGCCCTTCTTGCGTTCAAAACAATACTTTTTCCTCAAGGGCTCTGTCAGCGATATCCACTCTACTTGCACCTCGTTCAAGGCGGTATCACCCACCAATTCCATATCTTCTTCCCGGTCAAAAAGAAGCGTATAATAGTTTTGCCGGGCAAACAAATAATCATGTGTCCAATCCTTTTCCTCAATGGTTTTCAGCGTATCTCCACTACGGTAAGGCAAAGGAAAATGCGTGCGCTGTTTTTGCAACTTTTCGTCCAACGCATAATTGAAAATAAAATCATCAAACAGCTCATCAGCCTCCAAAGGGGTCAACACATCCCGCGAAATCAAGGTGTCGCTCCCTTGGATGGCCGTGTCGGGCAATTGAGCCATGACGGTAAAAGGATCGACCTTAGCATTCTTTCCACCACAAGATGACAGAATGGCAAGCGACAACAATCCTATTAGTTCTTTTCTCATTTACTTAGTTTAACTCTCAGTTTCTCAAGCATATCCTTGGTCATAGCATCCAAGTCGTAATGCGGTTTCCATCCCCATTCTTCACGGGCACACGTATCATCCATGCAATCGGGCCAACTGTCGGCAATAGCCTGCTTTAAGGGGTCGATATCATAACCCATCTCAAAATCAGGCACATATTTTTTTATTGCCTGGTAAATGCCCTCCGGGTCAAAACTCATGGAAGCGATGTTGAAGGCATTACGATGCTTCAAACGCACGGCATCAGCTTCCATTAACTGAATAGCCGCGTTCAAGGCATCAGGCATATACATCATGTCCATATAGGTACCCGCTTTCACAGGTGCAACAAACTTTGTCCCACGCACAGCTGCGTAGTAAATATCTACGGCATAATCCGTCGTTCCTCCTCCAGGAAGCGTCTTATAAGAAATAATCCCCGGGAAACGTACCGAACGCGTATCTACTCCATATTTCACATAATAATAATCGCTCAACAACTCCGTAGTCACCTTAGTTACCCCATACATGGTAGAAGGACGCTGGATGGTATCTTGAGGCGTCTTCACGTGAGGCGTACTGACACCGAAAGAGCCTATTGAACTCGGTGTAAACACAGCACATCCATACGTACGAGCCACTTCCAGCACATTCCACAAACCGTCGATTCCTATTTTCCAAGCCAAAGCCGGTTTGCTTTCTGCAACTACAGACAATAAGGCAGCCAAATTATATATGGTATCAACCTTATACTCTTTTACTATTTTACCTATCGTCTCACCATCTGTTACGTCGGCAATGCCCATAGGCCCGGAATCCTTTAAGTCTCCCTTGGGTTCCGCACCAGGGATATACCCGGCCACAACATGTTCATTACCATAGCGTTTACGCAATTCCATTGTTAACTCCGACCCGATTTGTCCGGTGGAACCAATAACCAATATATTCTTCATATCCGATTTATTATTAAGGTTGCATATTAAATATTGGCAAATATCATACTTTTTTTTCAGACTTCTATCATTTTGTGCTTGTTTATTCCAATAAAAATAGTGTCCTTTGTAGAAATATGATTCTAACACTTAAAATTAAATGCTATGTATGGTAAAATGAAAGAACATCTCCGTAACACCATTTCGGAGATAAAGGACGCAGGGCTTTACAAAGAAGAAAGGCTGATAGAAAGCCCCCAGCAAGCAGCCATCACCGTAAAAGGCAAAGAGATACTGAACTTCTGTGCCAACAATTACCTTGGACTTTCCAATCACCCACGGCTGATTGCCGCCGCCCAACAAATGATGGATAAACGCGGCTACGGCATGTCATCCGTCCGCTTCATTTGCGGTACACAAGATATCCATAAAGAACTGGAAGCCGCCATATCCGAATACTTCCACACGGAAGACACCATTCTCTATGCTGCCTGCTTCGATGCCAACGGTGGTGTATTCGAGCCTCTGTTTACGGAAGAAGATGCCATCATCTCCGACGCATTGAACCACGCCTCCATCATCGACGGCGTACGCCTCTGCAAAGCCAAGCGCTACCGCTATGCCAACGCCGACATGGCCGACTTGGAACGTTGCCTGCAAGAGGCACAGGCACAACGCTTCCGCATTGTAGTGACCGATGGTGTATTCTCCATGGACGGCAATGTGGCTCCGATGGACAAGATTTGCGATCTGGCAGAGAAGTATGACGCCTTGGTGATGGTAGACGAATCGCACTCGGCAGGCGTAGTAGGTGCCACCGGCCACGGGGTAAGCGAGCTGTATGGCACATACGGACGCGTGGACATCTACACAGGCACATTGGGCAAGGCCTTCGGCGGCGCTATGGGCGGGTTCACCACGGGACGCAAGGAGATTATCGAACTGCTGCGCCAACGCAGTCGCCCGTACCTCTTCTCCAACTCGGTAGCCCCCGCCGTCATCGGTGCCAGCATCGAAGTGTTCAAGATGCTGAAAGAGAGCAATGCCCTGCACGACAAGCTGGTGGAAAACGTCAACTATTTCCGCGACAAGATGCTGGCAGCAGGCTTCGACATCAAGCCCACACAGAGCGCCATCTGCGCCGTAATGCTCTACGACGCCAAACTCTCGCAAATCTATGCCGCACGCTTGCAGGAAGAGGGCATCTACGTCACCGGCTTCTACTACCCGGTAGTGCCTAAAGGCCAGGCTCGCATCCGCGTGCAGATTTCCGCAGGACACGAAAGAGAGCACCTCGACAAATGCATCTCTGCCTTCATCAAGGTGGGGAAGGAACTTGGCGTGCTGAAATAAGCGGAGCAGAACGCTACCGCAACAGAGAACGGGGCAGTCTCCCGGCAGACTATGCCGAGGGGCTGCCTCTTTATTATTATCATATAACACTGGGACATTCAGTGAGGGTGTGCCGTAATGCAAGGTTACTATCATTCTGTCACGTTGAACGGAGCGAAGCGAAGTTGAAACATCTCACTCAATATATCGTGAGACCCTCCGACTGCGCTACTTGGCATCCATCGAGTGCAGGGACATGACAAATACTCGCAGCTTGTAGCTCGTCACTGCGCGCTAAATTATCATTTAGAGTAAACAAAATATGATTAGCCGTTGCTTATATAACTTGAACATGAGAAGGCATGAAAGGAAATATATCGGATATGGGATACAAAAACTTGCAAACTTGCAATCTTGCAGTCCCTCTTCACGCACACACACGCGCGTAAATATATATGGTATAGTACACAGTGGGAATGCTTTGCCGAAGCAGACGCGAAGGATGTTGTATCGCGGGGGCTTTACTCGGGCAGTTACTTGTCTATCTTCTCGCGTACATTATATACGCGCGTGCGTGTGTGTGCGTGAAGAGGGACTGCAAGATTGCAAGTTTGCAAGATTCCTTCCCAATTAGAGAAAGATTTTTTCCCAGTTAGGAAAAAATTCTTTCCCAGTTAGGGAATGTTTCAAACTTGTAAGTAATCATATTTAAGCACTAGTGGGCACTTTAAATTAAACATCGTTCTTTGAAATCTTTGATAATCGCATAGTTAAATATCTTTTTGGAGCGTGACGATTTGAATTGAAAAGTTGTTTTAGCTTTGTCCAAAAGCTAAAAA
>CALUIF010000200.1 GCA_944320635.1 uncultured Bacteroides sp. | reverse complement strand
TCGCCACGCGCATAGTTGCCGAAGGCTGCACAGTTCACATTCTTCTTGCTGCAGTCTACCGGAATGGCCAAGGCATCGGCCGGCGTAGAGGCCAGCTGCTTGATGTTGAAGAACCGTTGTGTCGGATGCAAAGGCCCTTGTGAACCATAAATTCCGCCTCCCCACAGCAAGGAATAGTCCGAAGTAAGCTGCCATTGCAAGATGGACAACGGCTGGCAAATAGCGCAGATGCGGACGTACAGATTTATCTCGTAAAGCGCAAAAGTAGACTCATTGAATATCTCCGCATAACGGTGTGCGGCAGCATCGGTGCTGCCCTCGCCCACCAGCAAAGGCACATTCAAGGCACGTGCCGCACCTGCCCACTTGTGCAGGGTAGCATCATCGCATCCGCGCCACGAGTGGAAAGATACGGCGCCGATATACTTATGGGTAGTCTCATCGTTCAACGCCGGGAGGATAAAATCAAAAGTCGTGGCATCCGAGTTATCACCCAGCAACATCCGTGTCGGCAAATTCAACTTTGCCAGATAAGCGCCAAACTCCTTGATAAAGTCGGCATGCTCTTGAGGAGTATGAAGTACATCGATGCCCAAATCCGACTCATTGAACGAGAACATGGAGAACTCCACGCCGTAATGCCGCTTGGCATACACCAGGTAATCGGCCATCGATTTGTATATCTGCTCCTTCTTCTCCGGGTCGAGTCGGTAGGCTATCACTCCGCCATTGCGCTTATAGCTCTCCGGCCCGCCGTCAATGGCCCAAGCAGGGGGAAACCAGCAGCTCAATATCACAGGCATACCCATGGCCTTCAGCCGCTGGGCCATCAGCAGGCTCTGCTCCACCCGTTCGTTCAGCTTGCCGCTTTCGGCCTCAGCAATGGGGTCGGTGCCCTCTTCAGGATGCCATAAACGCCACGGGAATTCTACCCGGCCATAGGCCACACGCAAATTCTCCAGGCAATAATCTATGACCTGCGGGTCGGCCTTCGGGTTCTGGAGGCGGAAATTTCCTCCAAAGCCGGTAAAAAGATTTCCCGGATTCCCGAGGTCAAGCGTTATGTTGGCATCGTTATGGTCAATCTGCCCCGAGGCCTGCAGCTCCATGGTGCAAAAAAACTTTCCACCTTTCTTCAAAGACGGCATCAGCCGGATATAAATCACCGTATTCCCGTCTTCCTTCTCAACTGTAGCTTTAAGCGATTTGTTCAGATTAAAAGTCAGTTCCCTGTTGGCAGAAGTAATCTTCACCCGCTTGCCGGAAGTTTTGACCTTGGCATCGGCATAATTTTCCGGAGTAAGCGCGATGCGGTAATAGGCTCCCTGGTTCAAGGTAGTGTCCGACGAGACTTCAACGGCTATTTCCACCAATCCTTTTCCCTTGTCGGTCACCCTTTGGTGAAACTCCACTCCGCGCATCCCGGTGAACGTCTCCTGCATATTGCCGTCCCGGTGGTAGCGTGGCCTTGCCTGCTTCTCCTTGCCCGTAATTTCCATATCCCCGTTCAAAGTACCTACGGCAAAGGCCGATTCAAAATCCATCAACTCTCCGTCCACGCGGACACCTGTAATATTGCTCCATGCCATCACTTCCGTCTGTGCGGAAACAGGCAGGGATAATGACCCGCATAGCAGCGCGGCCATACAAAAGCGGTAAATCTGTTGTTTTTTCATCATATTGGTTATTAAGGTGAGTCACTTCAAACGCCGGTCAATCTCAAATCCCATCCGGCTGTTGTGATACGGGCAATTCCACATGCTGGCCTTAGCTTCTTTATAACGGGGCGTACCCTTCTCGGAAACGGTGCGGAACCATTCACCATATTCCTTGTCTATCATCCGTTCCTTTATAAAGTTCCATGTGCGGATGGCGCTGTCCAAGTAGGTCTGCTTGCCTGTCAGCTGCCAGGCATTGATGCAACCCACCACCGTTTCGGCCTGGCACCACCACGAAGCATCTCGCCTTATTCTGTCGCCATGCCTTTCATACATCATCGCCCCCATGGCGTTGATACCTTCTTTCAAAGACGAATCGGCAAGTTCCAAAGCCACCTTCTTGCACCGCTCAAAAATTTGTGGGTCCTCCAACGCTTCCGCAGCTTCCATCAACAACCAGGAGGTCTCGATGTCGTGCCCATAAGAATCTATATCATTCAAGCTATTCCAATCCGAGTCGCAATACAATATCAAGTGGTGCGTCTGCGCGTTATAGAGATGGGTGGCCAGTATATCTATCAGCTTTTCCAAACGCTCGCGCAAGCCGCTGTCCCGCCACACCTTATATAAAGCAGTATAAGCTTCCAGCACATGGATGTGTGTATTCATGGTCTTGGTGGCCACCCCGTCGCCATCATAACCCAGCTTCTCGGGAGTGCCCCACTCGCGGGTAAAAGATTCGATGTACCCGTCCTTCACCGGGTCTTTTATCTTCTCCTCCATAGTGTGGTAGATGTCGATGGCCCGTTGCAGGCTTTCCAAGTTGCCAGTAGCCCTGAAGTGTTCTGCCAAGCCATAAATGGCATACGAACAGCCATACGTCTGCTTATCCGTATCCAGCGGAGTACCATCCGCCTTAATCAACCAATATACGCCACCATACTCGGGGTCGATAAAATGGTCGATGAAATAGCGTTGCGCCCGGTCGGCCAGTTCCCGGTAAGCCTCATTGCCATACATGCGGTAAGCCGTGGAGAACGTCCACAAGATGCGTGCGTTCAGTACCCCGCCTTTCGGGGCATCGGGCACCGGCGTGCCGTCACGCTCCACCGTTCCGTAAAAGCCGCCTGCGGGGTCTACGCTATACTTTTCCCAAAAAGAAAGAATATTGTCCTTTAAATCCGATACGATTTCATCGTGCAAGACCTTGACAGTGCCCGATTGCGCGTAAGCAGAAAAATTTGTTGCAAACAATAAAGACACAATGCCAATAGCAGTAATCAATTTGTTTTTCATGGCGGTGATAAATTAAGTAATGAACATTGGTGAAGGCAAAATTATGGTTTTTTGCCATTCGGTCACATTCAAAACGCTTATTTTTTAAGAACCTGAATGTATCCAAAAAAGTATTCATTTGAATTCTTATTCCCGATAAAACACAAATAACAGCCTTCCAAGAAAGATACAAAACCTACCTACCCTTTCACAACTTGCTTTTTTTTGATAGATTTGTGACGCGTTTAAACAAAACACACTATGAATAACCACGTATTTCCAACCTTCTGCTTCCGGATATTTTGTCTTGGCATTTTGCTTTTACCGCCCAGTTTATACGCCAACGTCATTGAGCGGGTCATGTTCAGGCAAATCACCACCTCCGAGGGCCTTTCAAACAACAACATCAACTGTCTGTATCGCGACAGCAGGGGCTTCCTGTGGATAGGCACCAACTCTGGACTCAACCGGCACGACTCTTACAACCTGCAGCAATACTACCAAGACACCGACGGCCTGCCCAGCAACAGCATCGGCAACATCTTTGAAGACTGGGATGGCAACATCTGGATAGGTTCTGAACACGGTTATACCATATATGATTACCAAACAGGCAGCTTCAGCCCTGACTGCAAAACCAGACTACATGAGCTCAACATACCTTGCGACACCGTCTCCATGGCAGGAATGGATAGCAAAATGAAATACCTGTGGGTGTACGACAATAACAAGATTTACCTGTACAACCCCCGGCAGAAAATGACCAAAATATATCCTCTGATGAGCAGCTCCACCCCCAGACTGTTTGTCACCGACAAATACATCTATTCCATTTACAACGACGGAAGGCTCTTCATCACCGACATCAACTCTTCCCTCAACCAAGAGGTGGCCATCCCCTCCCAATACGGCAGCCTGCTGCACAAGCACTTCCCCAAAGTCTACGTAGACAGCAACGACGGCATCTGGGTACATACCTTCCAGAACAGCCTACTTCTTTACAAGAAAAACCTCCAGACGGAATGGCAGGAAATCAAGCTGCCCGCCAACGACGAACAATTCAACCGCATACGCAACATAGCCGAAGACCACAACGGAAACATCTGGCTCATCACCAGCCACCTCGGCGCATTTATCTACCAACTGCAATCGGGCGACCTGACCCAATTCTCGCACAACCCCTTGAAGTCGCACACCTTAGCAAGCAACAACCTCAGTGCCATACACATAGACCGCGAAGGCATTGTATGGATAGGCAACTTTCGCCACGGGGTGTCCTACTACGTGCCCCAGTCGCAAGTATTCCTGAACCAAAAGTTATGGCGCTACAACGACATCATATCCTTCTGCGAAGACTCGCTCTCCATCTGGTATGGCACAGACGGCGGAGGCCTGATGCGCCAAGGCCGCAACGACCCCATGCCCCAACAAGTAGCCACGCCCGCCAACGTCATCGTCACCATCAAAAAAGACAGCCGGGGCAGGCTATGGCTGGGCACCTTCCAGAACGGCCTGATTTGCTACGACCAAGGGAGGACTACCCAATACACCAGCGAAAACAGCGGACTGCTGGAAAACGACATCTACGGCATACAGGAAGATGAAGAGGGCAACATTCTGGTAGGAGTGCTGGACGGCTGCATACAACGCCTGAACACCCGCACCGGCAAGATAGACACCCTGCTCGACAAGCAGAGCCGGTTGAGCATCCGTGAACTGCTCTATGCCGGCCACGACACCCTCTACGTAGCCACCTCGCAAGGCCTCCTCATGCTCAATACCGGCAACGGACAGCACCACTTCATACGCCACAACAAGCGCAACACCCAGGCACTGAAAAAGCAATTCATCTACACCATCTGCCGGGACAGCAGGAACATCCTATGGATGGGCGGCAGCCAAGGCATAGCCTGGTGGAACCTCAACACCGACAGCATTGGCTACATCGATCACAACAACGGCCTGCCAGCCAACATGGTCACCGCCATTGCCGAAGACAACAACCACCAGATGTGGGTAGGCACCTGCAACGGCATTGCCCGCATCAACCTGTCGCAAGGCACACCGGCCATAACCAACTACGACGTAGGCGACGGCATCATCTCGAACGACGTCAACGAAAAGGCACTCTACAAGCTGCGCAACGGCAACATCCTCGTAGGCACTCCCAATGGCTATACCACCATCATTCCGCAAGAGATAGCCCACAACGCCTACAAGGCCGAAGTGTACCTCACCAAGATAGAACCGCAATACACCCCACTGGCCCAAATGCTCAACGGCAAGTCGCCCGAGTGTGCCACAACCATTACCCTGGACCGTGAAATCCCCTCCTTCCGCCTCCATTTCTCCACCCTCGACTTCATTGAACCGCGCAAAGTGCGCTATGCATACCGCCTTAAAGGACAGCAAGCCGACTGGAATTATGCCACCGACAACCAAATAAGCTTCTCCCTGCTGCCGCCGGGCACCTACGAGCTGCAAGTCAGGGCCTGCAACTCCGAGTACATGTGGTCGCCCAACGTCAAGACGCTCAAAATCCACATCCTGCCCCCTTGGTACAGGACATGGTGGGCCTACTGCATCTTCACGGCTGCCATCCTGCTCATAGGGTGGACAAACATCTGCTACTTCCGCGCTAAACGCAAAAGGCTGGCCGCGCTCAAGACCATTGAACAGGAAAACGAACGGCAGCAAAAACTGACCGACATGAAGATGCAGTTCTTCGCCAACGTCAGCCATGAACTGAGGACACCCCTCTCCCTCATCATCAATCCCCTTGAAGAATTCCTGGCCAAAAACCCGCAATACAAAAACGGCCTGCTGGGCACCGTGC
The DNA here is from genome assembly GCA_944320635.1 of uncultured Bacteroides sp. Classification (GTDB taxonomy): domain Bacteria; phylum Bacteroidota; class Bacteroidia; order Bacteroidales; family Bacteroidaceae; genus Bacteroides. The sequence goes on along the minus strand of CALUIF010000200.1, from coordinate 270 downwards.
AAAGCAACGCCCGCTACCTGCTCGAGCTCATCAACCAACTGCTCAACTTCCGCAAGCTGGATGCCCACGGGGAAACCATGCAATACGTCCACGGTGACATCGTAAGCCTGGTGAAAGACCAGTTCCAGGCATTCGAGAGCATCGCCCAGAAACGGGGCATCGGCTACCGCCTCACCAGCCAACAGCCCAGCATATTGATGGAGTTCGACTACGACAAAGTACGGAAAATAGCCATGAACCTGCTGTCCAACGCCTTCAAGTTCACCGAAG
>CALUIF010000199.1 GCA_944320635.1 uncultured Bacteroides sp. | reverse complement strand
GACCCCGACTCTTTTGCCCGCAAGCATAACAGTACAGAGTTCCAACAGTTCATCCAAGAGCACGAGACCGACTTTATCCGCTTCAAGACCAACCTGCTGCTGGAAGATGCCGCCGGCGATCCTATTAAGCGCGCCGAACTGATAGGCAACATCGTGCAAAGCATCTCCGTCATTCCCGAAGCCATTGTACGCGACGTCTACATAAAAGAATGTGCACAGCTGCTACATGTAGAAGATAAACTGCTCGTCTCTGAAGTGGCCAAACGCCGCGAAAAGCAAGCCGAACAACGTGCCGAACAGCGCGAACGCGAACGACGCCAGGCCACAGCCCGGACTACATCTGCAAACGCCGATATCCCTGCCCCGCCGCCGGCCGAAGATGTTCCAGCTACCACACCTGCCGGCGCGGACACTCCTGCCACTCCTACGACCGGATACGAATCGTTCATCCCCCAAGAGGGCAAAGAAGGACAAGAGTTCTATCGTTACGAACGCCTCATCCTACAGATGGTGGTGCGCTATGGCGAACATGTCATGTGCAACGTCGAAGACGATGAAGGCAATGAACGACCGCTGTCTGTCATTGAATTCATTATAAGCGACCTGCGTGAAGACGACCTCTCTTTCCACAGCCCCCTGCACCGCCGGCTGCTCGAAGAAGCCTCCCTTCACCTCCATGACGAGGGCTTTCGGGCTGAGCACTTCTTCCTGAACCACCCAGACCCGGATATCAGCCAACTCAGTGCAGAACTGATAAGCGACCGCTACCAACTCAGCAAATATCACTCGAAAAACCAAAAGATAATTACCGACGAAGAACGCCTTTATGAACTGGTACCGCTACTTATGGTAAACTACAAATACGCCATCGTCAGCGAGGAATTGAAACACATGATGCAAGCCTTGCAAGACCCCGCTACCATCGCCGATGAGGAACGCTGCAATGCCATAATGAAACGCTATGCCGAACTACACAAAGTGCAAAACCTCATGGCCAAACGTCTGGGCGACCGCGTAGTGCTGCACCTCTGACCCCTCCTACCGGGGGTGCCTAATAAGACTCGTTACCTGTGCTTAATGAGGTTCATAAACTCCTCACGAGTCTTTGCCTGATTGAAAGCACCGGTGAAGTCAGAGGTTGTAGTAATAGAATTCTGTTTCTCTACTCCCCGCATCTGCATGCACATATGCTTGGCTTCAAGCACCACCATCACGCCAAGAGGATTAAGCGTCTCTTGTATGCACTCTTTTATCTGCAGCGTCATACGCTCTTGCACCTGCAGACGGTGCGAAAAGATGTCGACTACGCGGGCAATCTTGCTAAGCCCCGTAATGTAACCATTGGGAATATAGGCCACATGCGCCTTGCCATAGAAAGGTATCATGTGATGCTCGCACAACGAAAAGAAATCAATGTCTTTTACGATGACCATCTGACTATATTCCTCCTTGAACTTGGCCGAACGTAATACTTCGTGCGGATCCATGCTGTAACCTTTGGTAAGTGTCAGCATGGCCTTTGCCACGCGCTCAGGGGTTTTCAGCAGTCCTTCACGTTCCGGATCTTCGCCCAGCAGGGTGAGGATACGGCGATAATGCTCTTGCAGTTCCACCAAGTGTGGAGAGGTCACTTCTTCTTTTCCTAACATGCTTGTATCGTGTGTATATAAAGAGAATGGGAGATTAATAGAGGGGAATATTTATCTGGTCGCGCACAATAGATACTTCCTTGAAGCGTCCCGTGGCACGAAGCCGGCGCATCATGGCATCTGCCTCCTCAATGCTGCGATAATCGCCTACGCGGCACAGCCAGCGCGGCGGCTGGAAGTTGGTGTAGACGGGCAACTCGGGAAAGAGCGATTGGATGGAATCGCCCACCGTCTGCGCCTCGGTACGTGCCCGGCGCGTGTTGTTTCCGGCATACACCTGCACGCGGTAGCCCGGCACCTTGAGCACGCGCTCGTCATCGTCGCCCGTAGGCACGTACTCCGAGCCTATCAGTGCCATGATGCGGGGGTCTTGATGGACAGTCACCTTGCCTTGCCCCGGCACGTCGCGTTGCAGACTGTTGATGATGCTGTTTTGTGCCCTCAGGCCGATGACGGCCAGCCCGGCGATAAGAAGCAATGCTAATCGTTTCATAGGGTTTCGTTAAAAGGGTTAAGTATTTGTGGTCTTCATACAAGGCTGTGCACCACTCGCAACAAGACGAAGAACCGGGAGGCACGAGGCGCGCCCGGTTCTTCACTGCTATGGCTTTCGGCCGATTAGTTGAATGCGTCAATGATGCCCTTGAAGTCGGCTGCCTTCAAAGCTGCACCGCCAATCAGACCACCGTCAACATCGGGGTTGGCAAACAGTTCCTTGGCATTGCTTGGCTTGCAGCTACCACCGTACAAAATGGAGCAATTCTCAGCCACTTCTTGCCCATACTTGGCAGCTACTTGCGAACGGATGAAGGCATGGATTTCCTGAGCCTGCTCGGGAGTAGCCGTCTTGCCTGTACCGATAGCCCATACGGGTTCGTAAGCCAGGATAATCTTGGAGAAATCTTCGGCAGACAGGGAGAATACAGAAGCCAACTGGGCGGCTACCACTTCGTTCTGCTTGCCGGCTTCACGCTCTTCCAGCACTTCGCCGATGCAGAAAATAGGAGTCAAACCATGAGCCAAAGCCAGTTTTACTTTCTCAGCCAGGATTTCCACCGTTTCGTGATAATAAGCACGACGCTCGGAGTGACCCAGGATGACATACTTCGCACCCGTAGAAGCCACCATGGCGGCAGACACTTCGCCCGTATAGGCGCCCGATTCTTTGTCTGCACAGTTCTCAGCACCTACGCCAATCTTGGCAGCATCTACCAGCGGAGTAACGGAAGCAAGATGAATAAACGGCGTGCAGATAATGACGTCGCAATTGGGCTTCTCGTTAGCCAACATTTCATTCAATTCTTTTGCCAGAGCAATACCCTCCTGAAGGGTCTTGTTCATTTTCCAGTTTCCTGCAACAATGTTCTTTCTCATTTTGTTTTACTATTAAAGGGTTAGTATATCAAAGTTTATTGTCCGTTGTCTCTTGCCGAACCGGCTGCTGCTCCTCCACGTGCCTTTTCGCCCGCCGCTTCACAACCAGAATGTCCAAGCCCAACACCATCAGCAAAGGGATGACAAACCACAGTAATACATAGAACAGAGTGCGCACATCGCTCACCTGCTTCTGCTGTCCAAGCGGCAACCGATCCAATGCATCAGTCAGCACATACTCGTCGGGCAACTGGTTGTCACTCCATTTGTTCAGAATGACGCCGCCCTTTATCAACAACAGTCCGGGATTGGAGCGCACGATGGTTTTCAGCGTAATGTCATCCATCTGGCAGAAAGGGTATTCCGCACCTGTACGGTCACACCATTCTTCAATATCTTCCATTGCAGAAGAGGTCAAGGCATAAAAGTGATAGCCATGCTCCATGCTGTAATCGTATATCTCGTTTATCAGGTCGATGTTGCTGTCGTCGGCCTCCTCAATGCGGTGAGCCACCATCAGGAAGGTGTAGCTGCTATCGGCCAGCACTTGCTCCGTAATATCGGCTCCCGTGTCCAAGTCTATCATCGCGAAATCGTGTATGGGGGGCTCATACCCTTTCTCCTTCAATACAGTCTTGGCTTCAACAAACGTCCATGTACTGTCAGGATAGTTGTCCAACGTAAACTCTTGCCGATGCCCGTCTTTCTCCATCAGGTAGGTGGTTTCAAACACATCACCTTTGGCACCTTCGGGAATCTCCATAGCGGCTTTGATATCAGTACCTATCCCATAAGGACGAAAATCGAATATAGGCAAGTGGGAAAGACAATAGAATGACAGCACAAAGATAAAAAGCAACGTGTACATCGACACCATCCATGCCGACTTGGGCGAAATGAAACGGACAATCTGCTTACGTCCTTTGAAAGCGAATACGGCAGCCGCCAACAGCACGACATTCTTGCCGAAGGTCTGCCAATTGGTCAACACCACAGCATCGCCGAAACAGCCACAGTCGGACACTGGATTTGCAAGGGCAAGGTACAACGTCAACGGAGTCATGAAGCACAGCAGCAACAAAGCTACCCACGACGCCATGCTGCGCCTGATGCCCAAAAACAGAAACACACCGATACAAAACTCTATAGCTGCCAGCCCGATACCGAAAAACAGGGGCAAGAAGCCTGGCACCCACGACAACACCCCGAAAGCCTCCAAGTAGTCTTGTATCTTGTAAAACGAGCCCAAGGGATCCACGGCTTTCACAAAGCCGGAAAAGGTAAACGTAATGCCCAATATGAAGCGGCACACGTTGACCCACGTCTTCTCGATAATATGTTTCTTGTCAGTCTCCAAACTCAATCTTTATCAAGCCAAACACGGCATAATTTATCATATCCATATAGTTGGCATCCACCCCTTCCGACACCAGCGTCTGCCCCGACAGGCTCTCAATCTGCTTGGTGCGATACAATTTCATCAAGATAAGGTCGGTATACGAAGTGGTGCGCATTGAGCGCCAAGCCTCATCGTAATCATGATTCTTCGCCAACATCAGCTCCAACGAAGCCTTGGCATGCTTGTCGTACAAAGCCAACGCCTCCTCATTGGTCAGGTCGGCAGCATCGGCATACCCCAATTCCAGCTGTATCAGCCCGATGATGCCATAGTTCACAATACCCATCAGCTCGGAGCGGATACCTTCATCCACCAGCGCCACCCCTTTGGTCTCTATGCTGCGTATTCGGTTGGCCTTGATGAATATCTGGTCAGTTACGGAAGCCGGGCGGAGAATGCGCCATGCAGCCCCATAGTCATGAAGTTTCTTGGAAAATAAGTCGCGGCAGGAGGCTATGACCTGCTCAAATTGTTGTTTAGTATCTTTCATATCCCTTACTAATGCCTGGCAAAGATAGGAATAATAATTAAGAATGAAGGACTAATAGTGAAGAATTCCATCCGGAAAGGCAGGCAGCGCAATGCATAGAAGCGAGAAAGCCTTCTTTCAAAAAGAAAAGAACGAAAAATCCTTCATTTTTCGTTCTTTTTTTCATTATCAGGAGCACCTCAGCACTTGCCCCGGCCGCAATATCGTACGGCGGGTAATGCGGTTCAACTTGCACAGGCGGCTCACCGTAGTTCCCTGCCGCGCGGCAATCTTGCTCAGCGTGTCGCCCCGTTTTACCTTGTAGTACAAGCCCTTGCCCGAAGCACTGCCCGCACCCGACTTGTGCTTATTGAACGTATAAGTATCGGCTACAATATCTTGCTTTTCAAAGTTGAACATGTCAGCCGGATCCAGCCGCACACCCAAGAACTGTACCTCAAAATGCAGGTGTGACCCTGTGGAACGCCCCGTATTGCCACCCAAGGCAATCGGTTCACCCGCCTTTACCAGCTGATCTACCTTCACCAGCTGCTTGGAAAGGTGTCCATACACAGTCTCCAAGCCATTGTCATGCCTAATCACCACATACTTGCCATAACCGCGACGCCCTTGATTTTTCACAATGCGCACCTTGCCATCAAAAGCAGCACGGATGGTATCGCCTACATACACCTTTACGTCCAGCCCATAGTGGCTACGGCGGCGGCGCGGACGATAACCAAAAACATCTGTAATGCGGGTATGCTCGGTAGGCATGCAGAAACCGGTAAGGTCGAAAGTGAAAGTATTGGGGATAATGGAGTCGGGATAGCAGCGCACCGTCTCGTTGTTCCAACTGCCGGCATAAAGGTCGAGGGAGGGATAAAGCGATTGTTCAGCACGTATCTGGCGTTGAAGAGCCAGTGAGTCGATACTCTTGAGTTTCCGGTCGATGGGAGCCTGACGGGCTATGAGGTCTTGTGCAGCAGCATCTAAGCTCGCTGTGGCCACCACAGCCGCCAGCACTGCTTTTATCCATTTCAAATTCATGTGCGGTTGTCTAATCTAATTGTGGTATCTGCGAGACACAATGGCACCCCCCAAACACCCTGTTCAACAAAAAATTCTCTCAAAGGTAGCATTTATCTCTGAAAAACAGCACAGTCTGTTTTGTTTTTTTATACGTTACCAAAGTCGTTTTACATGATACAGATACTACAATTTACTAAAAATCAATCAAATATAACAAAATATGTTTTACAACACATTCATTATTTCCCGACCAGCGTTTAACAAGCCTGACGTTTAAACCAACCGTAAGCTATCCTTATGACAAGGGATATTTCAGAAAGGTCTATTTGTAAATATTCCGTCATACCAACTTCGCACCATATTCGCTCTTTGTTCGTTTCTATAGCGGTGGAAATAGAACGAACATGGTACGAACTTGGTACGAAGATGGTACGAACCAGTCCTATGTCTGACTTACAGAAAAGGAGAATATAAAATTGTAAAATATATTTATCTACAGAAAATATATCATGCAACAGTTAGGATGCTGCCACCGGTATCCTAACTGATGGCAGCCCAGTTGACGTTGGTTTTGCGGAGTAGTTTCAGCTGTCGCCACAGCACAGCGTTTTCCGGAAGGGTGCCTTCGGGGTCGGCATCCACGACCTTTTGCGCCACTTCGCGGACGTATTGCAGGAGCTGGCCGTCGCGGGCTATGTCGGCAATCTTCAGGTCGAAGGCTACGCCGCTCTGTTGCGTTCCCTCCAGGTCGCCGGGGCCACGCAACTTCAGGTCGGCTTCGGCTATTTCAAACCCGTCGTTGGTGCGCACCATGATTTCGATGCGCTTGCGCGTGTCTTCACTCAGTTTATAGCCGGTGACGAGGATGCAATACGACTGGTCGGCTCCGCGCCCCACCCGTCCGCGCAACTGGTGCAGCTGGGAGAGGCCGAAGCGTTCGGCATTTTCAATTATCATTACCGAGGCGTTGGGTACATTCACCCCTACTTCTATCACAGTAGTAGCCACCATAATCTGCGCTTCGCCGGACACGAAGCGTTGCATTTCGGCATCTTTCTCGGCAGGTTTCATCTGGCCGTGCACCTTGCACACGGTGCAGTCGGGAAAAGCTTCGCAGATGTGCCGGTAGCCTTCTTCCAGGTTTTTCAGGTCGATTTTCTCGCTCTCCTTGATGAGGGGATACACGATATACACTTGGCGCCCCTCGGCTATCTGCTTGCGCACGGAGCGGTACAGGCTCTCGCGATGGCTGTCGAACTGGTGCAGGGTGGCAATAGGCTTGCGTCCGGGCGGCAGCTCGTCGATGACAGACACATCGAGGTCGCCATAAAGTGTCATGGCCAAGGTGCGGGGGATAGGGGTGGCTGTCATGACCAGCACATGGGGGGGCTGCACATTCTTTGTCCACAACTTGGCACGCTGTGCCACACCAAAGCGGTGTTGCTCGTCGATGACCACCAAGCCCAGGGAGGCAAAGTTCACCGTGTCCTCTATCACGGCATGGGTGCCTATGAGGATATCCACCTTTCCCGTCAGCAGCCCGTCCAGGATATCCTTGCGGCGTTTGCCTTTCACTGAACCGGTCAGCAATTCCACCCGCACGTCCATACCATACAGCAGCTCGCGGATGGTGTCGTAATGTTGGTTGGCCAATATTTCGGTAGGAGCCATGAGGCACGCCTGGTAGTGGTTGTCGAGCGCAATGAGCATCGTCATCAACGCCACCAGCGTCTTGCCGCTGCCCACATCGCCCTGCAAAAGTCGGTTCATCTGCCTGCCCGATCCCAAGTCGTGGCGTATTTCCTTCAACACCCGCTTCTGTGCGCCAGTCAAAGCGAAGGGGAGGTTGCGCGTGTAAAAGGTATTGAACGTATCGCCCACCTTCCCGAACACATAGCCGCGATAACGGCGCTGGCGGTCGCGGGCATAGCGCAGGATATTGAGTTGCACGTAAAACAGTTCTTCAAACTTCAACCGGTATTGTGCCCGTCGCAACAGTTCGGTGTTGCCGGGGAAGTGGATGTTTACCAGCGCCTCAGTCAATGGCATCAGGTGATTCGCCGCCAGGATAGCGGGCGAAAGCGTTTCCGGCAAAGGCTCGCGCAACTGCTGCACCACCGAAGCCATCATTTTCTCAATGGCATGCGAGTTGAGCGAACTCCGCTTCATCTTCTCCGTGGTGTTGTAATAAGGACGCATGCCCATGGTCGAGGGCTTCACATCGGCTGCCGCATCCACATCGGGATGGGCTATGTTGAAACGCCCGTTGAACACCGTGGGCTTGCCAAACACGATGTACTCCTGATGCACCTTATACTTGCCCAGTATGTACTTGATGCCTTGAAACCACACCAAGTCCATGATGCCTGTCCCGTCGGAAAAGTGGCCCACCAGCCGTCGTTGCCTGCCCTCGCCTACGGCCTCGAAACTAAGGATTTCGCCTTTCAGTTGGATATAAGGCATTGAGCCGTCTATCTCGCGAATGGTGTAGATGCGGCTACGGTCTACGTATTTATAGGGGAAATAATACAATAAGTCGTGCAAAGAAAAAATGCCCGCCTCTTTATTGAGCACCGCCGCCCGCTGCGGCCCCACGCCCGACAGGTACTTTATGTCTCGTGTAGTCAAATCGAACATGATGTACCTGCCAACGCTTCTGCTACCTTCAAATCGAAAGGAGTGGTGATTTTGATGTTTTCACGATTGCCCTCTGTCAGATACACGGGCACGCCCATAGCCTCTACTACGGAGGCATCATCGGTAAAAGCTGTGGTATAAGGCTGGGTATATGCTTCTTTCAGCAATGCGGCATCAAATACTTGGGGAGTCTGCACCAGCTTGTAGGCATCACGGTTCACCGTGCGGCTTCCCTGCCCTTCGATATGGCGCAAGGTCTCCACTACAGCCACCGCAGGCACCACGGCACGCTTCTCGGCTGCCAACCGGAAGCAACGGGCAATAACCTCTTGCGACACAAACGGGCGTACCCCATCATGCACCGCCACCAGTCCGGGTACCTCTACCAGCCGAAGCCCGTTCTGCACGGAGTGGAAACGCGTTTCCCCGCCTTCGGCTACCTCGTGGGGAAGGGTAAAACCATGCGACCGGCACAAGGCCTGCCAATATGCCTGCTGGTCGCGAGGCAACACTAAGACGATGCGCACTGCCGGACTATAAGCGTAAAACGCCTCCAGTGTGCGCATCAGCACAGGTTTGCCTCCTATCGGCAAGAACTGCTTGGGCAGGTCGCCACCCATACGCAAGCCCTTGCCACCGGCCACAATTATGGCATACTCCATTTCTTTTATCGGATGCACATGGCTTCTTCCAGTTCCTTTACCTTCTCCTTGCCCACCATCAGTTCTACCAACGCCAAGGCAAACTTAATGGAAGCACCGGGACCTTTTCCGGTCACGATGTTGCCATCGCGTTCCACCATGGCACCGGTATATTCGGCACCTTCCAGATATTTGTCGAAGCCCGGATAGCAGGTAGCTTTCTTGCCCTTCAGCACGCCCAACTTGCCAAAGACCATGGGAGCAGCGCAAATGGCGGCCATAGGCTTGTTTTCTTCGGCAAATTTCAACACAAGGTTGTTCAGCTCCTTGCACTCGGCCAGCGTGGTAGCCCCCGGCAGTCCGCCCGGCAGCACGATGAGACTGGCATCGAAAAAGTCACAATTGGCAATATTCTTATCGCAAAGCACCGGCACGCCGTGGGCACCCTTCACAATTTCATCGGGCGTCACCGACACCATTTCCACGTTCAACCCTGCACGTCTCAGGATGTCCACCGAAGCAAAGGCTTCCATTTCCTCGAAGCCATCGGCAAAAAACACATAAATCGTGTCCATAATCGTATCTCCTCTATTTTAAGTTAAAATAATATGTTATCGTACCCATTTGGTTGTCCACCCCGTCTATGGCGTTAAAGCGCGCCTTCCGTGCCGCATCCTCCGCCGCTTTGCGCAGGGCCGGGTTCACCGTATTGGTTTGCCGGTTGATGCTGGTAGCAATCACCTCGCCCGCAGGATTCACGGTAATGGTCACCACTACGCGGCCTTCATCTTGCACATTGTACACCGGGCGCGGCAATCCGCCTTCGCCTATCGAGCGTCCGCCCAAGTCAAAGGTGCCATATCCGCCCACACCGGTACTTTTTCCGTCCTTGGCATTGCCGGCAGCACTTCCTTGCAATCCCTCTCCCTTTGTTTTGCCTTCGCTCTGCATCTGCGCACCTTTGCCAAATGCACCGGCCACCCGGCGCCGGGCAGCTTCTTCGGCTTCCTTCCGTCGCCGCTCGGCCTCAGCTTCAGCCTTCAAGCGAGCTTCTTCGGCTTTTTCAGCCTCGGTTTTCTCCGGCTCCAGAGCCACGGTTTCCTCGTAGTCTTGCGTCAGGAGCTCAGGTTCCGACACTTCTTCCACTTCGGGCACAGGCGCTGCCTCGGGCATCACCTCCACATCCACCAGCGAGGGGTCGGAAAATCCTCCGGCATCGGGCATCTCGCCCAGCACGACCGGCATACCGCTCTCCTCCTCGGGCACGGGTCTTTGGAAACTCATTAAGAACAAAAAGCATACCAAAAGCACATGCACCAGCAAGGCGCCTGCCCAACCTATATACTTGCCTTTCTTCTTTCTTTCCATTCTCAATGTTCAAATTTCCACGCTCAGTTCACCTCAGGCGGACGGGTGGCCAGCACCATCTTGAAGTGATTTTCGTTTGCGATGTTCAGTACCTTCACAATCTCCCTATAGGGCACCGATTCATCGGCATACAAGGCCACATACATTTCCGGCTCCCGCTCTGCACAACCTTGCAGGAAGGGTGCCAGTTCCTCCACACTCAATGGCTGCTCTTTATCGTTGCCAAATGCCGCGTAGTAATTCAGGTCTTTGTCGATAATCACCCTCGTCAACGGCTTGGCCGAAGTCTGCTGCTTGCCTTGGGGCAAAAGCACCTTGATGGCATTGGGCGACACCATCGTCGAAGTAATCATGAAGAATATCAGCAACAGGAAGATGACATCCGTCATGGATGCCATACTGAAAGCCGGTGATATTTTAGCGTTGCGTTTTAACACTGTACTAATTCCGTTATCGGGGGTTATTACTTATTTGAGTCTTGATCCGGTTCGTTCAGCAAGTCCATGAAGGCCATGGTCTTCCCCTCCATCTTGTTGACCACGCCGTCCACCAGTGTCACCAGGTAGTTGTAGGCAAACATGGCGATGATGCCCACAATCAGCCCGCCCACGGTAGTTATCATGGCCTCGTAGATACCGCCGGACAGCAAGGTGATGTCGATGTTATTGCCGGCATTGGCCATCTCAAAGAAAGCCTTCACCATGCCCGTCACCGTGCCCAGGAAACCAATCATCGGCGCTCCTCCGGCAATGGTGGCCATAATGGTAAGCCCCTTCTCCAGCTTGGCCACCTCGAAGTTACCCACATTCTCGATAGCGGCCTGCACATCGTTGGCGGGACGCCCCAAGCGGCTGATGCCTTTTTCAATCATGCGTGCCGAGGGCGTATCCACCGCCCGGCAATAAGCCACAGCCGCCTTGATTTCGCCGCTCTTGATGTAGTCCTTTATCCGGTCCATGAACAGGGGGTCTTCCTTCCCCGCCTTGCGTATCACATAGTTGCGCTCAAACAAGATGTAGAAGCACAACACCGACAACACTGCCAGTACAATCATAATCCAGCCACCCTTCACCGCCATGTCCCAAAGGTTCATTTCGTCGGCTACCGCCACAGGTGTCAGCACCGGGTTTACACCGGCCACAGTATCAGAGAGAGCCGGCATAGCCTGTGCCAGCATAGTTATCGCATTCATCGGCCAAGACATTTTTTATACTCCTGGATGGTACGTTGCAACCCCAAGTACAAAGCATCGCTAATGAGCGCATGGCCTATGGATACCTCGTCCAGCCAAGGAATGTTTTTATAAAAGAAATTCAAGTTTTCCAAACTGAGGTCGTGCCCCGCATTCAAGCCCAAACCCAGCTTGCGTGCCACCTTGGCTGCCTCCACAAAGGGAGCCACCGCAGCCTCCTTATCCTTGGCATAAGCCGAAGCATAAGGCTCGGTATACAGTTCCACGCGGTCGGCACCCGCCTTGGCAGCATATTCTATCATCTCAGGGTCGGTCGACACAAACACCGACGTGCGGATACCCGCATTGTTGAAACCGTCCAGCACCTCGCTCAGGAAGTTGAAGTTGGCCTTCGTGTCCCAACCGGCATTCGATGTCAGCTGCGTAGGGCTGTCGGGCACCAGCGTCACCTGGTGGGGCTTTACTTTCAATACTAAATCTATAAAGTCGGCCGACGGATACCCCTCGATGTTAAACTCTGTGCGAAGCAGCGGGCGGAGGTCGAAAACGTCCGTCTTACGGATGTGCCGCTCGTCGGGACGCGGATGCACCGTAATGCCATCAGCCCCAAAAGTTTCACAATCCAACGCCACTTTCACCACGTTCGGCACATTGCCTCCACGGGCATTCCTCAAAGTCGCAACCTTATTGATATTCACGCTTAATTTTGTCATAGTCTCGCTTATAGTTCGCGGCAAAAGTACAAATAATAGTGATACGAGCACCGCTTTATGGGAAAAAAATAGCATCTTTGCAAAATCATAACATATCGGACCAAACATGAAATTTGCCATATTCGGAAACAATTATCAAGCCCACAAGTCATCGCACGCAGCCACCCTGTTCCGCCTGCTGGAACGCCGCCAGGCCAAACTCTGCATCTGCCGCGAGTTCCACCGGTTTCTCACCCGCGAAATGCACCTCACCCTTCCCCCTGCCGAACTGTTTGACGGCAACGACTTCCAGGCCGACATAGTCATCAGCCTCGGAGGCGACGGCACCTTCCTGAAAGCTGCCAGCCGCGTAGGCGCTAAAGGCATCCCCATACTGGGCATCAATACCGGACGACTGGGCTTCCTGGCCGACATCTCCCCCGAAGAAATGGAAGAAACCTTGGACGAAATCTACAACAATCACTATAAGATAGAAGAACGTAGCGTGCTGCAACTGCGCTGCGACGACGACCGCCTGATGCAGTCGCCCTACGCCCTCAACGAGATTGCCGTGCTGAAACGTGACAGCTCGTCGATGATAAGCATACACACCGCCATCAACGGCGCCCCCCTCACCACCTACCAGGCCGACGGGCTCATCGTAGCCACCCCCACCGGCTCTACCGCCTACTCGCTGAGCGTGGGAGGCCCCATCATTGTGCCCCACAGCAAGACCATCGCCATAACCCCCGTGGCGCCCCACAGCCTCAACATGCGTCCCATCGTCATCTGCGACGATTGGGAGATTACCCTCGACGTCGAAAGCCGCAGCCACAACTTCCTCGTGGCCATCGACGGACGCAGCGAGGCATGCAAAGAGACCACCCGCCTCTCCATAGCACGCGCCAACTACAGCATCAAAGTGATAAAGCGTTTCAACCACATCTTCTTCGACACGCTGCGCACCAAGATGATGTGGGGGGCAGATGCACGATGAACCGCAGGATCTCCCCCATTTGTCCGACTTACTTCTCAGAAGCTGTTTTGATTTTATTCCGGCATTTTTCTAATGGGTGTTTTTGAGGATGATAGTGCCGTCCTCATAATAAGGCGCAAAAATCTGCCCCATATTCAACGTTTCCGGCCAGTAGACCAAAGTAAAGTCTTTTCCCCCATCCGCACCCGGCAACTGTATCGTTATCTTCTCCAAGCAGAGCCTGTTGTCCCTGATAACCCAATGCCCCACATAGCCATCCCAGTTGCTAGTGCTCCAGATACGTTCTTCGGGAAGAAACTTGTCCA
>CALUIF010000198.1 GCA_944320635.1 uncultured Bacteroides sp. | reverse complement strand
CCGCCACTATCTCGTCATCGCTCATCCACACGCCTTCCTCGTGCTGCGTGTCGCAAAAGGGGCATTTCAGGTTGCAGCCCGAAAAGCGCACAAACACGGCAGGCGTGCCCGTGTGGAAGCCTTCGCCCTGCAGGCTGTAGAATATCTCATTAATCTTCCTCACCGTTCCCTTCCCTTTCATAAATCACCACATTTCCTTCCGACTCCTGCACCTCCACCTTATAGCACTTCGACACCCGGTCGCAAATCCAGCGCGCCATGTTCTCTGCCGTAGGGTTGCACTGCAGCACCTCGTTCAGGTTCTTGTGGTCCAGCTGCCCCTGCACTATCTGCTTGATGTGGGTGAAGTCTACCACCATTCCGTCGGCATTCAGCTCGCGCGAACGGCAATATACGGTGACAATCCAATTATGCCCGTGCAGATTCTCGCACTTGCTGGGATAAGACAGTGACAGGCTATGTGCAGCCGACACTTCCATACGTTTGATAACTGTGTACATGTGGTGTGTATTACGTTTCTCTTATTTATGATATTTCCGGCACCTAATGTCACCTCAATGCCGGGCACAAAAATACTACTTTTTTCCTTGCCTTTCCAACTCCAGCAAAAACTTCTTGGCCGCAAGTCCGCCACCATACCCCGTCAGCGAGCGGTCGCTCCCCACCACCCTGTGGCAAGGTAAGAAGATGGACAAAGCATTGGCCCCGTTGGCATTGGCTACGGCACGCACTGCCTTGGGGCGTCCCATCCAACCGGCCAACTCCCCGTAAGAAACCGTCTCCCCATAAGGGATATCAGCCAACTTGCCCCACACAAACTTCTGGAAATCAGACCCCGCCAAAAGCAAAGGAATGCTGAATACAGTCCGTTCGCACCTGAAATATTCATCCAATTGCACAGCCGCTTCCCGCACCACCTCAGAAGGCGCTTCCATGCAGGTAGCTTTCAGCAACCTCTGCAACCTTTTGTCTACCCTGCCGGGATGCTTCTCCACTACCCAGTTGCAAAGGCAAAGCCTGCTACCCAAGGCCCCGAGCCACAAGTCGCCACACGGGGCATGATACCGCTGCACACAAATTACATTCTCTCGCTCCATTCTATGATTTATATAAATTACACACTACTTCCCCGTAGGTCTCAAGGGTTTGATGTCCGGCAGAAACACAGCAATAATGCCAAGTACAGGCAACAGGGTGCTGATGCGGAAAATAAACTCAATGCCCGTCACATCGGCCAGCCAACCGAAGAAAGCCGACCCGATACCGCCCAGCCCGAACATCAGGCCGAAAAACACACCCGAAATCATTCCCACTTTATCGGGCTTCAAGTCGGTGGCATACACCAATATGGCAGAAAACGCCGAAGCGATGACAAGCCCGCTCACTACAGCCATAACCAACGTCCAAAACAGATTGAGGTAAGGCAAAGCTAACGTAAAAGGCGCCGCCCCAAGAATAGAGAACAGAATGACATACTTGCGCCCATACCTGTCGCCGAAATACCCGCCAAGCAGCGTGCCCGCAGCCAAAGCTGCCAGGAACGCAAACAGGCAATACTGCGACTGCTGCACCGTGATGCCGAATTTCTCCATCAGGAAAAACGTAAAATAACTCGTCATGCACGACGTGAAGAAGTATTTCGAGAAAAGCATAATAACCAAAATGGCCAACGCCCTACGTACCGTCTTTGCCGACAAGTTGCACACTACCGCACGGCGAGCACGCCGCAACCTGTCGCCCTGCACCAGCACCAGGCTGTACCAGCACCCTACACGCACCAAAATGGCCGATGCCAGCAACGCCGCAAAAGCAAACCACCCCACCGCATGCTGTCCGTAAGGAATGACAATGAGCGCAGCCAACAGCGGCCCGATAGCACTCCCGCCATTGCCGCCCACCTGGAAGATGGATTGTGCCAAACTTTTCCTGCCGCCCGACGCCATCTGAGCCACCCGCGAAGCCTCGGGATGAAACACCGACGAACCGCACCCTATCACAGCCACAGCCAGCAAGATGACCCCGAAACTCGGAGCAAAAGCCAGTGCCAACAGCCCAAGCAACGTGAAACACATGCCCGCCGCCAGCGAATAAGGCTGCGGATGCCTGTCGGCATACTGTCCCACAAAAGGCTGGAAAATGGAAGACGTCAGCTGAAACACCAACGTAATAAGACCAATCTGTGCAAAGGTAAAACCGAAACTATCCTTCAGCAAAGGATACATAGCAGGGATTACCGACTGAATCATATCGTTCAGCAAATGGCAAAAACCCATTGCAAACAACACGGCATATGCCGTACCTTCTCCCACACGCGGATGTCCCTTAAGTTTATCCCACAAACCGGCTACTTGCATGTTTCCTCTCCTTGTTCCTTTGCTACCCCGCCCACCCGGGCGGGGTGCAAAAGTATCAAAATCCCGCCATTCCGCCAAGGAAAGAACAAACAAGTTACATCTTCACCACCTTCCCTATGAACAGCACGCATCCCGTGCTCTTCTCCGTCAGCATAAGCAGGAAGGGACGTTGCACGTGGAAGTCTATCACCTGAGAAGGAGGCGGAGCTGCCATTTCCCCACCTACTCCAGTAACAGCAGCGGCTTCTGTGCCTTTCTCATCCATATTGAAGGAAACGGCCTGGCGTACCAAAGAAATGAATAGCGATTGGCCGGAAAGCTTGCTGAAATCAGCCCCCTCCGCAAACGCCTTCTTTACCCCCATGGCCTCCAATGCAGGCCTAAGGTCGCCGAGCAGCCTGTCTGTTTTCAGTTTAGGAAGCTTCAAGTCCACCTCCATGAAACTCATCTCATTCAGCAAACCCGTCCAGACATCCCCGTTCAGTGCCTCCACGCAGTCGGACAATGCCACGCCCTCGTTGGGCAACAGCACTTGCAGACTGAACGCCCCGTTGCCATACGGCAGGCTGACCATGCCAAAAAGGTCGTTCTGAGCATAGCGCAGCCAATCTTCCTTGTTCATGAACACCGTGCGGCTTTCCGTCCCGTCGGCATTGGCAAACACATCCTCCTGCGTATCTTCCACGTCAAACGGGTCGTCCCACTCCCCCTTGAAATACAGGGCATTGAGCAGCAACATCGACAATCCGCCCTCGTTCTCCTTCAAAATCTTCGGGATAAGTCCGTTGGTCTTCTGCGAGCACCACGCGTTGATGTCATCCACCGCCGTAGCCATGTCCACCTGCCGGACTTCCGCGTCATAGCTGTCGGTCAAAACGCTCTTATATGCAGCCAAAGCGTCGAATTGAGTATCCAGCCACAACGAGTTGGCCAGTGCCAGCCGGCTCTCCTTGTCCTGCTTGGGCAGTTCCTCCGCCAGCTTTTTGTAGTAAGTATTCACCTCCTCCATGGAGTAGCCCGAAAAGCCCAGTGCGTCCGTCAGTTCCTGCAAGGTCTCCCCCTCTGCCCCATTGGCCAGCATCGACAACGCAAACGATGCGCTCAGCGGGGAAACAAACAGCGGTTCATCCCGCTCTTCCTGCGGCAGTCCCGCGTTTTCCAGCAGGCTCTTGTCCACCGCCCGGAAGAAGCGGAAAGCAAAGTCCGCTCCCTGCGATGCCAGTTCTGTTTCCGTCTTTGTCATGGCGATAGGCTCATATTCATTGCCCCCGCCC
>CALUIF010000197.1 GCA_944320635.1 uncultured Bacteroides sp. | reverse complement strand
AGGTTCAGCTCCCACACTAAGCAACGGGGATGGTGTTGCTGCATGTACTTGCGGAAACCAACTTCGCGCCGCTCCTGCTGGTTGGAACCTACAATGCCGTCGTTTATCTTGCGGAAAATGACAATCTCTTGTGGCTGTTCACCCGCCAACAATGACAAGATACGTGCAGCAAAATACCCACTTTGCTCCGAGTTTTGCCCGTAGAAAGAGAGGGCAGGAGCTTCTTGTAGGTACGAATCAATATATATATAAGGTATTCCCCTTTTCTTCAGTTCTTCTACAAAGGGCAGGGAATAGGTTGGTGTGGTAGGAGTCAGCATCACTCCGTCGGGTTCAGTGGCTAATATGCTTTTGGCTGCCTGTCCGAACGAACGGTAATCATAGGGGTCGTAGTATGACACCTGTACGGCCACATTGAAATCTGAATACGTGCGCACAGCCTCGTGTATGCCAGCCTCTACGTCTGTCCAATATTCGCCCTCGGCATGTTGTGGCAGAAGGCAGGCAAAATTGTATTTTTTATTGGAGGCCAAGGCGCTGGCATACATGTTTGGCTGGTAGTTCAGTTGCTTTAAAATCTCTTTCACGCGCTTCTTGCTTGCTTCCGAAACTCCGCTGCGCCCATGTATAACCCTGTCGACGGTGCCGACCGATACGCCTGCCAGCTTGGCGATATCCTTTATTCTTGTCCTTTCGCTCATGGTTAGAAAAAATGGATAGTTATGATATATCTTGCACACAAAAATAGAATATTTTTTCTTCATTACAAAAAATGTTGTATCTTTGTGCTCGCACACGAATAATGAATAAGAGATGCTAAATGTAGCCTATTTTATAGGTTATCAGTAGTTTATGTTTTGTTTTTTGCGAATAATGTAATTTATAAAAAATATAAGGATAGCTCTCTTGCATATCCTTGCAAAACAGAAGTATAGAAATTATGAGAAAGAAAATCGTCACATTAGGTGAAATCATGTTGCGGCTTTCTACGCCAGCAAACAAGCGTTTCGTTCAATCAGACTCGTTTGATGTGGTTTATGGCGGAGGCGAGGCTAACGTGGCCGTAAGCTGCGCTAATTACGGGCACGAGGCTTACTTTGTAAGCAAACTGCCCGCACACGAAATTGGGCAGGCTGCCGTTAACGCCTTACGACGTTATGGTGTGAATACTGATTATATTGTGCGCGGAGGCGATCGTGTAGGCATTTATTATTTGGAGAGTGGCGTGGCCATGCGTCCCAGTAAGGTGATTTACGACCGTGCCCACTCCGCTATGGCTGATGCTGAACCTGAGGAGTTTGACTTTGACGCAATTATGGATGGAGCCGATTGGTTCCACTGGTCGGGCATCACTCCGGCCATTTCCGACAAGGCCGCCCGGCTCACCCTTTTAGCCTGCCAGGCCGCGAAGCGGAAAGGGGTGGCCGTGTCGGTCGACTTGAACTTCCGCAAAAAGCTGTGGACACCCGCCAAGGCACAGTCCGTCATGCGCCCCCTTATGCAGTACGTCGACGTGTGCATAGGCAATGAAGAAGACGCCGAATTGTGCCTGGGCTTCAAGCCCGACGCCGACGTGGAGGGGGGACATACCGATGCCGCGGGCTATAAAGGCATCTTTAAAGCCATGGCCAGTGAATTTGGTTTTAAGTACGTTGTCTCTACCTTGCGCGAATCGTTTTCAGCCAGCCATAATGGATGGAAGGCTATGCTTTACGATGGAGAGCATTTCTATGAGTCGAAGCATTATGACATTATCCCCATACTCGACCGCGTGGGTGGGGGAGACTCCTTTTCGGGTGGCCTCATCCACGGTCTGCTCACCAAGGATACGCCTGCCGAGGCGCTTGAGTTTGCCGTAGCTGCCTCAGCTTTGAAGCACACCGTACATGGCGACTTCAACCTTGTTCCCGTCTCAGAAGTCGAAGCTTTGGCCGGGGGCGATGCCAGCGGAAGGGTGCAAAGGTGAGATTTCTTTCTTCTCGAATAAGATAAATGATAATCAATCTATTTTTGATATTTATCACGATAAACTCGGAAAAAGACTGTGCTCTTTTTTTCGGATACCATTCGTGAATAGTGATTTATAAATAATGTGACTTATTCCATCATATTGAAACATAAACTTAGAGATTATGGCAAGATTTGATAAAATAGAAGTACTGAAGAAGATGGGGGCTACCGGCATGGTGCCCGTATTTTACCATCGCGATATACAAGTGGTGAAGCACGTCTTGAAAGCATGCTATGAAGGAGGTGTGCGCGCTTTTGAGTTTACCAACCGGGGTGATTTTGCCCACGAAGTATTTGCCGAAGCTGTAAAGTATGCTACTTGCGAGTGTCCCGATATGGCCGTAGGAGTCGGCTCAGTGGTCGATGCGCCTACAGCAGCCCTCTATATGCAGTTGGGAGCCGATTTCGTGGTAGGCCCTTTGTTCAACCCCGAAATAGCCAAGGTATGCAATCGCCGCTTGGTACCTTATACACCTGGGTGCGGAAGCGTGTCCGAGATAGGTTTTGCACAGGAGGCTGGGTGCGACCTTTGCAAGGTATTTCCCGGTGACGTGCTTGGCACAAAGTTCGTCAAAGGCATGCTCTCCCCCATGCCTTGGTCGAAACTGATGGTAACCGGTGGTGTGGAACCGACACACGAGAATTTGGCAGGCTGGATGCAGGCCGGAGCATTTTGTGTAGGCATGGGTTCAAAGCTCTTTCCTAAGGAACGTATTGCCGCCGAAGATTGGGAATATATCACAGATAAATGTCGTGACGTGTTAGCTTGCTTGGCCAACGTCCGCAAGGGATGATAATGAACATGGGGTGAGAGAAAGGCTGAGAAGTGTTTAAAGGCGTAAAAATGGAATATTATATTCTGAAATTATGTTATATAACACATAAAATAGCCTTTCACTCCTTGTCAGAATCAAAAAAGTACAGACCTTTGCATCGCACTTGGGAAACTGCATGAGACTTTTTTTTCAAGTATAGAGATATTAGTTGTTAGGTGAAAAGATTGAAATTGATTTTTCATAAGTGTAAGATTTGGATTAATAATAGGTAATTAGGTAAAGGTAAAATTCTAAGTTTTCAGATTAGGTTAATTGAAGTTTGTTTTAGG
>CALUIF010000196.1 GCA_944320635.1 uncultured Bacteroides sp. | reverse complement strand
CCCAGACCACCAAGGCCATGACCCGCGCCGCCACGGAGAACACCACCACCGCCCCCATCGAGATGGAGGCCGCCATCGACCTCTTCGGCCGCTACGCCATCCAGCAGCTGCAGGCCGGCAACAGCGTACGCCTGGGCGAGCTGGGCACCCTGCGCTTCACCTTCAAGAGTGCCGGCGTGGACACGCTGGACGACTACAACCCCACGCAGAACATCAAGGAGGTGCGCGTCATCTTCACCCCCTCCAAGACCTTCCGCGAGCAGGTGCTCTTGGGCGTGCAGTTCACCGAGGCCGGTGTCTTGGACGAGAAAATCTCCTACGCCTCGCTCGACGACTACCGCCGCGCACAGGGCGGCTCCACCACCGAACCCGGCACGGGCGGCGAACAGCCCGGAGGCGGGGAGGGCACGCTGGGATAAGTTTTGAATGAAGAATTAAGAATGAAGAATTAAGAATGAAGAATTGCCCGCTTCCCGTCACCCTGAGCGGCAGCGAAGGGACTCCCGCTTCCGGGGAAGCCTTCAGGAGATTCTTCGTTCCGCCCTGCGGGCTTCCCTCAGAATGACAGGCAGCGGGAAATCCTTCGGAAATTCTTCATTCATAATTCATAATTCTTCATTAAAATAGTATTTACCAACAATAAACAATAACAGTAATGAAACACATTTATACCCTTACACTCCTGGCAGGCGCCCTCTCGCTGGCCGCCTGCACCAACGACGACGCCCCCCAAGTGGAGGCCGAGACCCCCGCGCAGTTCCTCACCAACCTGGAGCAGCGCGTGCAGACCCGCATGGCCGACGACCAATGGGCCGCCGCCGACGCCATCGGCATCTTCACCCTCAACGACGAGCAAGAAGGCGTACTCCTGCCCGACGGCACCGCCGCACCCTCGAACCTGCGCATGAACATGAAGTACACCCGCACCACGGGCAACGACGCCTGGGAGTCCGCCGACCCCTTCTATTTCAAGAACCCCGAGGCGGCCGAAGTACAATTTCTGGCCTACTATCCCTGGACGGCCGACGCCCAGGTGACGGACATGAAGCTGGAGAACGGACAGGTGTCCGGCACCATCGCCGTCGACGCCTCCGACCAGAGCCAGCAGCCCGCCTTCGACTACCTCTATGCCGACAAGGAGAGCGACCAGCCCGATGCCACCGCCCCCCACGGCAGCAAGAACCAGCCGGAGGTGAACTTCCACTTCCACCACAGCATGACCAAGGTCATCATCAAGCTCCAGCCCGACCCCCAAGGCAGCACCACCTATGAAGACGTGCAGAAGCTCACCCCCACGCTCAAGAGCTTCATCTCGCAGGGCACGTTCAGCCTGGCCGACGGCGTGGTGACCCCCGCCGCCTTCGACGCCGAGGGCGCGGTGAAGGACCTCGTGCTCTCCAACAAGACAGAGGAGGCAGGCACCTCCGTGTCCTTCTCCGCCATCCTGCCCCCGCAAACCACGCAGGGGAATACCCCTCAACGGAAAGACCCCGAAGTATCTCTGAGCGACGGCACCGACAACTATCGCAGAGCCAAGATACTCAGCAGAAAGACGCTGGAGGCTGGCAAGTGCTATACCGTCACCATCACCGTGAAGAAGATGGCCCTTGTTGTCGAAACCACCGACATCACCGACTGGGTACCTGAGTACGGCGACTCCAGCGACGCCATCCTGCAATAAGCTCCGGCGACGGAAACTTGCATGAGAGGACGGGACAGCGGCAGGAACGTGCGGCTGTCCCGCCTTTTTTTCATACCTTTGCGGATGTTTAATCCAGATAGACATGCAAACATCCACGTACCGATTCACCATCTCCCCGGAACTGGCCTCCCGCTGCCCCGAATACCGCGGCGCGGCCGTCTATGCCGAAGTCTCCAACACTCCCTACTGCGAAGGCCTGTGGCAAGAGATAGACACCTTCACCCAAGAACTGCGTGCCCGTGAGACTGCGGACAGCATCAAGCAACACCCCGTCATTCTGGCCACCCGCGAGGCCTACCGCCGCCTGGGCAAAGACCCCAGCCGCTACCGCCCCTCGGCCGAGGCCTTGCGCCGCCGCCTGCTTCGTGGATTGGAGCTGTACCGCATCGACACGTTGGTAGACCTCATCAATCTCGTGTCCCTGCGCACCGGCTACAGCATCGGCGGCTTCGACGCGGACAAGATTCAGGGCACGGACCTCTGCCTGGGCGTGGGACAGGCCGGAGAGCCTTTCGAGGGTATCGGCCGCGGCCCGCTCAACATCGAGGGCCTGCCCGTGTGGCGCGATACTCTTGGTGGCATCGGCACGCCCACCAGCGACAATGAACGTACCAAGATGGATGTGGGGACACGGCACATCCTGGCCATCATCAACGGTTATGACGGAGATGAAACGCGCCTGAGGCAGGCCGCGGAGCTGACGCAACGCTTGTTGGGCAAGTATGCCGCAGCCTCCGACGTCAGCATAAACAACATCGGTTGATGTGGCGACAGCGGCGGAGTTTGCCATGGCAATTTCGAGGGTGAAGCGCACCATATATGCGAAGCTTTCACTACCTTTGCGGCAGTAATTACCGTAAACCGGGTAATCCAGAGTAACTTAATCGTAACGAATGATAGAGAAACTGATAGTCCTTGAGGATATAGATCCTGTCATGTTCTACGGCGTGAACAACACCAACATGCAGCTCATCAAGGCCCTGTATCCCAAGCTCCGTATTGTGGCAAGGGGAAATGTAATCAAGGTGTTGGGCGACGAACTGGAACTGTGCGCATTCGAGGAGAACATCACTAAGCTTGAAAAGTACTGCGCGGAGTACAATTCGCTGAAAGAAGAGGTCATCATCGACATCATCAAGGGGAATGCCCCCCAGGCCGAACGGAGCGGGGACGTCATCGTGTTCAGCGTCACGGGCAAGCCCATCATACCGCGCAGCGACAACCAGCACCGGTTGGTGGAGGCTTTCCGCACACACGACATGGTGTTCGCCATAGGTCCCGCCGGTTCGGGCAAGACTTATACTGCCATTGCGCTTGCGGTGCGTGCCCTGAAGAACAAGGAGGTGAAGCGCATCATCCTGAGCCGGCCTGCCGTGGAAGCGGGAGAGAAACTGGGCTTCTTGCCGGGTGACATGCGCGACAAGATAGACCCTTACCTGCAACCGTTGTACGACGCCTTGCAAGACATGATACCTGCCGCCAAACTTCAAGAGTACATGGACCAGAACGTCATCCAGATAGCCCCCTTGGCATTCATGCGTGGCCGCACGTTGAACGATGCCGTGGTCATACTCGATGAGGCACAGAACACCACTCCCGCCCAGCTTAAGATGTTCCTTACCCGCATGGGAATGAATACTAAGATGATTGTCACCGGTGACATGACGCAGATAGACCTGCCGTCTCCCCAGCATTCGGGCCTGGTGCAGGCCCTGCACATACTGCGGGGGGTCAAGGGGATATCCATCATCGAACTGACGCAGAAGGACATCGTACGCCACCAGCTTGTGACACGCATCGTGGATGCATACGACCGCTACGAGAAGCAGAAGAAACAGGAACACTCCTCCAAGGGGCAAGAGTAAACGACAGCATACATATAATATTATATACCATACGTTAATTTAAAAGACATGAAAGCATTAACAGCAACCAATTACAACTTCCCCGGTCAGCAATCGGTGTACCATGGGAAGGTGCGCGATGTGTACAACATCGGCGGCGAGAAGTTAGTCATGGTGGCCACGGACCGCATTTCGGCTTTCGACGTGGTGCTGCCCAAGGGCATTCCCTTCAAGGGCCAAGTGTTGAACCAGATAGCATCATCCTTCCTTGACGCCACGGCGGACATTTGTCCCAACTGGAAGCAGGCCACGCCCGACCCCATGGTGACCGTGGGCGTGATGTGCCAAGGCTTCCCCTTGGAGATGATTGTGCGCGGCTACCTGTGCGGTTCGGCATGGCGCGCCTATAAGAGCGGTGTGCGCGAGATATGCGGCGTCCGCCTGCCGGAGGGCATGAAGGAGAACCAGAAGTTCCCCGTGCCCATCATCACCCCCACCACCAAGGCCGAGATTGGCGAGCATGATGCTGACATCTCGAAGGAAGAAATCCTGAAGCGCGGCCTCTGCACGCCCGAGGAATACGCCATTCTGGAGGACTACACCCTGCGCCTCTTCGAACGCGGCACGCAGATTGCAGCAAAGAGAGGGCTCATCCTGGTGGACACGAAGTACGAGTTCGGCAAGCACGATGGCAAAATCTACCTGATGGACGAGATACACACACCCGACTCCAGCCGCTACTTCTACAGCGAGGGCTACGAGGAACGCTTCGCCAAGGGCGAGCCGCAACGCCAACTCTCTAAGGAGTTCGTGCGCGAATGGCTCATGGACAACGGCTTCCAAGGCAAGGAGGGACAGCAGGTGCCCGAGATGACGGACGAGATTGTGCGCGGCATCAGCGACCGCTACGTGGAGCTCTTCGAACACATCACGGGCGAGAAGTTCGTGCCGCAAGACGCGGAGGACATCGCCGCCCGCATCGAGCGCAATGTAACAGATTATCTCAACCAATAAGCTACCCCCTTCCACGCGGTCGGAAGCCCCCGTGACGGGGGGAGGCCTCACCCGGTGGGTCAGCCTATCTCACCCGGCGGGTGAGGCTGCCTTAGTCGGCGGGTGAGGCACCCTCGGTCGGCATTCCAGCTTCCGGCGGTCGGCGGGGAAGTTTATCTCGTAAACAATCATTACCATTCATGGACTACCCTCAAGAGAAAGTAATGCCCTACGGCGGGCAAGGCAAAAAGGCCGAGCAGGTGGAGCGCATGTTCGACCACATCGCTCCTACTTACGACCGCCTGAACCACACGCTTTCGCTGGGCATCGACCGGTGGTGGCGCCGACGTGCCATCCGGTGGCTGCAGCCTTTCCAGCCGCAACTGGTGCTGGACGTGGCCACGGGCACGGGCGACTTTGCGCTGCTGGCCTGCCGGATGCTGCCCTCAGCGTCGCTCACGGGCATCGACCTCTCGGAAGGCATGATGCAGGTGGCACGCGAAAAGGTGGAGCAGGCGGGACTGGCCGCACGCATCGACTTTCGGCGCGAGGATTGCGAGGCGCTCAGCTTCCCCGACGCGTCGTTCGACGCCGTGACGGTGGCCTTCGGCATCCGCAACTTCGAGCACCTCGACCGCGGATTGGCTGAGATGTGCCGCGTGCTGCGCCCCGGCGGGCACTTGGTCATCCTGGAGCTCTCCACGCCCGAACGCTTCCCCATGCGCCAGCTCTTCGCGCTCTACTCCAAGGTGGCCATGCCGGCCATAGGCCGCAGCATATCGCACGACAACAGTGCCTACACCTACCTGCCGGAGAGCATCCGCGCCTTCCCGCAGGGCGAGGTGATGCAGGAAAGCATCCGCCGCGCAGGCTTCACGGAGGCCAGGTTCCGGCGGCTGACGTTCGGCCTCTGCACGCTGTATATGGCGACTAAGTAATTTCAGCTACAAGCACTTTCAGCTACAAGCTACGAGCTACAAGTAGTAGCAGACGGGCGGGCTTGAAGAAGAAAAGACTCGTAGCTAATATCTAAATAACAACTCGTAGCTCGTAGCTTGTAGCTCGTAGCTAAATAACAACAACACACTATGGACAAGTACGGTTTAATAGGCTATCCACTGAAACATTCGTTCTCCATCGTCTACTTCAACGAGAAGTTCCGGGCAGAGAACATCGACGCCGAGTACGTCAACTTCGAGATTCCCCGCATCGAGGAGTTCATGGAGGTCATCGACGAGAACCCCGACCTCTGCGGGCTGAACGTCACCATCCCCTACAAGGAGCAAGTCATCCCCTACCTGGACGAGCTGGACAAGGACACGGCGAAGATAGGCGCGGTGAACGTCATCAAAATCATCCGCCAGCCCAAGGGCAAGGTGAAGCTGGTGGGCTACAATTCGGACATCATCGGGTTCACCCGCTCCATTGAACCGCTGCTCCGACCCGTCCATACACACGCTTTAGTGCTGGGCACGGGCGGCGCCTCGAAGGCCATCTACCGCGGGCTGGAGAACCTGGGCATAAAGTCCACCTTCGTGTCGCGCACCAAGAAGAACGACGAGATTCTGACCTACCAGGAGCTGACGCCCGAAGTGATGCAGCAATACAAAGTCATCGTGAACTGCACCCCCGTGGGCATGTATCCCAAGGTAGACGACTGCCCCGACATACCCTACGACCTGCTGACGCCCGAGCACCTGCTCTACGACCTGCTGTACAACCCCGACGAAACACTGTTCATGAAGAAAGGCCGCGCGCAAGGCGCCACGGTGAAAAACGGGTTGGAAATGCTGCTGCTGCAAGCCTTTGCCGCATGGGAAATCTGGCACCGATAACCACCACCCCTATATGAAGACAAAAAAAGCCCTCAAGTATTCCTTCATCGGCGCAGTGGCTATCACTGCCCTGCTGCTGTGTGCCGGATACTTCACGCTCGGCTTCGCCCTGCAACCCGACAGCACATTGGCCACCCGCAGCCGCGACCTGACGGCCTCATACACATACATGGTCGAGGAATATCCCGAACTGGAAGCGTGGGTAGACAGCCTGTACCAAGCCGGAGCCTTACGCGACTGGTACATCGAAAACGAACGCGGCGAGCAGTTGCACGCCCTCTACGTCCGCGCAGCACAGCCTACCCGGCGCACAGCCGTCATAGTGCACGGCTATACGGACAACTCCATACGCATGCTGCACATCGGCTACCTGTACAGCCGCCAGCTGGGCTACAACATCCTGCTGCCCGACCTCCATGCCCACGGTTTCAGCCAAGGCAGCGCCATACAGATGGGCTGGCTGGACCGTCTGGACGTGCTGCAGTGGATGGAGACCGCCGACGAACTCTTCGGCCGGGAGCTGGGCGGCACACAAATGGTGGTGCACGGCATCTCGATGGGAGCAGCCACCACCATGATGGTGTCCGGCGAAGTACAGCACGGCCTGCACCAGCAGCCCTACGTGAAATGCTTTGTGGAAGACTGCGGATATACCAGCGTGTGGGATGAGTTCAAGAGCGAACTGAACGCCCAGTTCCACCTGCCCGCCTTCCCCCTGCTGTATGTAGCCAGCCAGTTGTGCCAATGGGAATACGGCTGGAACTTCCGCCAGGCATCGGCCTTGGAGCAGGTGAAAAAGTGCACCCTGCCCATGCTCTTTATCCACGGAGAAAGCGATGACTTCGTGCCCACCTGGATGGTACACCCCCTCTACGAGGCCAAGCCCGGACCGAAGGAACTGTGGATAGCCCCTGGTCCCGGCCACGCACTGTCCTACAAACACAACCCGGAAGAATACACAGAACGGGTAAAAGCCTTCACCGAAAAGTACATTGACTGACCCTCACACCTCCACCCGATATATATGAAGAAACAGACTATCTTATTGCTCCTCTGCCTTTGCCTGCCGCTATGGGTACAGGCAAAGGTCTATACCCCCGACAACCTGCCCAAAGTACACCTGCAAAACAAGTACCGCTACCTGTGCGACCCCGAAGGCATCGTCACCCCCGCCGCCCGCGACAGCATCGACCGCATGCTCTACCGCTTGGAGCAACAGACGGGCATCGAGACCGTGGTGGTCGTAGTGCCCGGCATCGGCGAGGCCACGTGCTTTGACTTCTGCCACGAACTGCTCAACTCGTGGGGCGTAGGCAAGAAAGGAAAAGACAACGGCCTGGTCATCCTGCTCGTCACCGACCAGCGGTGCATACAGTTCTACACCGGCTACGGCCTGGAGGGTGTGCTGCCCGACGCCATCTGCAAGCGCATCCAGACGCAGGAGATGATACCTTATCTGAAGGACGAACGCTGGAGCGAAGGCATGCTGGCCGGCATCCGCGCCACCTGCGCCCGGCTGGACGGGTCGATGGAGAACGACACGCCCGCAGAGGGAAGCGACGACATAGGATTCGTCATCGCCTTCTTCCTCATCTTTATCTTGGGCGGCATAGCCCTGACCGTGGGAGCCGTGCGCCGTGCCAGCCGTTGCCCCCAGTGCAAGAAGCACACACTGAAGCGCATCAGCAGCCAGACGGTTGCCGTGCACAACGGCGTGAAGACGGAAGACGTCACCTACCTGTGCCAGCACTGCGGGCACGTAGTGACCCGCCGCGAACGCCATAACCAAGGCAACAACCGAGGGCGCGGCGGCGGAGGCTGGGGAGGCCCCGTCATCTTCGGCGGAGGCTTCGGAGGCTTTGGCGGCGGCAGCTTCGGCGGTGGAAGCGGCGGAGGCGGTGGAGCAGGCTCCAGGTTTTAATGAAGAATATACGAACCAATTAATTACAATCAAAAGCAGAACAAAGTATGAAGAAGACAACAACCATCATCATCCTTGCAGTCATTGCAATCTTAGCCATCTGGGCCGTGACGGGCTACAACGGACTGGTGTCAATGGACGAGAACGTGAGCAAGCAGTGGAGCGAGGTGGAGACGCAGTACCAGCGCCGTGCCGACCTCATCCCCAACCTGGTGAGCACTGTGAAAGGCTATGCCGCCCACGAGCAAGAGACGCTGAAAGGTGTGGTAGAAGCCCGCAGCAAGGCCACGCAACTCAAACTGGACGCCTCCGACCTGACACCGGAGAAGCTGGCCCAATTCCAACAGGTGCAAGGCGAACTGACCTCGGCACTGAACAAGCTGCTCGCCATCCGCGAAGCCTACCCCACCCTGAAAGCCAACCAGAACTTCCTGGAACTGCAAGCCCAACTGGAGGGCACGGAGAACCGCATCAGCGTGGCGCGAAAGAGGTTCAACGACGCCGCCAAGGATTACAACACCGCCATCCGCCGCTTCCCACGCAACCTGCTGGCCGGAATGTTCGGCTTCAACAAACGCGCCTACTTCGAAGCACAGGAGGGAGCGGAGACGGCCCCGAAGGTAGAATTCTGACACCGCATGGCCCGCGCGACAGCGTAGTATCGCTATCAAGGTACTCATTGACAGCCGCTTACAAAGGAGTAAAAGACGAGAGGGATGAAACACGATGAACACGTTTCATCCCCCTTGCCGTCTATAAATAGTTAGAGTTAACGAGAGATTTTCGCTACACGATTATTCGACTTTCATCACCAGTTCCAAGTCGGTGCCGGCCTTTACGTTGAGGGTCCGGAAGCCCACGTACTGCAAAGACAACATGGCATCGGGCGAAGAAAGCCGCAACTCGAAGCGGCCATCCTTGCCGGTCACAGTGCCATGCTTAGTGCCTGCCTCAAGCACAATGACACCGGGCATCGGCTCGCCGTCTTCACCCTTCACAATGCCGGTGGCCGATTGAAGGGAGACAGTTTCTATATTGATTTTATTGACCTTACCGCGCAAATAGTTCTTCACACTGTCTACCAATTCCTTGGGCACATCACCCTCGGTTCTCAGACTGAGCACGTCTATCTGCTTGGTCTTCACCACTATCACGCCGTTCTCCATGCCCCGGGTGCCATAAGCAGCAGCCTTATCCCCCTTCAGCACGATGATGCTCTCTATTCGGTTAGGCGGCACCTGCGCCTTAAAGTCATTCCATTCCATCAGCTTTCCGTCTACTACAACCGCCGGACTCTCTGCCTCGGTGACGGAAAACCGCTCCGCCAGCTTAGAAGGGAAGAATATGGGCAAAGTAAACTTCACTGCCACAGGCTTCCCGTCCTTCATGCCTGGCTGCCAGCGGGGCATCGATGCCACCAGACGGAGAGCCTCGTCGTCGAAAGCTTTATTCAAGCTGCGCAAGACAGTAGGCTCTACCACCTGGCCGTCCTCATTGACAACAAACTGTACAATGACCGTCCCGCTGTTGGTATTGGCGATAGGATGGCGCACGTTATCTTCCAAGAACTTGCGCATGGCCTCCACGCCGCCGGGGTATTGGGGTGCCTGGTCTACAGCATCGTATACCACCGCATCGGCTTGTCCCTGCGTCCGGGCGGACATCACGGTGTCCTGTCGGGCAGCGGGAGACGGATTTTTCGGCACATTTCCTTTCACAATTGCGGCCAAATCGCTAACTTTGGCGGCAGCAATCTCATTAGTTACACCCGATACTTCGGGACGGGCAAAGGCAACCACGGCAATGGCCGCCAGCGGAAGCACGTAAAGGTACTTGGCGCGTGCCCACGGATTTGATTTCTTTTTCGTCATCATAGTGATACGTTTTTTAAGTTTACTGTGATTAAAGCTGTTGGCCATAGAGTAGAGCCTTGTGCCGACAGCTTTTTTTATTAAGAGCAATTGGTAATCTTTGGCATTGACGCCTGCCGAGACGACAGCCTCGTCGGCCTCGTATTCGTGCACACTTTGCAGTTCCTGCTTCAAGAGCCACGCGGCGGGGTTGAACCACTGAAGAAAGATACAGAGGTCGACCAGCAGCAAGTCCCACGAATGCCCACGGCGGATGTGCGCCCATTCGTGCGTCAGGATGGCACGCCCGTCTTCCTCCAAGTCCTTGCGCGAGATAACCACGCAGCGCATCCAGCTGAAAGGCGCAATGGCACGCCCGTGCACCAGCAGGCAAAGGCCATGGCAACCGGGAAGCCAGGCACCGGCATCCTCCCGCCGGGCCGAACGCAACAAGGCAAGAAGCCGCAGTAGGGAGTAACCGCTGCGCAGCACAAAAAACACCACCCCCGCCACGTAGACCAGCAACAACACCTGCACCCACGACATCTCCGCACGGGCTGCCGGAACGGTTTCCGCCATGGGCGCGGAAGTCATCAGCAAGAGCCATTGCTCCAGCGAAAACATGGTTTGCCCCACCTCCGATGGCTGCTTCACACTGACCTCGACCAGCGGCAGCACGCACGACAGCACCAGCACACCCAGCAGCGCCACACGGTTGAAACGATGGAACGTCTCGCGGCTGAGCAGCAGGCGGTAGAACAGGTAGAAAGCCGCCAGGCAGAGGGCGGACTTGAGGATGTAGACAACGAAGAGTCCCATAACGACGAGCAATTAACGGTTAGTGCTGTTTTGAACCCTCCTCCACCTGCTTGATGAGCGCCTTCAGCTCGTCGAGCGAGATGTCTTCTTCCTGCACCAGCGACGACACGGCGCCCAGGTACGAGTTGTTGAAGTACTTGCTGATGACGCTCCGCAGGGTGCCCTTGCCCACCCCTTCGCGTGTCAGCACGGGATAGTAGCGGTAGGTGTTGCCAAAGGCCTCGTGGGCCACATAGCCCTTCTCCTCCAGCCCGCGCACAATGGTAGAGAGGGTGTTGAAGTGCGGCTTTGGGTCGTCGTAAAAGGCCAGCATCTCCTTGACGAACAGCGGACCTTTCTCCCAAAAGAAACCCATGATTTCTTCTTCCTTTGCAGTGAGTGATTTCATAAACGGTGTATTTCTGTTTGACGGGACGAAGAACGACATTTTATAGTTAGAAAACTAATTTTTCCAGTTAAAAGAAACTAAACGGAATAGTTTACCCGGGGGAAAAGGCTGAAAATACCTACTAATGGGGATTGACACATTCGCGGAAAAGCCGTTCCTTTGCAGCCGGAATGAAACGATATACCTATTGTTTGCTATGGAAAGACCCCATAAATACGGACCGGACGACCGCATGAGCGACCTCATCTGCACCGACTACCCGCTGCTGATGGTGATGAGCCGCTTCGGCCTGTCGCTGGGATTCGGAGACAAGACGGTGCGCGAAGTATGCGAAGCCCAGGGCGTGGACTACCGCACCTTCCTCACCGTGGCCAACTTCATTGCCGAAGACCGCTGCACGTACAGCGAAGACGATGAAGACTTCTCGCTGACCGCCCTGATGGACTACCTGAAGCGCGCCCACACGTACTTCCTCGACTTCAACCTGCCGGCCATACGCCGCAAGCTCATCGAGGCGCTGGACTATGCGGGAGGCGCCGACCTGTCGTACCTCATCATGCGCTTCTACGACGAATACGCCAAGGAGGTGCGCCGGCACATGGAGTACGAGAACGAAGCCGTCTTCACCTACGTCGAAGGGTTGATGCGGGGGCAGCTCGACGAACACTACAACATCGCCACCTTTGCCAGCAAGCACAACCAGATAGACGCCAAGCTGAAGGAGCTGAAGAACATCATCATCAAGTATTACCCCGAACGCGAATGCAACAACCTGCTCAACGCCGTGCTGTTCGACATCTTCAACTGCGAGCACGACCTCGCTTCGCACTGCCAGGTGGAAGACTACCTCTTCGTGCCCGCCGTGGCGAAGGTGGAAAGGAGGCTGAAGGATGGACACTAACCACACCCCGCTGAAAATCGTGGTGGCCGACACCTCCGCCATACTGCGCAGCGGAGTAGCCGCCGTGCTGAGGCGCCTGCCCGGACTGAACATCCAGCCCGTGGAGATTGCCACCCCCGAGTCGCTGCGCCACTACCTGCAGCTGCACACGCCCGAAGCCGTCATTGCCAGCCCCACGCTGGGCGGATGGCTCGACCTGGCCGCGCTCAAGGCCGAAGGTCGCGGCGGCGGGACACGCTACGTGGCCCTGGTGTCCACCGTCATCGACCCCGCCGCGCTCAGGGGCTACGACGCGCAAATCTCCATCTGCGACGACCCCGACACCATCGCCTCCCGCCTGGACAACCTGCTGCGCCCCGCCGGCGCCGACGACCGCAACGACGGCACGGAGACCCTGAGCCAACGCGAGAAGGAAATCGTGACCTGCGTGGTAAAGGGCATGACCAACAAGGCCATCGCCGACCGCCTGTGCCTCTCCATACACACCATCATCACCCACCGCCGCAACATCGCCCGCAAGCTGCAAATCCACTCCACGGCCGGCCTCACCATCTACGCCATCGTCAACAAGCTCGTCGAGCTGGGCGACATCAAAGACCGACTCTGAACGCGAAGTTACATTTTGACATTTTGAAAAACAAACCGCGCGAGAATCGCCTGTTTCAGCCCAAGGGACAGGCTCGTCCCAAATTCTGAAGGCGGAAAGGCTTAAACAGCTATCACAATGCACGATAGCGAAATCTTGACAAATATTCTAGAAAGAAAAACGCAGAGAATCGGGCAAAAAACGGTGCCCGAAGGGGCTTTTTCGGAAAGACCACGGTGCGTTTGGAAAAAGACCGCGGTGTTTTTGCAGACGGACCGCGGTGTTTTTGCAGACGGACCGCGGTATTTTTGCAGACGGACCGCGGTCTTTTCCGGAAAAGACGACCGTCTTTTTTCAGAAAGACAACTGTCTTTTTCCGAAAAAACCACCGTTTTCTGCAAAAAACATGCATATTTATCCATTTCCGCCTAGCCATCCACACTACTTTGCACCTTCCTGAAAATACGCGTGTCAGCCAATCGGCGTTTCCGAAGACAATAAGTAAGTAAAAATGAGAATATGCCGACAAAACAACTCCCGCCTCGCGATATCGCATCGGGAAGCGGGAGCCCTTTTATCTTCTAAAAGTGGTTACGTAATTATGACTAACTAATTCATTCAAATCTGACACTGCAAAGGTACGCTATCAAGGCTTTCGGTACAATACCGACAAGTAGGTATTTTGCTGCCTCAGGCATAACTGTGCATACCGCCCATCAGGTAGTTCACGCCGAAATACGTGGTGAGTACCGTGAGGAAGGCCACCACCAGGTAGAGGTGGAAGGCGCGCGGACGACGCAACCACCGCAGGCTTCGCCCGTGGAAGGGCACGCTGTAGGTCATGAAGGTGATGAGCGCCCACACCTCCTTGGGGTCCCACGCCCAGTAGCGCCCCCACGACACGTTGGCCCACACCGCCCCCAGGAAGATGCCCGCGCCCAGCAGGAACACCGCCGGGTAGAGCAGGAGCCGGCCCAGCAGCATCAGCCGC
Organism: uncultured Bacteroides sp.; assembly: GCA_944320635.1. GTDB lineage: Bacteria > Bacteroidota > Bacteroidia > Bacteroidales > Bacteroidaceae > Bacteroides. The sequence goes on along the minus strand of CALUIF010000196.1, from coordinate 3,505 downwards.
CGCGCCTCGGCCGGAAGGCACAGGCCGCACACGCCGCCAAGCAGCAGGAAGGCCAGCAGGGCATAGGCCATCATGATGAGCGACACGTGCGCGCTGAGCCAGGGCGACGAGAGCACAGGCATGAGGGGTGTGATGTAAGGGTCCATCTGCCCCAGCCTCGCCACCAGCAGGGAGAAGCCCGCTAGCAGCAACCCGAAAGATACCAGCGGCGGGAAGCGGCGGCGCAGCAGGGCAGCCGTCAGCAAGGCGCAGAGGGCCACGGAGAGCATTGTCTCGTAGCCGTTGCCCAAGGGGACGCGCCCGCCGATGTACCACCGCAGGCCGTAGCCCAACGCATGCAGGAGCGTCACTGCCACCAGTCCCGCCTCCAGGCCGATGCCCCACAGGCGGAAAAGCCTTCCGCCCGCCTCCCTGCGGCGCAGTCCGGCACACAGCAGGCGCACAAAGGCCAGGGTGCCCAGCACCAGGCAGGCTACGGACAGCAGGGGGACAAACGGGATGCGGTTGTACCACAGCTCGGCCTCCACCCTTGCCCGGGAGAGGGGCTGCACGCTGCCGTCGGTGGGCAACGGGCGGATGAGGGTGCCGCCGCACAGCATCAGTATGAGGCCCACCTTTTCATCGGCCTCCGTCACGGCTTTCGCCAAGGCATCGGGCTTGCCGCCCTGGCCGGGAGCCGACACACTGGCCAGCCCTTGCAAGCGGTACGTCTGCCCGTCAAACAGGTCGGCCAGGCGGGCATATTCTCCCTGCAAGCCCAACTTCCGGCGCAAGGCCGCGCTCTTGATGCGTATCATCGGCTCGTCTTTCCACACCTCGGGGCGCAGCAGCCAGCCGCTCACCACCTGTTCGGGCGTCAGGTTGCCGTAGGTGGGGCGGCCGTAAAGCTTCGTCACGAAGTCGCGTGCCAAGGTGTTGAAAGGCGTCACCCGGTCGTGGTACACCACCTGCACCCGCGCCAGGCTGTCGGCCCGCTGCCGCGACAACGCAGGAAGCGAGCGTTCACCGGCCTGCATCCCCGCCGCACCCCAACAAAGGCCAGCCACCAACAGTGCTCCCCTCCGCAGCAACGGATGCCTCCACAGCCGCCTGAAGCCTCCGCCACGCGCCAACAGCATCCACAGCATCGACAGACCCAGTAAAGCGTAGCCCGCGTAGGTCAGCCCGATGCCCCAGGGGTCGTGATTCACCGCCAGCCAGCTGCCCCGCTCCCCCTCATCGTAAGAGGCCTGGTAAAAGCGGTATCCCCGGCACACGCCAATGTGATTCATGGAGATGGCCGCGCAGACCGTAGCCGTATCTCCCCGGTGCGGACGGAAGCGGACATGGCTTACGTAGTCGGCCGGCGCCTCCGTGCCCGGGTAATGCTCCACGCGGAAACTGTCCAGTGCAATGGTGAACGGCAAAGGCAGCAACACGCCGCTGCCCTGCTCCACATAGCTGTCGGCCTCGCCGCCTTCAGTGAGGTGCACATGCCCCTTCTGCCCCGTGGCGAAGGTAGTAAGCGCCCCTGCGAGGATAACCAGGAATGAACCATGCAAGGATAACACGGGCAGTCCCCTGCGCCACCACCGGCAACGGATGCATGCCACCACCGCCAAGATAACCAATGCCCCCCACAGCCCGCAAAACCAATAAGAGTGGTAAACATGCCGCTCTACAAACGCGGTGCCCTGTGCCTGCTCCACAAAGGTAGCCACGGCCAACACTACCACAAGGGCGGCGTAGAGAGACACCACCGCTGCCTTCAATGCTTTCGTTCCCATCGGCCTGGTGCGTCATTAAAAGGGGGCATACTTGCTGCCGTTATCCACTTGCTTCACGCCCATGCACTCCATCTCTATCAGCCAGCCCGGACGGCATACCGGCGCCAGCGTGATGACCTTGGGCGTATGGGGGAAGCGCTCATTGTACATACTTTGTACCACGGGGTAGTCCGCCGGATCGCGCAGGTACACAATCATCTGCCCCACGTCATCAAAAGTACACTCTGCCTCGGCCAGCAGGGCTTCCACGTTCTCCCACATGCGCTCCGTCTGCTTGCGGATGTCGCCGGGAGAAACTATCTCACCTTTGTTGTCGATGCTGGCCGTGCCCGATATGAATACATGCCGACGGTCGCCGTAGTCCACGCACGTTCCCCGCTCGAAGGTGACGCCGTACTCATAAGTAGGATTCAGATGGGTAGGTGCATAGAGGTAACGCACCTGTCCGGGTTGCAGCCCATCCACGGCATAGGCATCCATCTGCACCAGCACTTTGGGGTCGGCATGACGGCCGCCAATGCCTGTGCTGGCAATGTAGTGGGTCTGCTCCGTAAGGTTTTGGGTGATGAACACCTCCTTGCGTGCCTTTACTACGCCGGCGTAGTTCACGTCGACATTCTGCACGAAGAACCACGTACGCACACAGTTCTTGGCCAGCTTGCAACCTTGTCCGGCCAGTTGCAGCACATAATCATTGAGCATCAGGCGAGTCTGGTACTCTGCATTGGCGGCACGGTTATAACTCCCCCCCATCCAGAGGTGGCGGTAGATGCCATGCTTGGCCTCAAACAGCCCGCCAGGCAGCACTTGAGTACTTACACCCGTCTGCAGGTAGGCCCAGAGTGCTACTTTGGTGCCATTGAGCGGGGGCTGCTCTACGATGGAGAGGGCGCAGTCCATCCCCTCGGCTGCAATGGCCTGCAAGAGGTCGGCCTGATTGGCTGCATCGCTTAGGAAGTAGCGCTTGAATACGGCTACGGCTCCATGCAATGGCTGCTCCAACAAGGCTTCGTAGGCATCGAGGATGGCATTGAGCTGCTCCTCGTAGGTGTTCTCCCTGCAGGTGCTGTGGATTATGACGTGATATTCGGAGGGATTACTCCCGCCGTCATACTTGAAGAGTTCGGTCAGCGTCTTGTCTGACTGTATGGTTTGATATTGTTTGTTTCCGTTGTCCATTAAGATAAAGTGCTAAGTGATGTGTACTAAGGCTGTGCCCCATTGTCTATCCAGTCCTCTATGAGATTGAGCAGGACGGTTCTCCGCTTGGCATCGAGAATGTCTGCATGCGGGTGCGAGGTGTCACCGTCATGGGTTAGGACCAGGTAGAGGAAGCTGTTGTCCGCATCGTCGGGGCAGACGCGCAGCATGTTGGGATTGCAGGTGGCCGGATGGTTGACCAGCGCGTCATAGCTGAGTCCTTCGGTGAGGTACAGCCCGGCTGCCGCCCCGCCCGCACTGGAGCCGTGGCAGGCCGCGCAACTGGGGGTGAACACCTCGCTCTGCACTACCCCGTACATGCCGACATCTTGCGAGCCGACATCCATGGTCACTACATCGTCCACGGCAGATGAGATGTCTACCTGATAGAACGTATGCACCCGGCGGCGCAGGCGGTCAGTGATGCAAAGCTCAAGGGTGGCGACCTCGTCGGTGATGCCGGTCATCTCCACCTGCACCTCGCCTCCGTCCGTGGAGGGGTTGGGCACTATCTTCGACACGACGGCATACTCGCTCTC
>CALUIF010000195.1 GCA_944320635.1 uncultured Bacteroides sp. | reverse complement strand
CCCGCGGCAATATCTTCACAAACAAATCTTAATATCCCTTTAGATAACAGATTATTGTTGTAAATTTGCCAGCGCAAAATGAAATGTAAGAAAAACGTATGGCAAAGAATGCAGATTACTATCATGTCGGCCTGACCGACGAAGAAGTGTTGAGAAGCAGGGCAGAGCATGGCGTGAACCTGTTGACGCCCCCCAAGCGCCCTTCTATGTGGAAACTGTATCTGGAGAAATTCAAAGACCCCGTGGTGCGCGTGCTGCTGGTGGCGGCATGCTTTTCGCTGGTGATATCCATCATAGAAAACGAATATGCCGAGACCATCGGTATCATTGCGGCCATCCTGCTGGCTACGGGTATCGGCTTTTTCTTTGAGTATGATGCCAATAAGAAGTTCGACTTGCTGAATGCCGTGGGCGAGGAGACGCCTGTGACGGTTATCCGCAATGGTAAAGTGCACGAGATTCCCCGCAAAGACGTGGTGGTGGGCGACATCGTCATCCTGAACACCGGCGAAGAAGTGCCGGCCGACGGCACGCTGGTAGAGGCCGTGTCGTTGCAAGTCAACGAATCGAGCCTGACGGGAGAGCTGATGGTGAACAAAACGACGAACGAGGCCGACTTCGATGAAGATGCCACTTATCCGTCGAACACCGTGATGCGCGGCACCACCGTGACCGACGGCCACGGCACTATGGTGGTAGACCGCGTGGGCGATGCCACCGAAATAGGCAAAGTGGCCCGCCAGGCTACCGAGCAGAGCCAGGAGCAGACCCCGCTGAACATCCAGCTGACCAAGCTGGCCAACCTGATAGGGAAAGCGGGCTTCACCATTGCTATACTGACGTTTGTCATCTTCACTACCAAAGACCTTTACGTCTACTTCCAGGCCAATGAGGTGACTGGCTGGGAACAGTGGCTGGCCGTAGCCAACATCGTGCTGAAATACTTCATGATGGCCGTGACGCTGATTGTAGTGGCCGTGCCCGAGGGACTGCCCATGAGCGTCACCCTGAGCCTTGCCTTGAACATGCGTCGCATGCTGAAGACCAACAACCTGGTGCGCAAGATGCATGCCTGCGAAACGATGGGCGCCATCACCGTCATCTGCACCGACAAGACTGGCACGCTGACCCAGAACCTGATGCAGGTGTACGAGGCGAAACTGGACGAAAGCAATCCCGACCTGATAGCCGAAGGCATAGCCGTGAACTCCACCGCCTTCCTGGAAGAAAATGGCGCGGGAGAGAAGCCCACGGGCGTAGGCAACCCCACGGAAGTGGCCCTGCTGCTGTGGCTCAACGGGCAGGGGAAAAACTACATGCCGCTGCGTGAAGGCGCAAAGGTGGTAGACCAGCTCACCTTCTCCACCGAGCGGAAGTACATGGCCACGCTGGTCGACTCGCCCTTGCAGAAGAAACGTGTGTTATATATAAAAGGTGCGCCCGAAATCGTAATGGGCAAGTGCAACCTGTCGGCCGACAAGGTGCAGCAATACAACGAACAGCTGCTGGCCTACCAGAACAAGGCTATGCGCACCTTGGGCTTGGCCTACAAGTACGTGTCCGAAAGCGGAAAGACCGACTGTGCCGAGCTGGTATCTGAAGGCGGCATGACCTTCCTGGGCATCTTTGCCATCAGCGACCCGATACGTCCCGATGTGCCCGAAGCCGTGAAGAAATGCCAGTCGGCAGGCATCGGCGTGAAGATTGTGACGGGCGACACGCCGGGCACAGCCACCGAGATTGCCCGCCAGATAGGCCTGTGGCAACCGGGCGACACGGAGCGAAACCGCATTACGGGCGTGGAGTTTGCCGCATTGACCGACGAGGAGGCGCTGGACCGCGTGCTCGACCTGAAGGTGATGAGTCGCGCCCGCCCCATGGACAAGCAACGCCTCGTGCAACTCTTGCAGCAGAAGGGTGCCGTAGTGGCCGTTACGGGCGATGGTACCAACGACGCGCCTGCCTTGAACCACGCACAGGTGGGCCTGTCGATGGGTACGGGTACTTCCGTGGCCAAAGAGGCGAGCGACATTACCTTGTTGGACGACTCCTTCCACAGCATTGCCACGGCGGTGATGTGGGGGCGCTCGCTCTACAAGAACATCCAGCGCTTCATCGTGTTCCAGCTCACCATCAACGTGGTGGCACTGCTTAGCGTGCTGCTGGGTGCCTTCTTCGGCACTTCCCTGCCGCTCACCGTGACGCAGATGCTGTGGGTAAATCTCATCATGGATACCTTTGCGGCCATGGCGCTGGCTTCCATTGCTCCCAGTGCCGATGTGATGAACGAGAAGCCACGCAAGCGCACTGACTTCATCATCACCCCCGCCATGCGCAACAACATTTTCGGGGTAGGCATCGCCTTCCTCGTTATCCTGATGGGGCTGCTTGTTTACTTCAAGGGATTGCCGGGAGGATTGCTGCCCAACGGCGAGATGAGCGTGCACTACCTTACCATCTTCTTTACCGTGTTTGTCATGTTGCAGTTCTGGAACCTGTTCAACGCAAGCGTTTTTGGCACCAACCATTCCATCTTCAAGGATGCCGGGCACGCGCTGGGCATGCTGGGCGTGGCGTCGATTATCCTGGTGGGGCAGATTATTATCGTGGAGTTTGGCGGGAAGGTGTTCCGCACCGAGCCGCTCGACCTTTCTACATGGCTCATTATCATTGCCGCTACGTCGTGCGTGTTGTGGGTGGGCGAGGTTGTCCGCCTGATACAGCGTCTGGCCAAGAAATAATGCAGGAGTGCCCATGAGGTTGGACAGCATCTGCACCCATAATTCCCCCTGTGTGGCGACCATCGGCTTCTTCGACGGCGTGCACCGGGGGCATCGTTTCCTCATCGAGCAAGTGCGGCGCGAGGCGGCTGCAAGAGGCATGGACTCGGCTGTGGTCACCTTTCCGGTGCATCCGCGCAAGGTGTTGCAGCCCGGTTTCTGCCCCCGCCTGCTCACCACGCGCGAAGAGAAGCTGGCTTTGCTGGGCGGGCTGGACATTGACAGCTGCATCTTGCTCGACTTTACCCCCCACCTGGCCTCCCTTTCCGCAAAGGATTTCATGGAAGTGCTGCGCCACCGTTATAACATCCGCGCCCTGGTGGTGGGCTACGACCACCGCTTCGGGCACAACCGTAGCGAGGGGTTCGACGACTATGTGCGCTACGGCCGTGAGCTTGGCATGGAGGTGCTTCCGGCCGAGGCTTATAGTATGCCGGCTTTGGCGGACGGGCGCCCCGTAAGTTCCTCGCTGATACGCCACCTGCTGCAAGAGGAGGGCGATGTGGCTACGGCTGCCGAATGCCTGGGCTACCGCTACTTCATCGGCGGCACCGTGGCTGCCGGCCGGGGCATAGGCCACACGCTGGGCTACCCCACCGCCAACCTGCTGCCCGGCAGCCCCGACAAACTGGTGCCTGCCAACGGGGTATATGCCGTGCAGGTGGACGTCGAAGGCCGCTGCTACGGCGGCATGCTGAACATCGGCACCCGCCCCACGCTGGCCAACGGCGACGACCGCAGCATCGAGGTCTATATCTTCGACTTCAATGAAGACGTCTACCACCGCCCCTTGCGCCTCACCTTCGTGCGCCGCATGCGGGGCGAGCACAAGTTCGCCTCCCTCGACGGACTGAAGCAACAGTTGGCGGCAGACGAGGAAGCCGTGCGCCGGGCCTTGCAACAGGCCGAAGCTGTGCAATAGGCTCCATACGATGGTTCATACCGCCCCCGCAGGCAATTTCCGTTGTCTGCGGGGGCGTTTTTTACCCCTTCGCCGGGCGGTTTTATTGAAAAACGTACTTTTTTTATCGTTTTTCGATAAATTTTTCTCGTTTTTCTTGCACAGTTCAAAAATTACCCTTTCCTTTGCATATCGAAAAACGATAAATGATTATCGAAAAACAACAGATTGTATAACTCTTAAATGTATAAGCGATATGAAAGCAACAACGAAACCGGAGAAAAAGAATGCATGGACAGGCCTGTTGAAAGGCATCGCCTACTTCCTGATGGGAGTGGCCATCTACTGCCTGATAGACCATGTGTATGTCGACGTGAAGCACGCCATAGCCGACGCACTGGAAGAAACCCGGTAAACATCCACCGGCAAATACAACCGACAAAAACAACAATTACACTCAATAGTATAACCATTAAAACAACAACCCATATGAAAGCTTTAGTAATGACAGCAATCTTCGCAGCAACCAGTCTGGTAACCTCAGTAGCCAACAACCTCTCGGGCAAGTTCGCCTATAACTACGCGATGGACGACAACAACCAAATCACCTCGGAAACCGTGTACAAGGCCGACGGCAAGTATCTGGAACACCACCTGAAGTATGACTACACTTACGACGAAGCCGGACGCCTGGTGCGCAAGGAAGCCTTCCGGTGGAACGACGTGAAGCAAGCCTACCAGCGCTACTACTGCATGACCTACGCCTACGGCCTCGAAGGCATCTCCCTGGAATACGCCTTGTGGAACGACGAGGCAGACGACTATACCGATGCCCGCCAACGCGCCGACTACAACCTCACCCCCGCCGGCCTAAACTACCAAGCCTACGAGTGGGACGGCCAGCAGAACCAGTGGCAGCTCCAGGCCGAGCATGCCATGACGAGTGAAGCCAACCTCTTTGCCGTGCGCTGACTTCCTTTGGCCATCAACCTTGCCGCGACGCTTCCGACCCGTATTTGCTCCGCTTTTGCTCCGCTCCAGCTCCGCTTCTATAGGAGCGGAGGAAGAGCGGAGGTGGAGCGGAGCAAATACGGGGAAAATACGACCCCGTATCGGGACATTCCAATAACTGACATGAACGGACAATGAAAACAGTACTTAAACTCATCTTGCTATACATCGCCTTCCAATACTTGGGCACGCTGGCGGTTCTGCCTTTTGTAATGGGCATACAGTTTGCCACCACAGGCACGCTGGACGAGACCCTGGTTGTCCAACAGGCCATCATACCGGGGCTGGCCGTGACGTTGCTGTTCACCGTGTGGTACCTGTGGAAGGCCGGATACCTCACGGGCGACGGCCGCCTCTACTCGCCCCTCTCGGCGGGCTACCTGGGCTGGACGGTGCTGCTGGGCGCGGGAGCCATCCTGCTGCTCGACGCCCTGACCTCGGTGCTCAGCTTCCTGCCCGACTGGCTGGAGGCATCATTCAGCTATATGCAGTCGTCGTGGGCGGGCATCCTGCTCGTGGCCTTCGTGGGACCCGTGGTGGAGGAACTGTTCTTCCGTGGCGGCATCTTGCGGGTGCTGTTGCGCACGTGCCGCCGGCCTTGGGTGGCGATAGTGGTGTCGGGGCTCGTGTTCGGCCTTATCCACATGAACCCGGCGCAGGTGGTGTTTGCCAGCTTTGCGGGCATCTTGCTGGGCTGGCTGTATTGGCGCACGCGCAGCCTCATCCCCTGCATGGTGGTGCACGTGCTGAACAACAGTTTCTCGGTGTGGCTCACGCTGCGTTATCCCGAGGCCGACAGCCTGCAGCAGGTGATGGGCGGCGGCTCCTATACCGTCTGCCTGGCGGTGGCTGCGGTGGCGTTTGCCTTGGCACTGTGGGCTTTGCTGCGCCGTCCGGCGGCGGGCGCGGAGCGTGTTTGGGAGAATAATTCAACGGCAAATACAACAGACAATAATAAAGCGTTATGAAAAAGAGACTGAACATCCTTTGCGCCGTCGTCCTGCTGCTGATGGGCTGGTCGGTGCTGGAAATGGGATATTATATGATGGTAGGCGCCACCACGGGCTTCAAGGCCGGGTGGGAATACGCCAAACAGCAGAAAGAGAATCCTCAGGCCGCCAAGACCCCTGCGATGGAAACCATCGGGCAGTTGCAGTACATGGAGCACGTGCACTTGTCGCCCCGCACCTTCGACATGGAGCATTGGCTGGCCGACTCGGTGTACAACGCCAAGACGC